>JBEHYH010000279.1:0-8551 GCA_048498275.1 Myxococcota bacterium | reverse complement strand
AAGCGGGGAGAGGTCGCCGAACTTCTCGCCGGCGAGGAGTTCGTTGAAGAACGACGCACCTCGACGCTCGAGCACCTTGATGACGTCGGCCGCGGCGTTCGACAGATCAGCGGGCCACGGGCGTGGTCCGTCAGCGAGCACCGAACCCGGCCGCGCGGCCTGCAGCAGCCACTCGATGTCGGCGCGGCGCATGAAGGTGAGCGACGCCGCACGCGACAACGAACCCGCGCGCGCGGTCGGCTGAGGAGAGACCGGCTGACCACGCGCGGGACCCGGCGCGACCTTCGGCTCGCGCAACGTGAGCCGGCCCCATGTCACGTCGCCCGAGAAGCACGCGTGCTCCAGCCAATCGCCCTGATAGTTGCGCATGCGCGTGGGGAACAACTCCTGCTCCCAGGCGGCGGCGGGCGCTTCCCAGCCCTGCAACTGCGAGGTGATCTTCGAGAGCCCGCCCGCTCCGCGCAGCCGCGACTCGGAGTCGACGTGCTGCCAGCGGAAGAGGAACCGCATGAAGTCGGCCTGCGTGAGCGGCTCGATTTCTTTGCGAAGACGGCCGACCGTGAGGCGATGAATGCGCTGGAGCAAGCGGCGATCGCACCATTCGGTGTCTTCGGCGCCAGCAGTCGGACGGAAGCGACCACGGAGCACGAGCCCGAGTGATTCGAGTTTCGCGAGCGCAATCTCGACGTCGGACGTGGTGAGCGACAGCATCGCCGCCAGCTCGGCCGTGGTCGTCGGGCCGAGAATCTCCATCCACCCGCGGACGACCTGACGGGCCGCCATCTCGTGGTCCATCGGCGCGTCGCCGGCGAGCGGAGCGAGCTTGAGTTTCGCGTCGGGGTGCAGCGCCTGCATCAGCGGCACGCGTTCAGCGGCGTAGATGAAGCCGTTATGAGAACCAGCGCGGTTTTGCCGCGCGAGGTCGGCGACGAACTGTTCGCGACCCTCACCCCAACCTTCTCCCGCACGCGGGAGAGGGGGAAGCACGCCGAGTTGCAACAAGGTGTCGTGGAACTCTTCTGCATCGCGGAAATCGGGCGCAGCTTCAGACACGACCTGATCAATCGCCGCCTGATCAAGCGCACCGAACGCCACCGCATCGCTCGCCGGCAACCCGCGGCGCACTGAAACAGAGCGCGCGCGGCGCTCCTCCAACGGCGCGTCATCGAGGAACGTGTACGGCGCCGAGTTCAACATCGCGTGCGCGAACACCGACGGCTCCGGGAGGTCGACCGCGAGCTTCCGAATCTCTCCGCGCTTCATGCGCTCGAGCACCGCCACGAGACCGTCGACGTCCATCAGGTCGCGCAGGCAGTCCTTCATCGTCTCGTTGACGAGCGGGTGATCCGGAGGCTCCAGCTCCGCGCCGCCGTGATTGTCCTGACAGCCGACCTGCTCCGGGAAGACGGCGGCGATCAAATCTTCAGCGCGCGCGCGCTGAATCGGAGGCGGCACCTTCTTGCCACCCGACAGCCGCGACAACGCGAGCGCGCGCCCGGCCGCCCAACGGAACCGCGTGCCGAACATCGGCGCCTGCAGCACCGCCTGCGTCAACACCCGCTCCGCCGACTTCGGGGAGACGAAGTCGAAGATGTCCATCAGCGGGAACGAATGCTGCTCACTGAGTGAAAGCAGAATGCCGTCATCACTCGCCGCCGCCTGCAGCTCGAAATCGAACGTGCGGCAGAACGACTTGCGCAGCGAATGCCCCCACGCGCGATTGATGCGCGCGCCGAACGGCGAATGAATCACCAACTGCATGCCGCCGGCTTCATCGAAGAAGCGCTCGGCGATCAGCGTCTCCTGCGTGGGCACCGCACCGAGCGCGGTCTCGCCGGCCTTCACGTAGCGAACCAACAAATCGGCCGCGTGCTCCGGCAGCTTCAAATCGCGCGACAGCCATTCACGCGCATCTTCACGCCGCACGACTTCGGTGCGCAGCCGCGCGACCTCGGCCGACAACTCATCGGTGCGCGCCGGCGCTTCACCATTCCAGAACGGGATGCTCGGAGGCGCTCCGTGCGCGTTGTCGACCCGCACTTCACCGCCGACGATGCCGCGAATGCGCCACGAGGTGCTGCCGAGCACGAACACGTCACCGGCCATCGACTCGACGGCCCAGTCTTCATCGACGGTGCCGACCTTGTGCCCTTCCGGCTCCGCGACGACCGCGTACGAAAACAGATCGGGGATCGCGCCGCCGTTCTGCAGCGCCGTGAGCCGCGCGCCCTTGCGCGGGCGCAGCACGCCGTTCACGCGATCGCGATGCACATGCACCCGCGAGCGACCGCGATTGGTCGCGACGCCCTCACTCACGAGCTGCAGCACCTGCTCGTATTCTTCGCGCGTGACTGACGCGAACGGCGCCGCGCGCTTGAGCTTCGTGAAGAGCAGCTCCTCATTCCATTCTTCGGCGGCGACCTCGGCGACGACCTGCTGCGCGAGCACGTCGAGCGGCTTGGCCGGCATGCGCACCGCATCGAGATTCCGCCGTGAAATCGACCACAGCAGCGACGTGCACTCGACCAATTCATCGCGCGACATCGCGAACAGGAGCCCCTTGGAGATCGCCGACTTGTGGTGCCCGCTGCGGCCGAGGCGCTGCAGCATCACCGCGATGCTCCGCGGGCTCCCCAACTGCACCACGAGATCGATCGACCCGATGTCGAGACCGAGCTCGAGGCTCGCGGTCGCCACCATGATCTTCAACGTGCCGCTCTTGAGGCGATCTTCGGCCATCAGGCGCATCTCGCGCGCCATCGAGCCGTGATGCGCGGTGACCTTGTCGTGGCCGAGCCGCTCGCCGAGATCATGCGCGACGCGTTCAGCGAGCCGCCGCGTGTTCGAGAAGATCAGCATCGTGCGATGCGTGGCCGAGAGCTCGACGACGCGGTCGTACAACTGCCCCCACATCTCATTCGTCGGCACCGCGGTGAGCTCTTCTTCGGGCGTCTCGAGCCACAGCTCCCACGGGCGAACGTGGCCGACCTGCACCACTTCACACTCGCCTTCGGTACCCGTCAGATACCGGGCGAGGAGCTCGAGCGGGCGCGTCGTCGCCGACAGCCCGATGAGCTGCAGCGGCTTGCTCGTCACGTGCTTCAGCCGCTCGAGCGACAGCGCGAAATGCGACCCACGCTTGTCGCGCGCGAGCGCATGAATCTCGTCGACGACCACCGTGCGAACATTCCGCAGCGTCTCGCGGCTCTTGCCGGCGGTCAGATACAGATACAGCGACTCCGGCGTGGTGATGAGAATGTGCGGAGGCCGCTTCACCATCTGCGTGCGCTCCGCCGGGCTGGTGTCACCGCTGCGCACCATCACGCGCAACTCCGGCAACGCGATACCGGCCTTCTGCGCGCGCACCCGCAACTGCTCGAGCGGCAGCATCAGGTTCTTCTGTACGTCATTGCCGAGCGCCTTGAGCGGCGACACGTAGACCACGCGCGTCTCGTCGCTCAGCGTGCCATCGGCTCCCGCGCGGAAGAGCTCGTCGAGACACGCCAGAAACGCCGTCAGCGTCTTGCCCGAGCCGGTCGGCGCCGCGATGAGCACGTTCTTTCCCTCGCGGATCAGCGGCCACCCGCGAATCTGCGGCTCGGTGGGTTCACCCAGCGTCTCGTGAAACCAATCGCGGACGACCGGGTGACAGGCGCGCAGCGCTTCGTGAATTTCGGCGGGAATCATGGCGGAGACCGCCACTGAACAGGAGTTCAATGAAACGATCAACCGCCCATGATGGCAGCCGCCGTCACGCCGACAATTTACGGAGGTGCTCTTCCCTCCACGTGGCCCACGCCTTGAGCGCGGTTCTCGCGCGCGCATCGAGCCCCGGCACCAGCGCCGCCAACGCGGGGCTGTCGAGCGGCAGCTCCACCACCGCGTCGAGCAAGCCGGCGGCGCTCGCCAGACCTTCGACGATGCTCGAGGGCGCGAGCGCGACGATGGCGAGCTCCAGCGCGGTTTTGACTTCACGCCCGAGGTGCCGGAGCTCCATGGGCGTCGAGGGACGCTGTTCGACCGTCATGACGATTTCTCCCGTGAAGGGTGACCGGCGCGCCGCCTCCGGCACGGAGCACGGCGCGCAGGTCAACCGCCGGTTTTACGACTGCACCTGCACGGCGATGGCGCGGGTCTTCGCCTCGTCGCGCTTCGGCAGCGTCACGGTGAGCACGCCGTGGCGGTAGGCGGCCTCGCACTTCGCGCCATCGACCGACGCGGGCAGCACGAAGGCCCTCGTGCAGGAGCCGTACGCGCGTTCACTGCGCAGGTACGCCTGACGCTTCTCCTCGGCGTCCTGCTTGCGCTCCGCGTGAATCGTCAGCGTGTCGCCGTCGAGCTGCACCTGAACGCTCTGCGGGTCGTAGCCCGGGAGATCGACGCTGACGCGCACCGCTTCGGCGGTCTCCACGATGTCGGCCGGCGGCACCATCGCCGACGCCCAGGTGTTGGCGAACGCGCGATCGCCGAGGAGCGGCTGCGCAAAGAGCGTGAGGGCCTCGTCGAACAACCCATCGGCCGTGGGCACCAGCGACGCCGGGGAGCGCCGCACTTCGCTGTTGTGGGGGAACAATCTGGCAAGCATGACCTTCTCCTTTGCGTGGTTTGGGCGGCTTGATCGCCGCGGGGTTGAAGAAAACCGTGATCTCGACGCTGTCAAGACGGGGCGCTCGGAGCCTCGACGCCCGCGCGAATCCACGCCTCTCGCAACGACGAGACAGGCACGTGCTCATCGTCGGGGTCCGCGGGCACGAAGATGGCTCCGGCCAGACCGCAGCTCGGGCACACACTCGGAGGACGCCGCCGTTTCAGCTGGCCTCCGCATTCACTGCATTCCCAGTACATGGACTTCCTCCTTCTTGAAATGAACGCGCGGGGGCACCGCGTGTTCGGGGTGAACGTCGAGAACGAGCTCGCGCGGCGTCGGAGGCACCAGGCGGCGCCGCGCCTTCATCTCCGAAAGTTGTGTGTCGGTGCGGCGATACAGCGCGCGCGGCGGCTCGCCCGGCTGGAGGCTGCCCAGCGCGATGGAGGCGGAGACGCCGATGCGCTGCAGCGCGCCCCAGAGCCGCCGGCGCGCGCGCTTCGCGGCGGAGGCCTCCGCGTTGACGATGACCGCGAACGCGTCGCCGCCGATTCGCCCGCACACTTCACCTCCGCGGGTGCGCGTGCGCAGCACCTGCCCGACCTTCTTCAGCAGCGCGTCTCCGCCGGCGTGCCCGCGGGTCTCGTTGACCTGCTTGAAGTCATCGAGGTCGATCAACAGCAGCGACAACGGGCTCGACGCGCGCCGCGACCGCGCGGCTTCACCGGCGAAGGCACGAATGAACGCGCGCCGGTTCGGCAGCCCGGTGAGGACATCGACCGACGCCCGACGCGCGAGCCGCCGCCGCTCCCGCGCGCGCGCCGTGGCGAGCTGCAACCGGGTCACGGCCTCGGTCTCTGACGGTGCTTCTCCCAGCCACTCGTCGATGGCCGTGGTCGCACCGGTGCAGCGGCCGACCGCCAACACGACAGGCCGTTGATGAGCCGGCAGGCGGCGCACCAGCTCGCGCTGCCAGGCGACGTCTGACCTGATGACGATGAGCTCCGGGCGCAGGTGCACCAGGTCTCTGGCGGCGGCCAGCGGGCTGTTCACGCGGTGCGGGCGGTACCCGGAGCGCGCCTCGAACGCCGCGAGCTCCGGTACGCCCTCGAACACCATCATCACTTTCTGAGAACGAAGAGCCACGTTGGCCTCCTACGCAGTCAAATTGCGCTGACGGCATTCTGGGTAATTCAGGGGCGGAGGCTGTCAAGCGACCCGGAAAATCGCCCGGGCGTTTCAGGGGAGTTTGGTGTGCTCCGAGCACCCGGCCTTCACGTACTTCGAGCCGGTGGGGAACTGCACGTTCTTGAAGAAGTCGTTCGAGTCGGCGTACGTCTTCGAGCCCATCTTCACCTCGACCTCGATGCCCGAACCCGGCGTGACGTAGCCGGGCCAGAGCACCCAGTGTTCGGTGTAGCTCGTGCCGGAGCCTTCGACGTAGAGCTGCCCGACGAGCACGCCGTTCTGATTCACGTCCCACACGGCGGTGCCTGGAGGGAACTGCGCGAGCGCGGTGGAACCGAACAGAGACACAACCAACAACAACAGCTTCGCTGCGTTTTTGATGGTCATGGCGCGGGACGCAAGCATCGACACGGGCGCAAAAACAGCCCCTGAACGCCCCAGGCGGTTCGAGCGCGCGACGAACGCTGCGACGCTTTCAAACGAGAGGTCGCCGCAACCGGGCTCGCGTTCACGTTCTGGGAGCGACGGCGTTGTGCTCCCGTTCTGGTCGGGAGCGTCGCGGCTGCTGAAGGCGCAGCAAGCGCCTCCGAAGTTCGCAGCCTACGAGTTCAAACGACTCACGCTCGAAAGAGCCCGGGAGCTCCTCGCGAAGCTGAACAAGCTGGCCTCAACCACCGGCTCGAACGCGCGCGGTCGCGTTGACACGTCCCACAGCCTTCTGCGAGGAGCCGCGGCGTGCGTCACCTCCCTGCGCTCACCGTCGATGAACTGACCCGCGAGTTGGGCAGCCGCACACGCGCGGTCGAAGCCATCAAGTGGTTGTACGCGCAGAAAGTCCTGCCCGAGTCGCTGCCCGAGAGCATCCCCGAGGTCAGCCACCGCGTGTGGAAGCCGTTCGTCGCCGCGCGCAGATGGAGCCTCCCCAGGGTTCTGGAGCGGCAGGAGAGCGTCGACGGCACCACCAAGTACGCGCTCGACTTCAACGGCACCAACGTCGAGACGGTGCGCATCCCCGCGAAGGGGCGCTCGACCATCTGCGTGTCGAGTCAGGCCGGCTGCACGCGCCGCTGCACCTTCTGCGCGACGAAGGAGCTCGGCTTCATCCGCCAGCTCTCCGCCGAGGAGATGATCGCGCAGTACATGCTCGCGCGCTCGGAAGCCCCGCCTCAAACGCCCGCCACCAACGTGGTCTTCATGGGCATGGGCGAGCCGATGGACAACCTCGACGAGGTCTTGCGCGCCGTCGACTGCCTCACTCAGAGCCCGGCGCCGCAGTTGCGCCACGTCGCGGTGACGGTGAGCACGTCGGGCGTGCTCCCGGGCCTCAAGCGCTTCTTGAAAGAATCGAAGGCCTCGCTCGCGCTCTCGCTCAACGCCACCACCGATGAGGTGCGCGAGCGCGTGATGCCGCAGACGAAGACGTGGCCCATCGCGAGTCTGTTGGAGGCGCTCCGTGAAGACGCCGAGCGCCGCCACCACAAGCGCGACTACTTCATCGAGTACGTGCTCTTCGGCGGCCTCAACGACACCGACGAAGACGCCGACCGGCTGGTGAAGCTGCTCGAGGGCATTCCTTCGCGCGTGAACCTCATCCCCTACAACCCGTACCCGGGCACCGGGCTGACCACGCCCACCGAAGAACGGGTGAACGCCTTCCACCAGCGCCTGGTCAAACAGGGTGTGCTCACGCTCGTGCGCTGGCCGCGCGGGCGGGAAATTGCCGCCGCGTGCGGTCAACTCGTGCTGTCGAAAGACAGCGCCGGGTTTTCCCCCGCGTCCACTTCACCGACTGCACACTGAAAAAGCTGTGGTTGAATGAAGAACCCTCATGGCCGGTGAAGTCATTTGTCCCACGTGTGGCACGGCGTCGCCGACGTCGACGAAGTCGTGCCCCCAGTGCGGCACCTCGCTCGACGACGGCGGCGGCGCCACCTCGCGCAGCCGTGCGCTGAGCGGCACCTCCAAACGCCCGCCGCTGAAGAAGCCGACCGGCGCGTCGATGGCGTCGGTGAAGACGCTCTCCGAAGACGATGAACCGGAGATCGATGCGCGGCCCACGGTGAAGAACACGCCATTGAAGGGCCCGGTACCGAAAGCGCCTCCCGCGGCGCGTCGAAGCGCCCCGCGCGCGTCGGGTGAGAAGGAGCTCAGCAGCCTCAGCAGCGTGACCGGCGGCTCGCGCGACAAGATGATCGGCGTCTCCCTGCAGGACTACGTCATCGAGCAGAAGCTCGGCACCGGCGGCATGGGCGTCGTCTACAAAGCGACGCACAAGCTCATCGGCAAGTCGGTCGCCATCAAGGTGCTGCGCGCCGACATCGTGCAAGACCCGCGCGACATGGACCGCCTGCTCGACGAGGCGCGCATCATCAGCGCCATCAAGAACCGCGGCATCATCAACATCTTCGGCGCGGGCACGACCGAAGACGGGCGCCACTACCTCATCATGGAGATGCTCGAGGGGGAGTCGCTCGAGCAGTTGATGCAGCGCGAAGGCAAGGTGCCGGCCGGCGACGCGGTGATCATCCTGGAGCAGGTGCTCTCGGCGCTCTCCGCCGCGCATGAAGCGGGCGTGGTGCACCGCGATCTCAAGCCCGCGAACGTCTTCCTCGTGAAGGAAGGCAACCTCTTCTACACGAAGCTGCTCGACTTCGGCCTCGCGCGCCGCAGCCAGCAGAACGTCACGCGCATCGCCGGCACGCCCGACTACATCTCCCCCGAACACGCGCGTGGCCGCCCCGCGGGCCCGCCCGCCGACGCCCAGCTCCCGCTCCATCT
>JBEHYH010000278.1:0-8565 GCA_048498275.1 Myxococcota bacterium | reverse complement strand
CTCGGGCACGGTCTTCCCCGGCACGTATCGGGTCTCGGTCGACGGCGATTATTCTGATCTGCCGAACGCGAGCTACGTGGTGCTGCCGGCGCTGGTCGTGAACTGATCAGCGCGCCGGGAGACGCTTGAGCAACGCGGCGTCTCCCGAGGTCTGCGCGTCGTCGCGCGCCTGTTCGAGCAACTGCGCGACGACCTCTTCCTTGCCGCCGGCCCCACGGAGGGCTTCGGCGAGCACCCGGCGCGCTTCACCGCGCAACGCGGGGTCGGGCTTGCCCTTCTCGATCGCCGCCAGGGCACGCTCCGCGCGCGACACCGCGTCTGCCGGGCGCTTGAGCATCAACAGCGCGTGCGCGTTGCGCAGCAATGACTCGCCGGTGCGTGGCGTGTCGGAGCCACCCAGCTTCGCCTTCATCGCGAGAAAGCGCTCCGTCAACTCCACGGTCTCACGCCACAGCCCCGCGGCGCTCGTCGCCTCGGAGAGCGCGTCGGCGGTGAGCGTCACTTCAGGCTGCGTGGTACCGAAAGCCCGTTCCTGCTCCGCGAGCGTGGCGCGGCCTTCGGTGAGCGCCTCCCGCAGCCGCCCGACGCCGAGGAGATACAGGATGCGCATGCGGCCGTATTCGAGCCACGTCGCCGGCGTCGACGACTTCATCGACGGCTCGCGTGGGCGCTCCATGATCTCCGTGGCCTCGCCAGCGCGCCCCGCGAAGATCAACATCTGGGCGACCGAGACCTCCGCGACGTCGTAGCGGCGCGGCATGCCTTCGACGACGTGGCGCGACTTCTCCTCGCAGCGCACGGCCTCGCCGTACTCACGCAGCTCGGCGGCGAGCGACGCGAGCTCGTTCCACGTGTCGCCGAGCGCGGGGTGTTCGGGGCCGAGCAACCGCTCGCGGATCAGCCGCGAGGCTTCGAGTTCCTTCCGCGCGGCGTCGAAATCACCCTGCTCCGTCAGCACCCAGCCCACGGAGCTGTGCAGCCGCGCGACGTCGAGCGTCTCCTCATCGACCGCCTGCCGGTAGAGCGCGAGGCTGCGCCGGTAGGCGGCGAGCGATTCGGCACGATTGCCGGCCTGCCATTCGACGTCGCCCAGACCTTCTTCGATGCGCGCTTCGGTTTCGACGTCGCCGCCGGCGCGCTCGAGAATTCCGGAGGCCAGCGCGGCCCAGGTACGACCTTCCTCGGGCCGGTTGAGCCGCCAACCGACGAGCGAGACCATGCGCGCGAGCAGCCGCGCCGCGGTGGCGTCATCGGCCGCGATCTCCGCCGCGCGAACGCCCTTCTCGTGCTCGACGCGCGCCGCCGCGAAGTCGCGCTCGAGCAACAGCAGTTCGCCCAGAGACTCCCGAACCTCGGCCTCCAGCGCCGGGAGCTTGAGCTGGCTGGTGCGCACCGCGAGCCCCTCGAGCTGCGGCCGGGCTTCAGTCACGCGGCCGGCGAGCGCGATACCTCGGCTCTGCGCGAGCTCCTTCGAGAGCTGCGCGGCGACCTCGGCGAGCTGCGGAGGAGGCGCCTTGCGATCTTCGAGTTGCTTCACGTTCGCGCACGCGGACAGCGGCATCAACTGCGCCACGGCCGACGTCGATCTCGCCACCATCTCGCGGTCGGCGCGCGAGAACGATTCGACGAGCGCCTCGAACTCCACGAGCCGGCGATCGAGACACTCGGTGCGCAGCGTGAGCTGACGTTCGGTCTGTTCACCGCGCACGCGCGTCGCTTCACATGCCTCGGTGCGCGCCTGTGCCCACGACTTCGCCCAGCCGTCGAGCGCTTCGCGCGTCATCTGCCACGACGGTTTGGCGAAGTTCACGTCGGTCGCGAGAAACGCCTGCTCGACGCGTGCGTGCGCTCCACGGTCCCACGCGCGATTGACGAGCTCATCAGCGCCGACGCACGCGCGCCCACGGCCGGTCCACCACCAGCCGACGCTGCCGGCGGCGAGGAGCGCGCAGAGCCCCGCGACGGAGCCGAGAAGCACGCGGCGCCGGCGATGGGGGTCGGCTGACAGCGCCGCGAGCAACGCGCTCATCGACGCGTGACGATCGGCCGGGTGCGACGCGAGCCCCTTCTCGATCACCCGAATCAGCCAGCGCGGCACCAACGCCCCTCGGGGGATCGGTGGCAACACGCCGCGCACGGTGACCTGCGCCAACTCGGGCAACGTCTTCGCGGTGAACGGCTTCACGCCGAGCAGCGCTTCGTAGAGCGTCACGCAGAATGAGAATTGATCGGTCGCCTCGGAGGTCGCGCCGCCTGCGTATTGCTCGGGCGCCATGTAGCCGGGGCTCCCCATGAGCGCGCCCGCCTGCGTCAGCGGCTGATCGAGCGAAAACGGCCCGCTCTGCGTGGTTTCGGAGATCGGGGCTCTCAGTTCGATCGACGCCGATGACGAGCTCGACTTCGTGGCCCGCGCGAGGCCGAAGTCGGTGACGCGCGGCCGGCCATCGGTGCCGAGCAACACGTTCGCGGGCTTGAAGTCGCGATGAATGAGGCCCTTGGCGTGCGCGGCCTCGAGCCCACGGCCCGCCGCGATGAACACCGGCAACACCTCGCGCCACGGGCGGCGCTTCTTCATCCACTCGTCGAGAGTGGTGCCGGGCACGAGCTCCATCGCGACGAAGATGCCCTTGCCGTACGGCCCGGAATCGTAGACCGGCACCACGTTCGGGTGCGCGAGCTGCGCCATCGCCTGCGCTTCACGCAGCAGTCGCACCTGGCCGGAGCTGCCGTCTTCTCCACGTGACGTGCGCAGCACCTTGATCGCGACGACGCGCTGCAGTTGCGGGTCATGCGCCCGGTAGATGACGCCCATGCCGCCCTGGCCCAGCGGCTCGATGACCACGTATCGGCCGATGACCGCGCCGGCCGGCAGGCTCTCCATCATCACGCGAGGCGCGCCGCTCGGCGACATCACCGTCTCGGCGCTCTCCACGGAGGCGCACAGCGCGCACGTCTCCTCGGGAGGGTGTGAGCAGGGCACGCGCCGCTTCTAACGTGACGAGCGATCGATGTGCAGCCGCACGCCTTGCGCACTGTCACGCGCCGAGAGCTGGTTCGGCATGCGCCAGAACTGACCGCCCGCCTGCAACGCGATGAGCTCGTATTGGCCCGCGGGCGGAGTGCCGAACGAGGTGAGCTGCGTGCCGCCGTCTGACGCCGGCGATTGCACGACCGCCTGCGGGATCATCACCACCTGGATCTGCGTCGCGGTGACCGTGGTGTCGAGCCGGTTCTGGAGCGTCAGCAGAAACGGCGACGGATCGAACGCGAGCGGCACCACGAGGTTCGAGCCTTCTTCGAGTTGTCCGGGCAGCGGCATCCACCGAAGGAAGAGCTGCAGCGTGATGTCGGGCACGCCGTCGCCGTCGCTGTCGTCAGGCCGTTGATCGCCATTGGTGTCGACGAGCCCGAACGTGAACCCGATGCGGTCGGCATCGAACACACCGGCGGTGTCGGCCTTCAACGTCATCGGCACGATCGACGCGGGGTCGAGGATCACGTCGAGATCTTCTTCGCCGACGATGACGAACGCGGGGGGATCGACGGTGACCGGGTTGGTGAGCGCGATGTCGAGGCTCGCTCCGCGGCCCGGTTGCGATTGGAACTCGATGCCATTCGCCGTGCGATCACCCGATGTCGGCTGCGAGAGCACGTCGAAGTTGCCGTCGAAATTCCCGTCGGTGTCTTGCAGCGCGTAGAGCCGGTACGGGTTGGGCTCGACGTTCGCGAAGCTGAATCGCTGATTCGTCGCGAAGCGCGCGGCGCTGATCGCGGACACGGCGATCGGCTGCGTGGGCGCTCCCGGCGGGCCTTCGTGCGGTTTGTAGAGAAACAGCCAGACATCACCACCGGCAGGTGAACTCACGTCGCCGCTGACGAAGCCGTTCTTCGACAGCGACGGGTTTTCGGAAGGCGTAGTGCACGCCGCGAACAGCAGCACCAACGCTTTGCCGAAGTGCTTCACGAGAGCCGCAGAATCTCGCGCGCCTGCTGCGGAGTCGCAATCTCACGGCCCGCCGCGCGGCCACGCTTCGCCGCATCAGCCACCAACTCGAAGCTGCCCTTCGCGAGCACGCCCTTCGACAGGTAGATGTTGTCTTCGAGCCCGACGCGCGCGTTGCCGCCCTTCGCCGCGGACAGATCGACGAATGGCAACTGATGACGACCGACGGCCGCGCATGTCCACGTCGAGTTCTCGGGAATGTACGAGCGCATGAAGTCGAGCGCGCGTTCATCAGCCGACAACGCGCCACCGACTCCGAGCACGAAGTCGAAATGCGCGGGCAATTCGATGAAGCCTTCCTTCGCGAGCGCGCGCGCCTCGTCGATCATGCCGACGTCGAAGCACTCGAGCTCCGGCTTGAGACCGATCGCCTTGATGCGCGCGGCGATGTCACGCACCAGCGGGCGCGGGTTCCAGAACACGTCGGCGCCGAAGTTCACCGTGCCCGTCGAAAGCGTCGCCATGTCGGGCTTGTCGGCGCCCTCCAACTTGAGGCCGCCACAGCGCTCATCGACGCCCATGCCCACCGCGCCGCCGGTCGACACCTGCACCAGCACATCGCAGCGCTTGCGGATCTCACGAATCGTCGCGCGGAAGAGCTCCGTGTCCTGACTCGGCTTTCCGTCGGGCGTGCGCACGTGAATGTGCACCATCGCGCAGCCGGCCTCGCGGCACTTCGCTGCGTCTTCGGCGATCTCCACCGCGGAGATCGGCAGGTACGGCGTCTGTTCGCGCGTCGTCTCCGCGCCGACCAACGCGGCGGTGATCACCATCGGCTTCATGCGACCACCGCTTCGATGTTGTTGCCGTCGAGGTCGAGAATGAACGCGCCGAAGTACGTCGGCGAATAGTGCGCGCGCGGGCCGGGAGCGCCGTTGTCTTTGCCGCCCGCCTTCAGTGCCGCCGCGTGAAATGCCGCGACGTCTTCCTTCGTCTTCGCCGCGAACGCGAAGTGCCCCTGGGTGCGCGCTTCACGCTTCTCGATGAGCCACAGCTCCGGCTTGCCCGGCTCGCCGTACGCGCACAGGCGACCGTTGGGGAACTCGGGGTCCCACTCTGTCACCATGTCCATCATGCGCTCGTAGCCAAGCGGCTTGAGCGTTGCGTCGTAGAACGCGCGCGCTGCCTCGAACTTCGTGGTGTACGTGCTGAGGTGGTGAATCATCGGTTGTTCCTCTGTTTGTCCTTCGGGGTCACGCACGTGCCGGTGGCGCGGCAGACGACGATGGGCGGGTTCAAGACCTCTGCAGCCGACTCTGAAATCTGCGGAGCCGCGCGGATCACCTTGCGCGCTTCGAAGGTCATCTTCCGGCTCGTATTGCCGACGTTGGTGATCGTGCCCTGCGCTTCGATGTAGTCGCCGGCGTAGACGGGCGCGAGGAACTCCACCGAGTCATACGCGCGGAAGAGACCTTCATCGCCATCGAGGCGAATCAGCAGTTCGGTGGCGACATCACCGAAGAGCCCCAGCATGCGCGCGCCATCGACGAGATTGCCGCCGTAGTGCGCGTCGTGCGTGCCCATGCGCAAACGCAGGGTGATCGAAAGTGGTTCGCTCATACGGGCTCTCCTTCGAAGTGCGCGCCCTTCTCTTCCTTGCCCATGTGCTGCATCACCTGATGCACCACGAAATTCGCGACGTCAGACGGTTTGGTGCCGGGCCCGAAGCCCGCGTCGAAACCGAGCTCCAGCGCCAGCTTGTGATCGACGCGCGGGCCGCCGAGCAGCAGCGTCATCTTCCCGTACACGCCGGCCTTCTTGGCTTCCTCGATGAACTGGCGAGAGTTCTCCTTGTGCACGTCGCGCTGCGTGACGACCTGTGAGACGAGAATCGCGTCGGCGTTCTTCGCCTTCGCCTTCGCGATCAGCACTTCGTTCGGTACCTGAGAGCCGAGATTGAACGCTTCGAACCACGGGTAGCGTTCGAGGCCGTAGTCGCCCGAGAACCCCTTCATGTTCAGAATCGCGTCGATGCCGACGGTGTGCGTGTCTGAACCGGTGCACGCTCCGAAGACCACCACGCGGCGCGCGATCTTCTCCTCGATGAACGTGTTCAGCTCGTAGAACCCGAGCTTCTTGATCACGATCTCCGGCGTGTCGATCTCGTTGTAGTCGATGATCACCGGCGACCGCGCGTACACCACGAAGAACGTGTACGAGTCGGCGGCGCGCTCGACGGCGGCGACCTTCACGTCGGTCAACCCCAGCTTCTTGCAATAGATCTGCGCTGCCTCCTTCGCCTTCTCGGAAGGCGCGACCGGCAGCGTGAACGAGATCTGGATGATGCCGTCGTCGCGGCGATCACCGTAGGCGCGAATGAGTTGCTTCTCAGCCATGAGTCACTTCCCGTAGGTGATGGAGTCGAGCACGCGCTTGAGCACCGGCCCGAAGCGCGCCGACATGGAGACCTTCGCGGTCCACGTGAGCACCCACTTCTTCTGACCGTTGCAGCCGACGACGGTGGTGGTGCTGACCTTGTTGGCGTCGTTCTTCTCTTCACCGACGTAATCGACGACGACCTTCTTCGACGCAGGCTGCGCGCCGAGGTTGAGCGCCGTGAAGCCTTCAGACCCGAGCGCCTCGACGAGCTGCTTCACGCACAAACTCGCGGGGCGCACCGGGTCGACGGGGAAGACGGAAACGGCGAACTCCGCGCCCGACGCGGGCTCGTTCCACTGAATCGAGTTCGCGTCAGGAGCGACCTTCTGCCAATCGCTCGGCCCCTTGAAGTTGAGCCCCTGCAGCGACTGCTTCGACAGCGAGTCGGTGCCACCCAGCGTGAGCGAGACGACGAGAGTCAGTGCGAGCATTTCAGGCCTCCATCAGTTCGAGGAACGGGTTGAAATAATCAGGCGCCTTTTCGATCACGCCGTCGAGGCCCTTGCCGCCGGTCTCTTCGCGCTTCACGTCGCCGAAGCGGCCCTTGCCGATCGCCGCGATCATGCCGTCGTTCCTGCACTCGCGGAGCAGCTTCATCGCTTCTTCGAACACGAAGCGCGCGCGGTTCGCGATCTTGCCGTCTTCGCGCACCGTGAACTCTTCGTCGATGCCGCGCGCCGCGCGATGAATGTAGCTGGCCGACTTCAGCGCCACGTAGCGGTCGGCGAGCAGCGGCGTGTGCATCGCTTCGGTCATCATGCCGAGGAGCTGAATGCCCTGCCGCGTCCAGATCGCAACGAGGTCGGCCATCACGTCGTACGCGTGACTGAAGAAGATGTCGGTCTCCTTGTGCTTCGTCGGCGGCATGTACTTGAGCGGCGCGTCGGGGAAGCAGCGGCGCACGAGCATCGCCTGGGAGAGCTCGAGCAGCAGCGTGTCGTCACGGTACGGGTCGATCTCGTACGAGTGACCGATGCCGAGCTGCCAGTCCTTCAGGCCCGCGCGCTTGGCGAAACGCTCGTTGATAAACTGCGAGGCAATGACGGTGTGCGCGGCGTCGTACGCGTCGGCGGTGGTGATGTAGTTGTCTTCGCCGGTGTTGATGATGATGCCGGCCATCGCGCAGATGCGGCGCGAGAAGTACTGATCGATGAACGTGCGGCGCATGTTGATGTCGCGGAACAAGATTCCGTACATCGAGTCGTTGAGCAGCATGTCGAGACGCTCCCAGGCCGCCATGAAGGCGATTTCGGCCATGCAGAGACCCGAGGAGTAGTTCGTCAATTCAACGTAGCGCTTGAGCTTCTTCGATTCGTCGTCGAGCGCCTCCCGCATGATGCGGAAGTTTTCCTGCGTGGCGTAGGTGCCGCCGTAGCCCTCGGTGGTCGCGCCCTGCGGCACGTAGTCGAGCAGCGACTGCGCGGTCGAACGGATCACGGCGATGACATCGGCTCCGGCCTGCGCCGCGGCGCGCGCCTGATCGACATCGTCGAAGATGTTGCCGGTCGCGACGATCACGTACTTGTGCGGAGCCGCCGCCATCGGGAACTCGCGCTTGATCTCGTTGCGCTTGTGCACGCTGCTCTTGAGCTCTTCTACGGCCGAACGCGCTTCGGCGTGCACGTCGTCACGCAACTGCTTTTCTTCAGCGTCAGACAACGGCGCCAACTTCTCGAGCGGAATCGCGGTGAGGCGTTCAACCGCGTCGAGCGGTGAGGTCGCGCCCATGCGCAGCGCGCGCCCATACCAGTACGCGGCACCGCGATTGAGCACGCCGGCTTCCTTCAGCCGATCGCACATCAGGTTGACCAGCGGCGCACCCATGTTCCCGGTGCCGTCGACGCCGAACCAGCGGAGCACGGTGCGCTCCACGGAGATGGTCGTGTTCTTCGAAATCAGGTCGAAGATCGGGTCGGTGATTTCTTTCGCGAGCTGTCGCGCCTCGGCGATCTGCTCGTCAGTGACAAAGAGCCCAGACATGGCGGACATATACAGTGTCCGCGCGGGTTCGGAACCGTTCGTCGATGGCGCTCTGCGACATGGTTCGCGCGTTGTTGAAAAAACGTGACGGGCACGGTTTTTCTACGGCGCGACATCGTGTCGCAGCGCCGCGCGACCGAAAAAGGCTACTGAAGGCCCATTTTCGACGGTGCGTGGTGTGCTGGCAGCCCGAGGTGTAGGAA
>JBEHYH010000277.1:0-8587 GCA_048498275.1 Myxococcota bacterium | reverse complement strand
GTTCGCGCTCACGCTGCGCCGCGCGCATGACGACGACGACTGCATCAAGGCGCAAGTCGCCGAGATCAAGGCCGGAGTCCTGACCAGCCATTTCACCGCGCCGACCCTCGAGGAGCTCATCGCCGGGCTCGAAGCAAATGGCGCCATCGAGTGCGAGGAACCGACGGGGAACGCGATCACCTGCACCGCGTTGACGTACTGCGGAGAAGAAGGAGCGCCCGGTGCGACGCTCGAACTCCACGCAGGTCAGACCGCTGACGGCGCGTGGACCTTCATCCCCTGAAGAACAGGCCGCATAACGCGCTTCGCAGGTGCGTAATGGAATGGCCGCGAGCGCGCTTTGGTTCGTTGCGTCATGACCAAGACGCCTCGTGCTTTGCAGGTCGTGCTCGCTGAAAAACTCTCTCACCTCGACGCCACGCGCTGGGACGCGCTCACGAAAGACGCCGGCGTGTTCCTGCAGCGTCCGTTTCTCTCCGCGCTCGAAGCGGCGGCTCCTGACAATGTTTCCCCTCGCTACGCGCTCCTCTTCGACGGAGACGACGCGATCGCGGCGCTCGTGTTGCAGCTCGTTCGCATCAAAGGCCGTTCAGCGCTCGCGCACGCACCGCTCGCGCAGTTCGTCGATGAACGCGCGCTCGTACTCGGCAATCTCGCTGCGTGGGGCTCGACCGGAATCGCGACCACCGACCGCCGCGTGTTCCCCGAAGCGCTGAAGCTCATCGATCGCCTGCGCCGCTTCGAGAAGGCCGACGGCGTGGTGAACATGGCGCTCGTCAAAGACGTGATGCCGTCGCTCGATGAACTCGAAGTGCGCAAGGCCGGGTACCAACGCGCTCCATCAGGCGTCGACATGCAGTTGCGCTGCGAACCGGAATGGACGTCGCTCGGTGGCTACCTCGCGAGCCTCGCGGCAAAGCGTCGTCGCGCGGTGAAGAAGACCGTCGAAGAAGTCGAAGCTGCTGGGTACCGCGCGCGGCAACTCACGCTCGAAGATGTGCAGAACAACGAGGCGCGTCTCGATTCGCTCTACGGCCAGGTGTGGGCGAACGCCGATGTCCGTCCGCTCAAACTCACCGGCCGCTTCTTCGTCGAACTGAAGCGGAGACTCAGCGACGACTGCGTCATCACCGCGCTCGAGAAAGACGGCCGCATCGATGGCTTCGCGGTGTCGCTCAAGAACGGCGACGACTGCGTCGGCTACTACCTCGGCTACGAGAAGTCGGTCGAAGCGCCGCTCTACCTGCGACTGCTCCTCGCGATGATGGAGCGCGCGTTCGACTGGAGCAGCCATCGTCTTTCACTCGGCCGCACCTGCGAAGACACGAAGGCGCGGCTCGGAGCAGTCCCCGTCACCACGCAGTTGTGGATGAAGCACCGCACGCCTCCGGTGAACTGGGCGGTCGGCGCGATTCTGGGAACGATGGAGGACGCGCCCGTGCCCGAACACCGCGTCTTTCGCGAACTACACGGGTGACTTGCGCTTGAGCAGCTTCGCCGGCGACGGCGGGCGATGGTCGGGCGCGTCGAACGCTTCAATGACGATCTCAAAGCGCCCGTTGTCGAACGGCTCACCGGGAGCTGCTTCCCTCAACACCAACCGCTCACGCTGCCCGCGCGAAGCGAACACGCGCGCCCGGTAGTGACAGAGCGGATTGTTCCCGGGCTTTCCGAACAGCGAGTGCGAGGTGAACGTGCAACCGCCCAGACACGTCGCCGCGAACGGGCACTCGCGGCAGAAACCCCAGAGTTCATCAACCGTCCGCGCGCGCGTGAACGCGAGCTTCGGCGTCTCCCAGATTTCGCTCAGCGGTTTCTCACGCAGATTCCCGCCGACGTAGTGACTCGTCTGCAGCGACGGGCAGCCCTTCACCGCGCCGTCGGCTTCGATGCCCAGCGTGTACTTGCCGGCGACGCAGCCCTGAAAATGGTCGGTGCCGTTGCGCAGCGGCGAACGCAGCAGCGTCTCCTCCGGCCCGAAGTACCCGATGGTATTGCTGGAGCTGACGAGGATGCCGTCGTTCAACGCGCGCTCCTTGAGCTTCGCGAGCGCAGGCATCAGCTCCAGCAGCTCCCACGGTTGCAACAGCATGTCGGCGCGATCCGACGCACGCCCGAGCGGCACGGTGAGAATGAACATCCACGCTTCGATGCCGGCGTCGTGAAGCACGTCGTAGAGCGCATCGAGCTGATGAAGATTCAGCCGGTTGAAGTTGGTGTTCGAGGCGATCATCAACCCCGCGTCGCGCATGAACTTCAACGCCGCGAGCGCGTGCTGAAAGCTGCCCTTCATTCCGCGGAACAGATCGTGCTCGGTCTCGAGCCCGTCGATGCTGACCGACGCCGCATGCAAGCCCGCAGCTTTCATCTCACGCGCGAGCTCGGCGGTGATGCCCCAACCGCCCGTCGTCAGCGTCGGGCGAATGCCGCGTTCCTTCAGCGCACGAATCACGTCGAGAAAACCGGGGTGCAGATACGCCTCGCCGCCGATGAGCGTGACCTCCGCGGCTTTCATCTCCGCGAGCTGCCGCACGACCTCGAGCGCTTCTTCGGTCGACAGTTCGTCAGGGCGCGCCTCACCCGCACGCGAACCGCAATGCGTGCAGTGGAGATCGCATTTGAGCGTGAGTTCCCACACCACGTAGTGCGGGCGATGCGGCTCCTTCGCGCCGACGCGGCGGAGGAGCTCTTCACGCGAATCGCTCAGGGCGTCCCGCCATCGGTGAAGCAGGGATCCTGCGGGTCTTTCTTCGGATCTCCACCGTCAGCCAGCAGCGTGTTGCAGTCGCCGTAGCAACCGTTGGTGCCGCCATCGACCTGCTTCTGATTGCAGGGCATGCCGTACACCGGCACCGCGAGACAGCCGCTCGCGACGACGAGGCCGCCCACCGCCGCGACCAGCTTCTTCACCACGCCACTCGATGACGCCGCACAGTTGGGGCAACCCGCCGACTCTTCGGGGACGAGCCCTGAACACGCGAGACACCTCTTCACGGTGAACCTCCGTCGACGAAACACGGGTTGCTCGAGTCGGCCTTCGGATCTCCGCCATCAGCGAGCGTCACTTCGCACTCATCGATACAGTTCGATTCGCTGGACCTGCAGGTGGAGGGTGCACCGTACACAGGGAAGCAGCCGATGCCTCCGATGACGGCGAGCGCGCTGACCGCCGCTGTGAGCTTCAACTTCGCGCCTCGAGGCGCCACCGCGCAATTGGGACAACCCGACGCACTTTCAGGAACCAGACCCGAACAACCGAAACATTGCTTCACGGGTGAATCTCCGCAGACCAGGCGGCGCTCCGAGTCGGCCTTCGGAGCGCTGCTGTCTGGCCGCGACACTGCCACGAGCTTTCGCGAGACGACAAGCGTCTACGGCGTGCCACCATCGACGAAGCAGTAATTCTCGGAGTCTTTCCGGGGGTCGCCGCCGTCTTCCAGCAACGTGTCGCACGCGCCGTAGCAACCATTCGCGCCGCCATCGACCTGCGGCTGCGTGCACGAAAGGCCGTACGCGGGCTGCGGCAGCACGCACGCGCCGACGAGCGTCGCCACTCCGACCGCCGCGAGCAGTTTGCGCCCGACGTTTCCACCTCGCGACACCGCGCAGTTGGGGCAGGCCGACGACGCTTCAGGGACGAGACCGGAACACGCGGAGCATTGGCGCATGCGCCGAACGCTAGTTCACTCCTTCGCGAGCTGCTTGAGCGCGGCGTCGGCGGCGGCCTGGCCGCAATCGCCCTCGCCTTTTTCTTTCGGCAACGCCTTCAACTTCTCCAGCGCGGGCATCACGTCAGCGCTGCGGAAATCGACCAGCCGCTTCGCCGCCACACGACGAACGCCGCAGTCTTTCGCGCTCAACGCTCCGACGTACAAATCGGTGAGCGGCAAACCCTGCCCCGCGTATTCCACGTCGATGAAGCGCAGCGCGCCCCACTGGTGCCAACTGTCGCCGCGCTTCGCGAGATCTTGCAGCTCCGGCAACGCGAAGGTCTTGGGCAACGTCGCCAGCAGCTTGCGCAGGCGCGGCGTCTCACCGCGGCCGTAGTCGTCGGCGAGCGCTTCGATGGCGAGCGGCTCCACCGGCTCGTTCTCCGGAGGCGTGCTCATCACCTTCCACTCTTCTTCGTGGCGGCCGACCTGATGCAACGCCGTCGCGCGCAGTTGAGAGAGCGTCCACGACTGCGCCTGCGGACCCAACTCATCCAACACCTGCAACGCTTCGGCGCCGCGGCCAGAACCGATGAGCCGTCGCGCCTTGCGCATCGGCTCGTTGAAGAAGATGAACGCCAGCACCACGAGCGCGACGACGGCGACTCCGGCCGCGATGAGCTTCGGCTTCAGCGTTGATTTCGGAGCCGCTGCACCATCGACCGGCATGCTCAACGCGAGCACCTGCGTCGTCGACAACGAGAACATGCCCGTCGCGGTCTGCGGGCGCGCGGCCGGGTCTTTCTGCAGGCTCCCATCAACCGCCGCGACCAACCCGGGGAAGCTCGAGAGATGCGGCGCGGAATCGAGCACCGAGGGCGCGCGCTGATGAATGTGCTGCGAGATGTATTCACGCGGCCCCGGCCCG
Organism: Myxococcota bacterium; assembly: GCA_048498275.1. Lineage (GTDB taxonomy): Bacteria > Myxococcota > Myxococcia > Myxococcales > Myxococcaceae > Archangium_A. The sequence continues at coordinate 4,009 of JBEHYH010000277.1, read as the reverse complement.
GGGAACGGGTGCTTGCCGGTGAGCGCGCGGTAGAGGATCACGCCGAGCGAATACAGATCGCTGCGCGCGTCGAGCTGCTGACCGAGCCCCTGTTCAGGCGACACGTATTCAGGCGTACCGAGCACCATGCCGAGTTGAGTCACCGACGCTTCACCGGGCTCCATCAGCCGCGCGATGCCGAAGTCGAGCAGCCGCGCCTGCTCGCTGCCGTCGGCGCTCTTCGTCAGCACCACGTTGTCGGGTTTGAGATCGCGATGAACGATGCCCTTCGCGTGAATCGCGGTGAGACCCTGCGTGAGCTGCGAGAGCAACCGCTCCACGCGATCGACCGCGAGCGGCGCTTCGCGCGTCAACGCCTGCTCGAGCGTCTCGCCTTCGACGTATTCCATCACCAGCACCGGCGCGTTCTCGTGCTTGCCGTAGTCGATGACGCGCACCACTGCGGGGTGCTCGACCGAACTCAGCAACAACGCTTCGCGGCGGAATCGCTCGGTGAAGTCAGCGGCCATCACCAGGTCGCTGCGCAGCACCTTCAGCGCGACCGGGCGGCCGAGCGACACCTGCTCCGCGAGATACACGAAGCCCATGCCGCCGCTGCCGAGCAGGCGCACCACGCGAAAGCGTTCGTCGAGCACCAACGTGCCTTCGGCGAGCGTCGAACCCGGTGTTGGATAGGTCTCGGACGTGCCCGCGTCTGACATCGCGCGTTCGTCATCGCACGCAGCTCACGCGCGATGAAGTGTGAAAATCAGGCGCGCGGGCGGCGGGCGCGTTCGGCTTGCGATTCGGGCGGCACCAGCGCGTTCGGCCCGCGACCGATGAGCTCAGAACGCCCCGCTTCGATGAGCGCCTCGCGCGCGTCGGCCCAGTGCTCCGGGTTCCAATAGAGAATCAGTGCCTTCTGCAACCGCTTCTCTTTGAGGCCCTTGGCAGTGAACACCGGCTCCATCTTCAGCGGGTCGATGCCCGTGTAATACATGGCCGCGGCGACGCTCATCGGAGTGGGAATGAAGTCCTGCACCTGACGGGGACGACGGCCAGATTCCTTCAGCCAGAGCGCGAGATCGATCATGTCTTCGAGCGTCGAGCCGGGGTGGCCGGAGATGAAATAGGGAATGTCGTACTGCTCCTTGCCGGCGGCCTTCGATTCACAGGCGAACATGTCCTGGAAGCGCTCGTAGCTCTCGATGCCGGGCTTCTTCATCTTCTCGAGCACGCGCGGGCTCACGTGTTCAGGCGCGACCGAGAGCTGCCCGCCGGTGTGGAAGCTCGCGAGCTCCTTCACATATTCAGGCGAGAGCTCCGCGAGGTCGTAGCGGACGCCCGACGCGATGAAGACGTGCTTGATGCCTTCTTCTTTGCGCACGTCCTTCATCAACTGAATCAGCGGGCCGTGATCGGTGCCGAGGTTCTCGCAGACGCCCGGGTGCACACACGAGAGCTTGCGGCACTTGCTCTCGATCTCCGGCGACTTGCACTTGAGCTTGTACATGTTCGCGGTCGGGCCACCGAGGTCGGTGACGGTGCCGCGGAAGTTGCCCATGCGGCGCAGCTCGCGAATCTCGCGGAGCACGCTGTTCTCCGAGCGATTCTGAATGACGCGACCTTCGTGTTCGGTGATCGAACAGAACGTGCAGCCGCCGAAGCACCCGCGCATCAGCACCACCGAGTGCTTCACCGTCTCGAACGCGGGGATGCCCTCGCTCCCGTACATCGGGTGCGGCGCGCGGTTGAACGGCAGGTCGTAGAGCTCATCCATCGCGACGTTGGTGAGGCCCTGCGACTTGTCGCCTTCGCCATCGCCGAGCGGGTACGCGGGCGGGTTGAAGAACACGCCACGGTCGCCATGACGCTGCACGAGTGGCCGCGCGTTGCCGGGGTTGGTCTCCATCTGAAACGCGCGCGTCATCTTCGCGAACGCTTCCTTGTTGGTGGAGACCTCCTCGTAGCTCGGCAACACGACGGTCTTCTGATCGGCGACACGCACGGCGGGGTCGGCTTCGTGCTTCTTCGTCTCCTCGTTGTTGATGAGGAACGCGGTGCCGCGGATGTCGCGCAGTTGCTTGATGCCTTCGCCGCGATTGAGACGGTCGGCGATCTCCCAGATGGGGCGCTCGCCCATGCCGAACACCAGCAGGTCTGCCTTGGCGTCGAGCAGCATCGAGCGGCGAACCTTGTCGCTCCAGTAGTCGTAGTGCGCGATGCGGCGGAGTGAAGCCTCGATGCCACCCAGCACGATCGGCACGTCGGGGAACGCTTCACGGCAGCGCTGCGCGTACACGACGGTCGCGCGGTCGGGCCGGCAGCCGGTGCGGCCTCCGGGCGAATACTGATCTTCACTGCGGTTCTTCTTCTGCGCAGTGAGGCGGTTGAGCATCGAGTCCATGTTGCCCGCGGCGACTCCGAAGAAGAGGCGCGGCTTGCCGAGTTCTTTGAACGGTTCGGCCGAGTGCCAATCAGGCTGCGGCAACAGCCCGACCTTGAAGCCACGCCCTTCGAGGAAACGCGCGATGAGCGGAGGCCCGAACGCGGGGTGATCGACGTACGCGTCGCCCGAGACGATGACGATGTCGCACTGCTCCCAGCCGCGCGCCTTCAGGTCGGCGCGAGTCACGGGGAGAAAGGGGTGCTGAAACTTCATGGCCGCTTCCCCTTACAGTGGCCGCGCCTTTTCAGGTAGCGGGGGTCACCACCCGTAGCGCACGCCGATGTACCCGCCGACCTGCCAGCGAACGGTGCCGCCGGGCTGGGTCCACGTGCCGCCGAGCGCGTGAATGCTCAGGAACTTGTACGCAATTTCGAAGTCGCCGAGCACGCGCGCCGCGTCGAGGTAGTTCGCGAGCGGCAGGTACGTCGCCGAGAGCACGATGCGCGCGTCATGATTGTCGAGGAACGCGACCGCCAGCGTGGGGCCTCCGCCGACGCGAACGCCCACGGGGTCGTCCTTCACGAACGCGCGGAACTCGCCGGCGAGACCGAGGCCGAAGTGCCCGAAGAAGTAACGGGCCGTGAGCAGCGCATCGAGCGAGGTGTGGGTGATGACGTTGGCCGGCGTGAGCTGCCCCATGAAGCGGCCCCAGATGTCGAGCTCGAAGCCCGACGCCATGCCGTTCATCGGCGCCGTGCCCCAGAACCCGAAGTGCAGGCCGATGAGACCGGCGAGCGCGACACCGGCGCCGTTGCTGTCGCCGACCCCGCTGACGCCGAAGTTCGCCGACAGCGAGCCGCCTCCGCGTTCGTGCGAGACGTCGATGACCATCTCTTCGGCCTTCTTCTTCGCGTCGTCGTAGTTCTTCTCGGCCGCGATGCGCGCCTTCTCGGCCTCGGCCGCTTCGGCGACGAGCTGCGAGGCGATCGCCGGGCTGGAATTCACCGCGTCGACCGCCGCCTGCTTCTTCTGCACCTCGGCTTCGCGCGCGGCGGCGAGTTGATCTTCGGCGTCCTTCACCAGCTTCTGCTTCGCGGCCTTCTGCGCGATGACGTTGCTGTCACGCTCGGTGATGGCCTTGTTCTCTTCTTCCTCCTTCGCTTTGCGCGCGGCGGCTTCGGCTTCGCGCTTCTTCTGCTCCTCGGCTTCCTGCGCCTCCTTCTTGCGCTGGGCTTCGGCCGCGTCGGCGCGCGCCTGATCTTCCTTGCGCTGTTTTTCCTGCGCGATGCGGGCCTCTTCGGCGTTCTTGAAGTCGCGCTCCTGCTTCTCGCGTTCGGCGTCGCGCGCTTCCTGCAGGCGGCGATCTTCGACGCTCTCGCGGCGCTTCTGCTCGGCGATCGCCGCGTCACGCGCGTTCTGCTGGAGCCGCGCTTCCTGCTCCTTGAGCTCCTGCTGCCGGCGCGCTTCGGCGGCGGCCGCCTTCTGCTGCGTGGTGTACTGCGCCTCGCGGAGTTCCTGCTGACGGCGCTGTTCGGCGGCCGCGGCCTGTTGCTGCGCGAGGTACGCCTCCTGCTGACGCTGCTGTTCGACGAGCTCGCGGCGCTTCTGCTCCGCCGCCGCGGAATCACGCGCCTGCTGCTC
>JBEHYH010000276.1:0-8602 GCA_048498275.1 Myxococcota bacterium | reverse complement strand
GAAATGCGCCGGTCGACGTTCTCCGTCTGCGCGGCATCGATGTACTACTTCAGGTCGGTGGTCTGCGCCAACGCGGCGCTCGACACGAGCGCCATCAGAACTGCGGTCTTCATTTGCCTGCCTCCACCAGCGCGACGTTCTCAGTGGTCGTCGCATGGTCTTCTTGTTTCGCGGCGCGGCGGTCCTTCCAGCTCCGCACCAGCATCGAGATGTCGTCGAAGAACGAATAGACGACGGGGACCGCGAGGAGCGTCAGCACCAGCGAGAGCACCTGGCCGCCGACGACCACGCCCGCGGTCGCACGGTTGAAGCCGGAGCCGATGCCGCGCGCGGTGACGAGCGGGATCATGCCGGCCACGAAGGCCAGCGTGGTCATCAGAATCGGGCGGAGACGGTCTTTGTTCGCCTCGAGGATCGCCTGCAGCCGCGACGCCTTCCACACGGCCTTCTCGACCGAGATGAAGTTGTCGAAGCGCGCCTTCGCGAGGAACTTGTCGAGCCGCTCGGCGCCGATCTTCTTGCCGAGGCGCTCCTGCAGCACGCCGCGCATCTTGCTCTCGCTGCGCTCCTGCGCCGCGAGGTTGAGCGCTTCTTCGATCTCCGGCTCCGCGACGTGGCGCAGGTGGTTGGAGTGATCGATCTGCAGAATCGCGTTCTTCTTCACGACGCCGAAGAGCACGAAGATTCCGAGGAAGCTGAACATGTCGAGCGCCTGGTCGAACAAGATGATCGACGCGATGGCGTACGGCAGCGTCAGCGGCAGCGAGATGAGAATGGTGACGGGGTGCAGCCACGATTCGAACTGCGCGGCCAGAATCAGGTACATGAAGACGAAGCTGGCGAGCAGACCGAGCACGAAGCTGATGCCCGTCTCCCGCATGATCTTGGTCTGACCGAGCGGCTTGATGCGGTAGCCCTTGCCCATCTTCAGCGCCTCCTCGTCGAGGATCGACTTGATGGAGTCGCCCAGCGGGCCCTGTGACTGGCCGGGGCCGGGGTTCGCCATGAAGGTCACCTGGCGTTCGCGCTGGTAGCGGTTGATGGCCGACGGGCTCGAACCCGACTTCACGCGCACCACGTCGGCGAGCGTGACGAGGCCGAGCTTCTTGCTGGGCACGGTGATGAGGCGCAGCGCCTCCTGATTGCTGCGGTATTCCGGCGTGGCGCGCATGCGCACGTCGTACTGCTCGCCGCCTTCCGAGTAGTTCGACACCTTCTGACCCGCGACGAGGTACTGGAGCGCCTGCGCGACGTCGATGACCTGCACGCCGAGGTCGCCCGCGCGTTCACGGTCGATCTCCACGCCGAGCTCCGGCTTGCCGAGCACCAGCGACGTGTCGATGTCGACCGCGCCGGGCACTTCTTTCTTGATGCGTGCGAGGATGCGGTCTGACGCGTCAGACATCACGTTCAGGTCGGGGCCGACGAGCATGTACTGAATGAGCGCCGTCGCCTGACCACCGCCGAACTCGTTCACGTCGGCGATGTTGAGCTTCAGGTCCTGCGGAATGTTGGGGAGCAGCTCCGCGCGGATCTTGTCCTTGAACTGGGCCTGGGTGATCTGGCGCTGATCAGGGTTGATCATCTTCACGTAGATGCGCGCCTGGTTGGGCGTCTTCGCCGCGTCGTCACCGATGGTGAGCAGCGTCGCGATGACCTCAGGCTTCGCGCGGATCATGCGGGCGATGCGTTCGCCGACCAGTTCAGTCGCGGGCACCGAGCGGCCTTCCGGCAGACGCACGATGACCTCGAACTGCGCGCGGTCGTCGACCGGCAGGAAGCCCTTCTTCGCGGCCTTCGCCAGCGGGCCCATCGCGACGAGCGAGAGCACCGACGCGACGCCGATGACCCAGCGGCGCGGCATGACCCACGCCAGCACCGCGACGTAGAGCCGCTCGATGGGGCGGTAGAACACGTCGACCACCCGCTCGAGGATCGGCTTGCCGTTCGAGTGGTCAGGCTTCTTGAGGAAGCGCGCCGCGAGCGACGGAGTCAGCGTGAACGAGACCAACAGCGACACCGCGATGGAGAAGCTCATCGTGACGCCGAAGCCGCCGAGGAAGCGGCCGGGCACGCCGGCGACGAACGCGATGGGGAGGAACACGGCGATCAGCGAGAGCGTGGTCGCCATGACGGCGAGGCCGATTTCCTTGGTGCCCTCGATGGCCGCCTGCGCGGGCTCCATGCCCTTCTCTTCGACGAAGCGGAAGATGTTCTCGAGCACCACGATGGCGTCGTCGATGACGATGCCGACGGCGAGCGCGAGCGCGAGCAGCGTGATGGAGTTGAGCGTGTAGCCCTGCAGCCGCATCAGCGCGAACGTGCCGATGATGGAGGTCGGAATCGCGAGCGCGGCGATGATGGTCGAGCGCCAGTTACCGAGGAACAGGAGCACGATGATGGCGGCGAAGACGGCGCCGAGAATGAGGTGTTCGGTCACCGCTTCGGTCGAGGTGCGGACCACCTGCGAACCGTCGCGCTGAACCTGCAGGTTGTAGCCCGCGGGCAGCTCCGACTTCATGTCATTCATGCGCTCCAGCACGTCGTCGACGACCTTCACCGTATTGGTGCCTGACTGCTTGGTGATGGAGAGGATGACCGTGCGCTCGCCGTTCCACATCGCGGACGAGTCGACGTCCTGCACGCCGTCGGTCACGTTCGCGATGTCGTCGAGGCGCACCGAGCGGCCACCCGAGTCACGCACCACGATGGCGCGAAGCTCGTCGACCGATTCGACGCGGCCGAGCACGCGCAGCGTGAGGTAGTCGCGGCTGGTGTCGACGCGGCCACCGGGCAGCGTGATGTTCTGCGCGTTGATGGCTCCGGCGACCTCGAGCGGCGAGATGCCCAGCGCCTTCAGCTTCAGCGGGTCGACCTGCACGTCGATCTGACGCTTGCGGCCACCGATGATGGTCACCTGACCGACGCCGTTCACCGATTCGAAGCGGCGGCGCACGATGCGGTCGGCGATGTCTGTCACTTCACGCACCGACTTGCCCGGCGCCTGCAACGCCACGTACAGAACGGGGATCGCGTCAGGCTCGAACTTGCGGATGACCGGCGGGTCGATGCCCTTGGGCAGCTCCGCCAGCACCGTGTTCACCTTCTGCTGCACTTCCTGAGAAGCGACGTCGACGTTCTTCTCGAGGAGGAACTGGATGATGACCTGGCTGACGCCTTCGCCCGAGACCGAGCGGAGTTCGTCGATGCCTGAAATCGTGTTCACCGCGCCTTCGAGCTTGTCGGTGACGTCACGTTCCATGTCTTCAGGCGAAGTGCCGGCCTGAACCGTCTGAACCAGCACCACGGGGAAGTCGATTTTCGGGAACTGGTCGATGCCCAACTGCGCGTACGACGCGCCGCCGACCACCAGAATCACCAGCGAGAGCACCGTCGCGAAGACGGGCCGCTTCACGCAGATTTCAGCGAGCCATTGCATGGGGAGCCTCTTTCGACTGCGTCACTGCGTGATGGCCGAGCCGTCGTGCAGACCGGGAGGCGGGGAGAGAATGACCTTCTCGCCGGCGTTCAGCGGCTCCAGCACCGCCACGCGGCCGTCCTTCTTCTCGCCGACGCGCACGATGATCTCGAACGCCGAACCCGACTTCGCGAGGAACATGCGGCGAACCGTGTCGTCAGACTTGATGGCCTCGAGCGGCACCGTCGGCTGCTCCTCTTCACCGACCGTGAGCTTCGCGGTCGCGAACATGCCGGGCTTGAGCAGCGCCTCGTCGTTCTTCGCGGTCGCCTCGATGATGAGGTCGCGCGTCGACGCACGGAGCGCGGGCGACACGAAGCGCACCGTCGCGGGGAACTGACGGTTCGGGTACGAGCTGACCTCCAGCATCAGCTCCTGGCCCTCCTTCACCAGCGAGACCGCCGGCTCCGGCACCGAGAGCGACACGCGCACCGGGTTGATGGCGAAGATGCTCGCCACGCGCGTCGGAGGCTGCACGTATTCACCGACGTTCACGAAGCGCTCACCGATGATGCCGTCGAACGGCGCGCGGATGATGGTGTCGCTCGCGCTCTTGTTCGCGAGGTCGGCGTTCGCCTGCGCGGCGTTCGCGTTGTAGAGCTGCGAGGTGCACTGCGCCTTGAGGCGCTCGTGCTCGGCGGTGGCGATCGCGCCCTGCGCGTAGAGCGTGTCGGCGCGCTCACAGTCCTGCTTGGCGAGCGCGACCTGCGTCTGCGCGGCCTGGCTCTGCGCGACGGCCGCCGCGACCTGGAAACCGGCGGCGCGCGAATCGACCACCGCGAGCACCTGACCCGCCTTCACCGGCATGCCGCGCTCGACGTAGGTGGTGGTCACGCGGCCCGAGACATTGGCGGCGATGTCGGCGTTGCGGTCGGCGTAGATGCTGCCCGTCAACGTCAGGTACTTCGGCATCAATTGATGCGTCACCTCGGCCACCTGCACCTTCACCGGAGGCAGCGCGACCGGCGTTTCTTTGGTGGCACCCGCCTCGGTCGGCGGCGGCTTGTGGCACGCGGCCACGGCAAGCGCGGAAACAAGAAGAAGGGAGCGATTCATTTGGACTTCCTTGTACGAGTGGAAACGGAATTTCTGACGGGGTGCGTGGGCGTGAGCGCCCGGGAAAAAAAGCTGGCGAGGTCGTCGAGGAACTCGCGGCTGCTCCGCGAGCTGAACGACTTGTTCACGACGTAGGTGGTGAAGGCGTGATGCTGAATCGCGCCCAACATCGCCGCGGCGACCGCGTCGGGGGCCGTGAGTTCGGCCAGACCCTCGTCTTTGGCCCGCGTGAGCCACTTCGCGACGGTCTGCATCGCGCGCAACGGGCCGTCGTGCTTGCTCGGCCACATGCGCTCCTGGGGGATGCCGCTCTCCCGCAGCGCCGTGATGCAGGGGATCATCTCCAGGAAGAAATCCCACGTGGCCTGCAGGTGGTCGCGGAGCTGCGCTTCCAACGGGCGGCCATCGGGCGGCAACTCGAAGCGCCGGAGCCACGGAGAGTTCGGGTCCGGTAACAGCGACTTGAGCAGCAGCTCCTGCCGGTTGCCGAACCGCTTGAGCAACGCCGGGCCGGTGACGCCGAGACGTTCAGCGATGGCGTCGATGGAGACGTGGGGACCACGCGCCAACACGCATTCGCGCGTCGTCGCGATGATCTGCTCGTCACTGATCAGCCGGGGCCGGGCCATAAGCGGGTTCGTTAGTAAGGGCCTACTAACGAACGCGCAAGTGACGTTTGACGCAATGCGTGTGCGTCAACGTAATTCCCAAACGAATCCGTGGGTTTACGTAGTTTTAAGAAATGTTCACAACGCCGACAGCGATTTGGGCAACGGCGGCTTCTTGTGATTCTTGATGATCATCGAGTCGCGCGCGGCCTTCAGTTTCTCCACGCGGTGCGCGGCGCCATCAGGGGTGTGCGTTACCCCATCGAGGTCGGTGTCGCCGAGCGCGGTGATGAAGGTTTCGTATTCGACGGGCTCGTACCCCGCGGCGACCAGCGCCTTCTGCGCGGCCGCGTCGGCTTCGTATTCCCCTCCGCGCATCATCGTCTCGAGGCCGCCCATCATGCCCGCGAACATGGCGGTGTTGAGGTTCGTGCCGGGCATCATCTCCTTCACCATCTTCTCTGCCTGACACTTCGAACGCAGCGCTCTCACGTGTGGCGCTTGATCAGCGGCCTTCACCACGCGGTCGACTTCGTGCGCGAGCACGCCGGCGAGCTGCGCCTCGTTGGTGCACTTCTTCAGAACGCCCGTGGTGACCAGCACCGTGCCGTCGCTCGCCGAGAAGGCGCGCAGCTTGTCGCTCGTCACCAGCCCGAAGTGGAGGTTGCTCGCGCCCTGCGCAACCGCGCCGCCGATGCGGCTCAGGTCCTTGAGGGCGGCGGCATCGGTGAGCTGCGTGCCGTTGGTGTCTTTGAGAAATTGCGCGGTGCGTTCGCGGCCGAGCTCGGCCACCTGCTCCGCTGAGAGCGTCTCGGAGATCTCCGTCTCACACGCCCGGCTGGCCTCCTGCATCGCCTTCGCCTGACGGGCCGCGTTCTCGACCATCTGCTGCATGTTCATCTGCATCGACGACGTGTTCCCCGCCTCCGCCTTTTCCTGCTTCGGCTTCTGGTCGTCGGGCGCATCGCGATCGTCACCAGCCGCCGCGCGCGGAGTCGCGCACGCGGCGGCCAGCAACACTCCTGTGAACAGGAGGTATTTCATCTTCAGCTCTTGGGCTTGAGGGCCGAGAACGGCTTGCTCACGTCGGGCTTCGCCGTGCCGCTGCAGAACGGCGCGAGCTCGCCTTCACGAAGCGCCTTCAGCTTCGCGACGCGGTCCTTCGTCGACGGGTGGTTGGGAATGAGCTCGTGCTGGTTGTCGAGCGTGCTGAGGAAATTCTCGTACTCCACCGCGTCGTAACCCGCGAAGGCCACCAGCTCCAACGCCGCCGCGTCTGCGGCAAACTCGGTGTTGATGTCGTTGCCCAGCTGCATCAGCTGAACAATCGCGTTCGTGAGGAACACGATGAACTTGCCGTCTTCCTTGTCGAGGTCGAGCTGGCCGTCGAACTTGTTGGCGAACGCGTCGAGCCCCTTGCTCGCTCCAGGGGGGAGCGGCAAACCGACCTTCGGGTACTCAGCCATGGTGCGCACGAGGCGGCACTGTTTGTCTTTGCCGTCCATGTACTTGATGATCGAGTGCTTCAGCACGACGTGACCAATCTCGTGCGCCAACACGCCCGCGAGCTGGGCCTCGTTGGTGATCTTCTTCAACAAACCAGTCGTCACCACCACATAGCCACCCGGAGCGGAGATCGCGTTCGGCGTGTCGCTCTGCACGACCGCGAACGTCCACGCGATGTCGGGGCGCGTCGAGTACTTCGTCAGGTTGCGGCCGACCACCGCCACGTAGGCTGACAGCTCATTCACCGCGTTGTCCGGGAGCGTGATTTTCTCCTTGTTCTTGAGTTTCTCGTTGAGCGCAATCGGGTCTTTCTCCGTCATGCCTTCGAGGAACACACCGCCCGCACCCGAGAACTGCGACACGGCGATGGCACCACCGATGGCGCGCTCTTCTTCGTAACCGACGACGTCGGTCTTGATGTGGCCACACGACGCTTCGATGTTCGCATCGGCCTGGGCCTTCTTGCGCGCCGTCTCTTCAGCGGCGGCCTTGATGGCGTTCGGGTTGCCCGAGCGAACCGCGCTGAGCATCGCACAGCCCTGCGCACCCATCGCGACACAGCCAATCACCACGAATTGAGTCAGCTTCACTTGGAACCTCCGAGCGCCTTGCTCTTCGCGGCGATGGCCTCAGGGGTCGCCTTCTGCTTGTTGAATTCTTCGGTGTAGATGATCTGCGCGGCGGCTTCAGATTCCTTCACGCCGCTTTCCTTCGCGAACTTCACGCCTGCCTCGGTGAGACCCTTGACCGCGGCGGCCGAGCTGGCGAACGCAGCCTTCGAAATCGGCTTGCCGCTCGAGTCGCTCTCTTCCACCGGCTTGGTGGGCGAGAGGTTGTTCTGGAGCACGAAGCCCGTCTTCCCCTTGGCCTTCACCTCGTGGAACGTCTTGTCCTTCTCGTTCGGGCCGTTCCAGATGACCTCGTCACCCGGCTGCAGCGTGGCGACCGGTGAAGAGCTGGCCTTGGCGTCCTTCAGAACCTTGGTGTCCTTCGACTTGATGTACAGCGTGCCGCCCTTTTGAACTGCAAAGGCTGCGCTCGAAACCACCAGCGCCGCGGCAATCAAACTCCGCTTCATGTTGACCTCCTGTTGGTGAACTTCATTTTTCCAGCGATGAAACCCCGTCCCAATCATCGGGCGGCGGCTGTCGCAGAAACTCCTCACACAGCCCGACGAGCCTTTGAGAGGGCCCATCTTCACGATCGATGCTCAAAGCCTCCCCTGCCCTGCTCTTCGCCTCTTCGAAGCGACGAGCGCGGTAAGCCAGCAGCGCAAGGGCATACAGGTCAACCACTTTCCGCTTCTCTTGCGAGATGCCGCCCTTCAGGCCCAGCAGCTCGTAGACGGTGACCGCCTCGGTCTTGCCGGCCACGCGCACGCGATCGAGCTCGCGCGCCTCCACCTCGCGCTTCACTTCGGCGTACGTGCCCTGCCCCATCATGATCAACGTGCCGTAGTTCTTGTTGGCCCCCTCGAGGCGCGCGGCGAGGTTCATCTCGTCGCCGATGGCGGTGAAGTCGAGGAGCTGCTCGCTGCCGATGTTGCCGACCATCATCTTGCCGGTGTTGAGCCCGATGCGCGTGTAGACGTCGGGGAGCCCTTCTTCACGGAACCTGGTGCGCAGCTCGCCGATGGCCTTCTGCACCGCGAGCGCGCCCTTGCACGCACGCAGCGGGTGGTCGTGATGCCGCACCGGAGCACCGAACAGCGCCACCACGGCGTCACCGATGTACTTGTCGATGCACGCGCCCTGCGCCGTGAGCTCCGGCGTCACCGTCGAGAGGTAGCGATTGATGATCCACATCAATCTCTTGGGGTCGCTCTTGTACTTCTCGCTGAACGTCGAGAAGCCCTTGATGTCTGAGAAGAACGCGGCGTCCTTGAGCAGCAGGCGGCAGGTGTAGTGGGTGCCGGGCCGCCCGGCCGTGATCTGCATGACGAGGACACGCTCGG
>JBEHYH010000275.1:0-8654 GCA_048498275.1 Myxococcota bacterium | reverse complement strand
CCGCCGGTCGTCGCAGGGCCACCACCGGTCGCCGCCGTGCCGCCGCCGGTCGTCGCAGTTCCGCCGCCGGTCGTGCCGTCACCGCCGCCAGTCACCGCAGTGCCGCCGCCGGTCGCCGCAGTGCCTCCGCCGGTCACCGCCGTACCGCCTCCCGTCGTGCCATCACCGCCACCGGTCACCGCCGTACCGCCGCCCGTCGTACCGTCGCCACCACCAGTCGTCGCAGTGCCGCCGCCGGTCGTGCCATCGCCGCCGCCAGTGACCGCAGTACCGCCACCCGTCGCGCCATCGCCGCCACCGGTCACCGCAGAGCCGCCGCCCGTGACGGCAGAACCACCGCCGGTCACCGCGCTACCACCGCCCGTCACGGCCGAGCCGCCACCGGTCACGGCGGTTCCGCCGCCGGTAGAACCAGTGCCACCGCCGGTGTTGTTGTTTTCAGGAGGCGGGCATGCAGCAAATGACAGCGCTGCAGCCGCGAGAAGGGCTCGGAACGAGAGTTTTTTCATTGGTTTCCTAAGAGGGCTCGCGTGGCCTAAGGCGAGGTTTTTTGCCGCGCGAGACTCACTCCAACGAACTCGCCGCGTCAACACCGAGTCACCGATTGACCGCACTTTTTTGTGACAGTGAGTGTGCCGCAAGGTGTGACTGACGGCGTTAGGTATTCGCGCACCCATGCCACGTGTTCGTCTCGTCTCTTCGATCACCGACATCTCCCGCGCGGCCTGGAACGGGCTGCTGCACCCCAACGACGCGCCGGTGCTCCGCTGGGAGTGGCTGCATTCGATGGAATCGTCGGGGTCCGCTTCTCCACAGCGCGGGTGGCAGCCGCTCCACTTCACGCTGTGGGAAGGCGACAGACTGCTCGGCGCCGCGCCCGCGTACCTCAAGCACCATTCGATGGGCGAATACGTCTACGACTTCGGCTGGGCCGACGCCGCCGCGCGGCTGGGCGTCGACTACTACCCGAAGCTGCTCGTCGGTCTGCCGCTCTCACCGCTGACGGCGCGCCGTTTCCTCGTGAACGACGCCGCGCATCGCACGCTTCTCGCCGACGCGATGGAGCAGTTCGCGAAAGAAGAAGGTCTCTCGTCGATTCACGTGCTCTTCCCACCCGGTGACGAAGCCGCGACGCTCGCCGCGCGCCCCGGCGCCTTCCGCCGGAGCACCATGCAGTACCACTGGCGCAACCCCGGCTACCGCACATGGGAGGAGTTCCTCTCGCGCTTCGACAGCAAGCGGCGCAACCAACTCAAGCGCGAGCGCGGCGCGGCGGAGAAACAAGGCATCACGCTGCGCACGGTGCGCAGCCACGAGCTCGACGAAACGCACGCCGAGCTCGCGTGGCGTTTCTACGAGGCGACCGCGTCACGTCACAGTTGGGGCCCGGTGCAGCTCAACCGCGAGTTCTTCCATCGCGCGTTCGCGTCGATGCCTGATCAGATCGAACTCGTGGTCGCCGAGCGCGAACAGAAGGTCATCGCGGGCGCGTTCAACCTCTACAACTCCGAGCGGCTCTACGGCCGCTACTGGGGCTGCTTCGAAGAGCACCCTTTTCTTCACTTCAACGTGTGCCTCTACCATTCCATCGACGACGCGATTGCGCGCGGGCTCAAGGTCTTCGAACCCGGAGCGGGCGGTGAGCACAAAATCTCGCGCGGCTTCGAGCCGACCGAGATCCACTCCGTGCACCGCATCTTCAACGCGAAGCTCGACGCGGCGATTCGGGCGGCTACGGCGCGGGAGCGCGCACAGGTTCAGGCGCTGACTTCACATGGTGAAGAGGCGTCAGGCCTGCGACCGTGGAAGCCAGCGTCAACCCCGTGAGCTGTTCCGACACGTCCCACAGACGAGAGGCGACGGCTTCATCGCGCGAGTACTTCGTCGACCCCACGCGCGTAGGCGAACCCTTGAACTCGAGGAACCCGTCGGGCCCGTAATACGCGCCGTTCTCCGCCTCCGGCGCACTCGCGGCGAAGAGTTGCGGGAGCGCGCCCTGCTCCGGCGGCTGCGCGAGGAAGGTGCCGAACTTCAGGAAGCCTTCCATGAACGCGCTGCCGCCCTTGCTGCCGAGGTCGAACAACCCGGTCGATGAGTAGCCGGGGTGCGCGGCGATGGTCCTGGTCTTCAGCTTCGCCGACGGGAAGCGCCGCGCCGCCTCGTACGCGAACATCAGATTCGCGAGCTTCGACTGGTTGTAGGCGCTCACCGCCGAATACGACTTCTCGCCCATCAGGTCGTCGAAGTTGATGCGGCCTCCGCGATGCGCGCTCGACGCGATGACGATGAGGCGCGGCGCGTCTGCCTTCTCGAGCAACGGCAACAGCCGCAGCGTGAGCGCGAAGTGACCGAGGTGGTTCGTCGCGAGCTGCATCTCGAAGCCATCGGCCGACACCTTCCGGGGGATGGCCATCACCCCCGCGTTGTTCATCAAACCATCGAGCGGCGCGGCCTCGAGCCCTGCGGCGAAGGTCTTCACCGACTCGAGCGACGAGATGTCGAGCTGGCGCACCTCGAGCTTCGCGTCGGGAGTCGCCGCGCGCACTTCATCGACCGCGCGCTGTGCCTTCGCGACGTCACGGCACGCGAGAATCACGTGCGCGCCCTTCGCGGCGAGCGCCTTCACCGACCACAGACCGAGCCCCGAGTTCGCTCCGGTGATGAGCCAGCGCTTGCCCTCGAGGCGCGGCATGTCGAGCTGCGTCCACTTGTTCGCCATGCGCCGCGCTCTAGCGCGAACCGCGAACGACGACGCCACCATTTCCCACGGCCCACAGACCGTCTTCGGTCATGCCAGTGAGGGCGTTGAGCTGCGTGGGTGAGGTGAACACCGTGCGCCACGCGTTGCCCGAGCGCTGGCGGACGAGCCCCTCATCGGTCGTGACGTAGATTCGTGAAAGCGAGAACGCGCGCACCGACGTGAAGTCGTCGCGGGCGTTGTTGCGACGCGCGTTGTACCAACCGCGCCAATAGCGCAGCACGAGCGTGCCGTTGTCTCCGGCGAGGACCGCGTCGGTGGGCGACAACATCCACACCGAGGTGAGGCGGTCGGTGTTGCGCGGCAACGCGGGTTCGAGATTCCACGCGCCGTCAGCGCCGAGCATCCACGCGCGCGGCGCGCCATCGAGCGTGCCGATCGCCAGCAACTGCGTCGGCGAGATGCCGTGCGCCGCGGTGATGGTCGCGTTCGCCCCCAGATTCGTCGGGGTCACCATCGGCATGCCATCAGCGGCCCAACGCCACACGTCGCCGGTGGCGCTCACGCCGACGAACTGCACGCCGAAATTGAGGAGCGACACGACGCTCCCGTTGATGGTGCGCGACGCGACGCAGGCGAGCGGCGGGTCGAAGCGGGTGACGTGCCCCTGCGTGACGATCTCCAGTTGCCCGGTGCTCTGCGAGGCGATCGCGGAGATGCCCGCGACGCACCCCGGCGCGACTTCGGTGAAAGCCATGTTGCCGCTGAAGACGTTCGACGCGCTCGCGGCCCAGAGTTGATCAGCCGACACCGCCGACGCGAAGAGCAAATCAGGGCCGGCATCGGCCGCGAGTGACCACCCCGAGCAGTGCGGCGCGTCGATGACACCGTCGCAGTCGTCGTCGAGGCCGTTGCAGATCTCCGGCGCGCCGGGGTGCGTTTGATCATCGAAGCCGTCGCAGTCGCCGTCGCGGCTCGCGTAGCCGACGCCACACCGCAGCACCGGGCTGCCCGTGCCGTACCCATCGAGATCGAAGTCGCGGTAGTTGCTCTGCGCGCAGGGTCCGGCGTCGGCGCAGTCACCTCCGAAACACTGCTCGGCGCTCAGCGCGGCGGGCAGCACGAGCTCGGCGCCGCGCGGTTCGATGAGGTGCACGTCGTAGAGGCCTTCCTCGAGGGGCGGCACCGTGGCGGTGATCTGCGTCGCGTCGACCCACTGCACGCCGATGAGGTCGACGCGGGTGCCTCCGTCGAAGAACAAGAACGCGCTCACGGTGGCGGCTTCGACCTTCGACTCTTCGGGTTTGTCGAAGTTGAACGTCGTCGGCGGCAACCACTGCGCGCCACGCAACGTCACCGCGGCGCCGTTCTGGGCATCGACCGCCGCCGGCTCGATCGACGTGAACGAGGGCCCGCTCGGCGCCGCGCAGGAAACGATGCTGAGGAGCGGCAGCCAGCGCACGTCGCGCAGCCTACTCCTCCAGTTCGAACCTGCTAAGCCGCGCGTCCATGAGCACTCTTGCTGGGCGTACCCTGTTCATCACCGGCGCGAGCCGTGGCATCGGTCTTTCCATCGCGCTGCGCGCCGCGCGTGACGGGGCGAACGTCGCCATCGCCGCGAAGACCACCGCTCCGCACGCCAGGCTCGAAGGCACCATCTATTCGGCGGCGGAGGCCATCGAGAAGGCGGGCGGCAAGGCGCTCCCGTTGATGTGCGACATCCGCAACGAAGACGCGGTGCTCGACGCGGTGCGCGCGACCAAGGAGAAGTTCGGCGCCATCGACATCTGCGTGAACAACGCGTCGGCCATCTCGCTCACCGGCACGCTGGAGACGCCGATGAAGCGCTTCGACCTGATGAACCAGGTGAACGCGCGTGGCACGTACCTCGTGTCGCAGGCCTGCCTGCCGGAGCTGCTCCGGTCGAAGTTCACGCCGCACATCCTCACGCTGTCGCCGCCCATCGCTGAGATTACGAAGCAGAAGTGGTTCGAGAACCACGTCGCGTATTCGCTCGCGAAGTTCGGCATGTCGCTGTGCACGCTGGGCATGTCGGGCGAGTTCAAGGGCAAGGTCGCCGTCAATTCGCTCTGGCCGCGCACCACCATCGCCACCGCGGCGGTGAACATGCTGGGCGGTGACGACCTGATGCGCGCGTCGCGCAAGCCGGAGATCATGGCCGACGCGGCGTACTTCATCCTCACGCGCGGGCTCGAGTTCACCGGCAACTTCTGCATCGACGACGAGGTGATGCAGAAGGCCGGCGTGACGGATCTCAAGCAGTACAACGTCGACCCGAATGTCGAGCCGACGCCTGACTTCTTCGTGGAATGAACGCCCTTAGAAGACGCCGCCCAGACCGACACCCGCGCCACCGGTGCGCGTGATGACGGGCGTCGGCGCGATCCACACCAGGCGATCGCGCGTCAGGTACGTGTGCGGCACCGCGAGACCGACGATGAACATCGTCGCGCCCGCGACCTGCGCGAGACCGTCGAACACGAAGAGCAGCTTCTCGGTCGCGCTCGGCACGAACCCGGCCTGGATGAACGGGCCCACGACGGGCACGAAGAGCGGCCAGAAGTTCGGGCTCCCGGTGTCGATGGCGATGGCGCCGCCGATGATGGAGATGAGGTACGGAATGCCGAAGGTCAACGCACCACCGACCACCATGCCCATGCGCGGGCGCGAGTCAGCGTGGTACCCCTCGGGGATCGGATCGCCCGTCTTCCAGTCATCGATGCGCGCGGGCTTGTAGGGAGCCGCGGGCGCGGGCTGCTGGTACGGCTGCTGATACTGCGGGTATTGCTGGTACTGCGGCTGTGGGTACGGCTGCGGCTGGTACTGCGGCTGCTGGGTAGTGGGAGGCGGCGGCGGAGGCGTCTGCTGCTGCGGTTGCGATTGTGCCTGCGCGCTGAGTGCTCCCAATACGACGCACAACAAGAGGGTCGTTCGCATGCGCGGAACTCTAGTGCGCGAACCTCACGCGACAAGTGTGCGCGTGTGATTGATTCGTCGAATGTTGGCTTTTGCACTGGTGTGGATCGTTTCGCAGACGCCCGGCATCCAAGTGCAGCTCACCGGTGTCGCGAAGAACGCGAAGGGCGGCGCGGTGCTGCTGGTGAACGGTGCCCCGGTGTACATCGAGCACCTCGCGGAGTGGCCGGCGGGCATCGTCGACACGCAGCTCGCGGCGAGCGGTGAGCTGGTCGATTTCGCGTATCTGCCGCAGAGCACGACGTCGGAGAACGGTGAGGTTTCTCAAGGCACGCAGGCGGGCGCGACCCAACGCGTGCTGCGGCGCGCGCAGTGGAAATCGCTCGCTCCACCTCCGCCGACGGGCATCACGCTGCGGCCGACGCAGCGAGTGGGCGCGTTGCTCGCCGGGGTCACCGTGGTGCTCGCAGGCGTCGCCGTCGGCGTGGGACTTTCAGCGAACGTCGATGCGAAGGCCTTGAAGACGCTGCCCGACGCCGCGCGTGAAGTTCGAATGCGCGACAAGACCATCGCGACGGGAATTCTCGCGGGCTTCGCGGGCGCGTCGTTGATCGCCGCCATCGTGTTGCTCGCGCTCCCGCCCGACAAGCTGACGGTGGTGCCGGCGGTGAACGCGACTTCAAGCGGCGCGACGGTGGGCTTCATCACGTGGTTCTGAGCTTCGTGTTGCTCGTGCTGCACGGCGCTCCGCTCGAGGTGCGAGTGCTGGAGCGCGAACGGCCGACGGCGTTGAAGCTGACCGCGGACCAATTCACGTGCGACGACGCCGCGCTGACGGGGCCGCAGCAGGTGACCTTGAAAGACGGCGCCGTGCACGCGGGGAAGAAGACGTGTTCGACGCTCGTCGCGACGGGGAAGGTGTCGGTCGAGCTCGCGAAGCTGCGCCGCAGTTTTCCCGGTGCGCTCCGGGTGACGGCGCAGGGCGCGACGCTGCGGCTCATCAATGTCGTCGACGTCGAGGCGTACCTGCCGTCGGTGGTCGAAGCGGAGGCCGATGGCTTCCCCTCCGCGGCGCTCGAGGCGCAGGCCGTCGTCGCGCGAACGTTCGCCGTCACCGCGAAACGGCACCGCGACTTTGCGCTGTGTGATCTCGCGCACTGTCAGGTGTACCGGGGCGTCACCACCAACGAAGCCGCGCACCAGGCGGTGGAGGCGACGGCGAACCAACTCGTGCTCCCCGCGGAAGGCGCGGCGTTGCCGACCTACTTCCACGCGTCGTGTGGCGGGCACACCAGCACGGCGAAAGAGGTCTTCGGTGAAGTCGCGGCTGGGAGCGCGGTGGCCGACCCGAGCTGCGCGACACAGACGTGGAAATTCTCGGCGCCGAAATCGAAGTGGGCGAGCGCCTTCGAGGTGAAGGCGAAAGGCGCGGCGCTCGAAGTGCTGCGCAAAGACGCCGGAGGCCGCGCGCTCGAGGTCCGCGTGTTCGGCAGGAAGATGAGCGGCGATTCGTTTCTCTCACTCGCCGGTCGCGCGTTTGGTTGGCGAGCGATTCAGAGCGCCCACTTCACGTTCACGGAGACGCGCGGCGCGATTTCGCTGAGCGGTTCAGGCACGGGTCACGGCGTCGGGTTCTGTCAGCTCGGCGCCCGAGACCTCGCGAGGCGCGGCGCGAGCATGGAGGAGATTCTGCAGCACTACTTCCCCGAGTCGCACGTCGGCCACTGAACGCGGAGCGGCGGTCACCCGCGCGTTTCCCCATTTTCGCCCCGCATCTTGAAGCACGAAACACACGCGACTAGCTCGTCGCGCATGCGCCGATGGTTCGTGTCACTCGTGGCCGTTCTCACGTGCTGTGCGGAACCGGAGGTCGTGTCTACCGTGGCCGAAGAAGACGCCGGCGCGCCCGCGAACATCGTCGACGCCGGCCCTCCGCCGTCTCCTCCGGCGCCCTTCTGTGGCGACGCGCACGTCGACCCCGGTGAAGCCTGCGATGACGGCAACGACAGCGTGTTCGACGGCTGCCGGCCTGACTGCACCGTCGTCACTCCGCTCACCACGCCCCCGAAGGAATGGACCTGGGTCGACGTGCCGGGCACGCAATGCATCGACGGCAAGACCGCCGGCTTCGCGGTGAGTCTCAACCCCGATTCGCCGAACCTGATGATCTACCTCGAGGGCGGCGGCGCCTGTTTCAACGACGCGTGCGACTTCTCGACGATCAACGTGCCGTACTTCCCTCCGCCCGACGGCATCTTCAATCGCGACAACGACGGCAACCCGGTGCGCGACTGGAGCATGATCTACGTGCCGTATTGCACCGGCGACATTCACGGCGGCGACGCGGACACCGAGCTCGGCGGCAGCGTTCGCCACTTTCACGGCTACTCGAACATCACGAAGTACCTCGAGCAGTGGACCGCGACGTTCCCCAATCGCCGGCGCGTCTTGCTCACCGGCATCAGCGCCGGCGGCTTCGGCGCGGGCCTCAACTTTCCGCAGGTCGCCGACGCGTTCGAACACGCCGGCGCTCCGGAGATGTCGCTCATCGACGACTCAGGCCCGCCGTTCGGCAACGACGTCATTCCGCGTTGTCTCGAGGAGACCTTCCGCAACGTGTGGGGGCTCGATCACACCGTGCTCGCGGCGTGTGGCGCCGACTGCACCGACGCCGACGACTTCGCGACCGGCATCATCACGCACGTCGCCAATCACTACCCGACGGCGCGCATGGGCGTGTTCTCGAACTCGCAAGACACCGTCATCCGCACGTTCATGGGGTTCGGCTGGGGCAACGGTCAGCACGACAACTGCGGAGGCGTGCCCGTCATCGTGCCCGCCGACGCGTACGGTGACGGCCTGCTGAAGCTGCGCGAGGAGCTCCACGGCCGCGCGGGCACGTACTTCGTGGGCAGCAATCGCTGGCTCGACGACTTCGGGCTCGGTCACACCGTGCTGCGTTCACCGACGTACTGGACGACGGTCATCGACGAGGTGTCGGTCGAAGACTGGGTCGCGC
>JBEHYH010000274.1:0-8724 GCA_048498275.1 Myxococcota bacterium | reverse complement strand
AGCGTCGCTTCGTCAGCGGCGTTCGGCTTGCGCGCGAAGACGACCTTCTTGCCGTCCCAGCTCGGGTTCCACACGCCGAGGCTGACGGTGTTGTCGGAGCTCCACTGGTTCGGGTCGAGCAGCACCTTCTCGATGCCGTCAGCTCCCTGCTTCCAGTAGACGATGGGCTTCTCTTTGTCTTTGTGCGTGCGCACGTAGAAGTAGCGCCCGCCACGCTTGAGCGGCGCGGAGATCGAGTCGAGGTAGTACAGCTCGGTGAAGCGTTTCTTCAGCGCCTCGCGCGTGGGCAATTCAGCGAGCCGCGCGCGCGTGAAGTCGTCTTGAGACTTCATCCACGCCTGCACCTCCGGCGCCTTCTCGTCTTCGAGCCAGCGGTACGGGTCGTTGGCGGGTTCACCGAGTCGGGTCGCGGGCGTCACAGGCTTGGGCGGTTCTTTCTGCGCTTCGACGACCGGCGCGGGAGCGGGGGTAACGACCGGCGCAGTGGCGCAGCCGGCGAGAGCGAAGGTCACGAGGAATCGTCGCATGGGCGCGCGTTCTACTCGTTCCCTCTCTCATGGGGAGAGCTCCTCGCGCAGCGAGGGGTGAGGGACACGTCAACGCGACTTCTTCGTGGCTCGACGTTTGGGCTTCATCTCGACGAAGTCGGGCTCGTACTCGCGCTCAAGTTCCTGCGCGAGCGACCACATGCGCAGCGCTTTCTCGCGACGAAAGTCCTGTGTGAGAGTGAGCAACTCGCCGATCAACTTTCGCTGCCGCGCGTCGGCGCGAGGGAGCAGCAGCGACACGTCGTTCATGTCCTGCGGTCTCGCGGCGATGAGTTTCATCGCGATGTAGTGCGGGAGCGCGACCACCGGAACGGCGAACTCCGCGTCGACCTCACGGCGTACGGCGTTAGTCACCGGCAGCTCTTCGATGCCGCTCGTCGAAAAAAGCAGGTCGAGCTTCGTGGGCTCGTCGCCCAGCGTGAATCTGACGGTCGCGAGTTCCTTCGTGCCTTTCCGCTCGAAGAACTGCCTCGCGAGAAACCCACTGCGCTGCATCGCGAACACGATGGAGTCGACGTCCGACTCCGATGAGCCCGCTACCGCGAAGTCGACGTCTTTCGTGGTGCGACCTTCGACGTAGAAGCCGCGCGCAAGCCCACCGACGAGGCAATAACGCGCCCCGATACCTTCGAGGGCTTGTGCGCCCTTCTTGAAGACCTCGAAGACAGTGGGCGGCGCGAGGGCCAGCTCACTTCGACGAACTGCTCGGGGTCGGGCGGTTCTTCGTCGAGCAGCCATGCGCGCAACCTCTTCTCGACAGCCTCGGGAGACAACCGCGGGTGCTCGCTGCGGATCTTCCAGCGCTGAAGGTCGATGAGCAGCCGATTCAGCGACTCCACCTCCGCGCGCACGCTCACGCGGCGGTCTCGTAGATGACGACCGGGTCCTTCTTCTTCAACACCGTGTCTTCGTCGATGACCACTTCACGCGCGGTCTTCTTCGACGGAATTTCGTACATCAACTCCATCATCACGCTCTCGAGAATGGCGCGCAGGCCGCGCGCTCCCGTCTTGCGGCGAATCGCTTCTTGAGCGATCGCCTCCAGCGCGCTCTCGGTGAACTTGAGCTGCACCCCGTCGAGATCGAGCAGCTTCTTGTACTGCTTGGTGAGCGCGTTCTTCGGCTTCACCAGAATGTCGATCAGCGTCGCTTCATCGAGCTCGCCGAGCGCGGTCACCACCGGCAGGCGGCCGATGAACTCGGGGATCATGCCGAACTTGAGGAGGTCTTCCGGCTCCACCTTCGCGAGCAGATCGGTCAGCGACTTGTCGGCCTTCTTCTTGATCTCCGCGCCGAAGCCGAGCGACTTGCCGCCGAGGCGGCGCTCCACGACCTTGTCGAGGCCGGCGAACGCGCCGCCGCAGATGAACAAGATGTTGGTGGTGTCGACCTGCAGGAATTCCTGCTGCGGGTGCTTGCGGCCGCCCTTCGGCGGCACGTTCGCGACGGTGCCTTCGATGAGCTTGAGCAGCGCCTGCTGCACGCCCTCGCCGCTCACGTCGCGCGTGATGCTGGGGTTCTCCGACTTGCGCGCGATCTTGTCGATCTCGTCGACGTACACGATGCCGCGCTGCGCACGTTCGATGTCGCCATCAGCCGCCTGCAGCAGCGACACGATGATGTTCTCGACGTCTTCACCGACGTACCCCGCTTCAGTCAGCGTGGTCGCGTCAGCGATGCAGAACGGCACGTTGAGAATGCGCGCCAGCGTCTGCGCGAGCAGCGTCTTGCCCGAGCCCGTGTGCCCGAGCAGCAGGATGTTCGACTTCTGCAGCTCGACGTCATCGAGCGCGACCTTCGACTCGATGCGCTTGTAGTGATTGTGCACCGCGACCGAGAGCACCTTCTTGGCCCGGTCTTGCCCGATCACGTACTCGTCGAGGATCGCCTTGATCTCGGAGGGGCGCGGAATGCGGAGCTTGGTGTCCTTCGCCTCTTCCTTGTCGATCTCCTCGGCGATGATGTCGTTGCACAGACCGATGCACTCGTCGCAGATGTAGACGGTCGGCCCGGCGATGAGCTTTTTGACCTCCTTCTGCGATTTCCCGCAGAAGGAGCAGCACAGCGTCTGGTTTCCACCGTCTCGTGAAGTGCTTCGAGTGGGCATGGTTTGAAAGCTAACGCCTTACTTCTTTTCCGGCGAGGGCGTGGTGGTGGGCTTGCGCGTGTAGACCTCGTCGATGAGGCCGTACTGCTTGGCTTCGAGCGAGCTCATGAAGTTGTCGCGGTCGCAGTCCTTCTCGATGCGGTCGAGCGAGTGACCCGTCGACTTGGAGAGGATCTCGTAGAGCACCTTCTCCAGCCGGGCCATCTCCGCGACCTGGATCTTCATGTCGCGCGCCTGGCCCTGCGCTCCGCCGAGCGGCTGGTGAATCATGATGCGCGAGTTGGGGAGCGACCCGCGCTTGCCCTTGGTACCCGCCGCGAGCAGCACCGCGCCCATCGACGCCGCCTGCCCGATGCAGATCGTCGCCACGTTGCACTTCACGTACTGCATGGTGTCGTAGATGGCCAAACCGGCCGTCACCGAGCCACCCGGCGAGTTGATGTAGAGCGTGATGTCCTTGTCGGGGTCTTCCGATTCGAGGAACAGCAGCTGCGCGGTCACGCCGTTGGCGACGTCGTCGTCGATGGCGGTGCCCAGCATGATGATGCGATCGCGCAGGAGACGCGCGTAGAGATCCCACACGCGTTCACCGCGGTGCGTGGTTTCGACGACTGAAGGCGGCCAGTAGGGCATGTGGATCTCCTCGGGTTGCGTTGGTTACTTCGCGTGCTGCTTCAAGAAAGCGAACACCTTCTCTTCGCGGGCGCGGCTCTTGAGGCCGTCCTGTGCGTCGGGTGAAGCGTACTGGCGCTTCGCGACGTCGAGCGGCATGCCGGAGCTGTCGGCGAGTGCCTGGAGCTTGGCCGTCACTTCGGCCTCGTTGGCTTCGATCTTCTCGGCCGCGGCGATCGCCTCGACGAGCAACTGGCCGCGCACTTCGATTTCGGCGCGCGGGCGGAGCTCGTCACGGAGCTTGCCCCAGTCGAGGTTCAGCGTGCGCGGGTCCATCCCCGAGCGGGCCAGACCACCGAGCGCGTTCTCGAGCATGAAGTCGATGCCGCGGTTCACCATCGCCTGCGGCAGCTCGATGGGGTTCTTCTCGCCGAGCGCCTTGAAGATGCCTTCGCGTTCGTCGGCTTCGGCGCGGGCCTTGGCGGCGCGCTCCATGTCTTCGCGCATGCGCTTCTTCAGACCGTCGAGCGTCTCTTCGCCGACCGACTTCGCGAACGCGTCGTCGAGCTCCGGC
Organism: Myxococcota bacterium; assembly: GCA_048498275.1. GTDB lineage: Bacteria > Myxococcota > Myxococcia > Myxococcales > Myxococcaceae > Archangium_A. The sequence continues at coordinate 4,883 of JBEHYH010000274.1, read as the reverse complement.
ACCTTCTTCGCCTTGAGCTGCTTGAGCGTCACCGCGAACACCGCCGTCTTCGAGCGGATGTCCTCGAGCTGGTAGTCGGCGGGGAACGTGAACTCGACGTTCTTGTTGCCGCCGACCTTCACGCCCTCGAGCTCCGGCATGTTGCCCTCGATGAGCTTGCCCTCGGAGATCTCCACCGTCACGTCGCGGCCCGTGTTGCCCTGGAAGGGCTTGCCGTCGATGGTGGCGTCGAAGTCGATGACGCCGAAGTCACCCTTCTGGGCGACGTCGCGGCCTTCGAGCGCGACCACTTCGGTGCGCTGCGCACGCATGCGCTCGAGCTGCTCGTTCAAACGCTCGTCGGGGACACTCGCGTCGACCTTCGGGAACTCGAGGCCCTTGTAGTCTTTCGCGGTGACGGTCGGCTTCACCTCGACGCGCGCGGAATACGCGAACGGCTTGCTCGGCTCGAGCTTGCCGCCGGTGAAGTTGGGGTCGCCCACCGCGGGCACGTTGGTTTCCTTGAGCGCGTCGAGGAAGCCGAGCAGTTGCACGCGGCGGACCACGTCGGCTTCGACCTCGTCCTTGAACTTCTGCTCGAGAATGCGGCGCGGGATCTTGCCAGCGCGGAAGCCCGGGAGCTTCACCTGGCGCGACAGGTTCGCGTACGCGGCGGTGAGTTCTTTGTCGACGAGCGCGGCCTCGACTTCGATGGAGAGGCGCTTCTCGATGCTGCTCAAATCTTCAACTTGAGTGACCTTCATAGGGAGCGCGGCTTTACGGGTGGAAATGCGCCCGGTCAACGACTCGTGAGGCTGGGCGCTGCGCTCCGTGAGATCCACGGTGCGAACTTTGCGCATTCGCTCGGTGGTGCCGCATCACCCGAACGATCAGCTACCCTTCACCGCGTGCGTTCACTGCTGCTCGCTCTGCTGGTCTCGACGCCTGCCGCCGCGCAGCTCTCGACTTCGCTCACCGCGACCGGCGACGTGCAGCTCTCGCTCGACGTGCAGTGTGAACTTGCCTGTTCGGCAGACATCGACTGGCGACACAGCGCGCTCGATGCGGGCGGTGAGCTGTTCACGCACGCCGATTTCGACGGAGGTCATTTCGAGTTCGAAGCGGCGCCTCCTCAACGCGGAACCGCGTTGACCTTCATCGCTTCAACGAACTGTTCGTGCGGTGAGGAGCTCTCGTTGAGCGCAGCACCCATGCCCATCGCGCCGAGGCTCGAGCTGCAGGAAAACGGCGGCGTGCTCACGGTGTTCGGTTTTCCGCACGGCAACGAGACGATCGAGGTCGCGTACTCGGGCGCCGGGCTCGATGGCGGGCTGACCATCACCCGCGCCGGAGCCGACTTCACCGGAGGCACCACTGCCGTCGTCTTGCACCCGTCTGAGAGCGGCGAGCTCAACGTGACCGCGATACTCAAACCGTGGGCCGTCAGCAGCAGCGCGAAGACCGACGTGCACGCGGAGCTCCCGCCGAGCCACGAGCAACCCAAAGGCTGCTCGACGACCCCCGGCGTGTTGTTCGCTCTTCTGGCGCTGGTCTCGACGCGTACGCGCCGCTCGCGTTAACAACCGCTCCGCAGTCTCACTGGTCGCGCAGGAGTGGCAATGAAACGGTTGATGGTCGCGTGGTTGGTCGTGGTCGCCGGTTGCTCCTGCCCGTCTGACAAGTTCGATGACTCGCTCTCGCCGACCGGCGACGCAGGAAGCACGCCTGTCGACGCCGGGCAACTGGACGCGGGGAAGCCGTTCGATGCCGGTCACCAACTCGACGCAGCTACGACGCCTGACGCAGGCGACGAAGTCGATGCGGGTGAAGAGCTCGACGCGGGTGAAGCACTCGACGCAGGCCAGGTTTTCGACGCCGGCTCGACTGTCGTCGACCTGTTCGATGCCGGCCATTGCTCGATTCAATGGCTCGCGCCGCAGCAAGAACTCGCCAAGTCGCCGCGCGCCGACCCCTTCGCCGAGTACCTCGCACGCGAAGGCTCGCCGGAGTTCATGGTCGACGACGTGGCGTACACGCGCGCGGTCGTAGAATGGGCCGAGCTCAAGAATCGCGTGCCGACCGCGTCGTACCGGCCGCGCGACCTCACCAGCGTGATCTTCACGCTCGACACCAAGGGCTACGAGCAGATCGCCAACGGCACCTTCTACGAGTGGGACTGTCTCAACTGGGCCTACCGGGCCACCGTGACCAACTCCAGCATCGGCTACGTCGTCGACTTCGGGCCTGTGATCGACGTCGATCAGGTCGCTCAGCTCTACCTCGCGACACAACGAGTCACGAGCTACATGCCGAACTACCTCGGTACTTTCGTCGGCTGCACCTCGGGCGTCGACACCTGCCTGGCGCGCGATGACGACGCGGGCACGTGGAAGTGGCTCGGCTACACCGAAACGCCGGCACCGAACGGATTCTGCGAGCGCGCGTTCTTCCGCATGACGACCGAGATCGACGCTGGCTTGACCTTCGAGTCACTGCCCGTCGATGCCGGTACGCCGTGGCAGTGGATCACCGACAACGAATATTGCCGGCAGCGACTCTGGAACACGATGGGCACGGCTCCGTGACCGTCAACGCGACCAACTGAACGACGCCCGTTCGTCACGCGTGAACGGGTCGAGATCTTCCGGGTAGCCGACGCTCCACAGCGTGAGCGGTTCAGGCGGCGCCTTCGGGCAGTGAAAGTTCTGCTGCTGCTCGAGCCCCGCGCGAAAGGTGTCGATGGAGATCTCTCCGCGAGAGACCTGCAACGCGCCGCCGACCAGCATGCGCACCATGAAGCGCGCGAAGCCTTCGCCGATGAAGCGCAGCGTGTGCCCGTCGATGAGCTCCACCGAGTTCACGGTGCGCGGCCGCAGTTGACTGGTCTTGAAATGAAAGACGCGAAAGTCGCGCGTACCGGGAATCAGCGAAATCACCTCGCGCAGCTTCTCGAGGTCACCGGGCTCGCTCACCTCGTACCGGTACTCTTTCGAGCTCGAACTCCACGCGGCGTGAAACTTGGGCCGCGTGATCTTCGCGAGGTGCACCTGCACATCGTTCGGCAAGGCGGCGTTCAACTTCGCCGTCACCTCGCCAAGGTCGGCATGCTTCGGCACGCGCGCACTGAGCACCTGCATGCGCGCGCTCACGCCTTTGTCGGTGCGCCCGGCGACGACCGGGTTCCGTTCCAGACCAATCTCCGGGAACGCGCGCAGAATTTCGCCCTGCACGGTGCGCAACCCGGTCTGTTGCTGAAAGCCGGCGAACTCAGCGCCCCGGTACCAGACCCAGAACGCGACGATGTCGAAGTCGAGGCTCACGACGCTGAACGCAACGACTGGAGCTTCAGCGACAGCCTCTTCACGCCACGGAATTCGTCGATGTCGATCTTGAACGCGAGGTCGATCGGCTTGTCGGTGAGCTCGGCTTTCTCCGCCTGACGGAAGCCGATCACATCGAACGACGGCGCTGATTTCAGCGTGAGCTTCAGATGCCCGGGCTCACCGGCGACCTTGTTGTCCAACACACGCGGCGACGCGGTTTCTCCACGCAGCGCGAGCACCGGTTCGGGGTTGCCCATGCCGAACGGAGCGAGCTTTCGCAGCGCGCTCACCGTCGCTTCACTGAGTTCATCCGCGCTCACCACCGCGTCGATGCGGCAGCGGGGAACGAGCTGAGAGTCTTCGAGGCGCTCCAGCGCCACACGTTCGAAATCAGCGCGGAACGCCTCGATGTTCGCCGGGTCGATCGACAGACCAGCGGCGGCTTTGTGCCCTCCGAAGCGCAGGCAGTGATGACTCACCGACTTCATCGCGTCGTAGAGATGAAACCCCTCGATGCTGCGCGCGGAGCCCTTCCCGACTCCGTCATGCACGCCGATGAGAATCGCGGGCCGGTGAAACCGCTCGACGATGCGCGAGGCGACGATGCCGACCACACCGGGGTGCCAATCGGGCGACGACAGCACCAAGCCCTTCGCGCCGCGAAGCACCGCTTCTTCCGCCTGTTCGATGGCGGAGTTCAGCATGTTCTTCTCTATCTGCTGGCGCGCGGCGTTCGCTGAATCCAACGCGCGGGCGAGCGGCAACGCGGTCTCGTAATCAGGCGCGAGCAGACACTGCAGCCCGATCGACGCGTCATCGAGACGGCCGGCGGCGTTGATGCGAGGCCCGAGACGGAAACCGACGGTGCCCGCGGTGATCTCGATGCCCCCGACTTCGGCGACGTCTTTGAGCGCGCGCACGCCGGGCCGCTTGCCGGCCGTGAGCTCCTTCAAGCCGTGCGTCACCAGCACGCGATTCGCGCCGACGAGCGGCACCACGTCGGCCACCGTCGCCAACGCGACGAGGTCGAGCATCACCTTGAGGTTCGGCTCCTGCTTGCCGGCGAAATGACCGCGCTCCCGGAGGTGCTTTCGCAAACCCATGCAGAGGTTGAACGTCACGCCGCCCGCGCACAGCCACTTCGTCGGGTAGTCACACCCGGGCTGGAGCGGGTTCAACACCGCGACGGCAGGCGGCATCACTTCAGGTACCGCGTGGTGATCGACGACGATCACATTCACGCCGAGCTCGTTCGCGCGCTCGATCTCGGCGTGCGAGGTGATGCCGCAATCCAACGTGATGAGGAGCTGCGTGCCTTCACTCGCGAGCCGCTCGATGGCCGCGCGGTTGAGCCCGTAGCCCTCGCCGAGCCGGTGCGGAATGTACGTGCGCACCTCGAGCCCGACCTGCTTCAGGAACGTGGTCAGCAGCGCGGTCGATGACACGCCGTCGACGTCGTAGTCGCCGTAGAGCGTCACCTTCTGCTGCTCGTTGATGGCAGTGAGAATTCTGGCGGCGGCCGCCGGCAACCCCTTCATCAAAAACGGGTCAAGCAGTTCCGTCAGCGCGTCAGACAGGAAC
>JBEHYH010000273.1:0-8726 GCA_048498275.1 Myxococcota bacterium | reverse complement strand
CCGGTGTCGATGCACGAGCTGCATCGCAACACCTGCGTCATCACCCTCGATGACGAGAAGCGCGTGATGCGGCTCGCGCTCGAACGAAAGTAGATCGACGCGCATGCTCCTCGCCTTGCTGGTGTTGGCAGCCCCGGTCGCCGACGAAGTCGCGGGCGCCCCACTTTCATCACCGCGACTCCCCGCGCCAGCGGCGCACGCGAAGCTGCCGGCCACCTGGTACCTCGAAGGCGGTGAAGTGCGCACCACGCGCGCGACCGCGCAGCTCTACGACGAATCAGCCGGAGGCCCACGCGGAGCGCCGTCAGGCACCGCCTGCGGCCTCACCGTGCCTCCGGGTTTTCCGCTCGCGCATGGAGAAATCAGCTCACGCGAAGTGCCCTTCACCGTCATCGGCCACGACCTCTTCTACGTGCCGGTGGTGTTGAAGAAGCCGCTCACCGTCGGCATCTGGCGCAACAACGCGCACGGCAAGGACGTGGTCGGTGAAGTGATGCTCGGCATCATGACGCTCGGGCTCTCGACGCTGCGCCTGGTGCCGACGCGCGTGGCCTCGGTGAGCGCGCCTCCGAATGGCCTCGGCAAGTCGGGAGGCTTCACGCTCGACTGCCGCGTCGTCGGGCTCGACTCGGTGAACGCCGCCCTTCCGCGAAAGACGGGCAAGCCGTGCGACACGCTCGCGTGCGTTGCCGAAGACGTGTCGCTGCTCGGGCCGGCGAACCCCGAGCTCGTGCGGCAGGCGCAGGCCATCGCCGACGAGAACCTGCGCAAGGCCGGCGAATGGCGGCGGCGCGCGACGTGGAATCTGCGCAGCTTCGAAGTTCTCTCCTCGTCACACTGCGGTCCGGGCTGCGTGACCCTCACGGTGCGCAACACGAGCGAACTCGCGCTCTCGTTCCCCCGAATCGAGGAGGCGTTCGATGCAGATGGCCGCCACGTGTGGGTCACCGACTTGAACGGCGACGGCATCGCCGCCGGTGAGACCCGCGTGGTGAAGTTCAGTCTCTCGGCCACGGAGTTCGCGTCGCGTGGCCCGGCGTACCCCATCGTGATGCGCACGAGGAAAGACACGTGGGTGCATCGCGTGCCCGGCGCGTTCACCGAAGACCACATCGAATACCGCTTCACGTCGGCGGCGCGCTGCGAGAACGGCAAGGTCTTGATGCGGGTCACGATGCGCTGTCTCGGCACGAACGACTCCACCATCGATTCGCTTCATGTCCCGTGGTGCCGCGGAAATTCGGTCATCGAAGACGACGCGTGGTCATGGGGCGATTCGAGCAAGCCGTGCCCGAGCATCGACTCGGTCAGCGGCGCTTCGTCGGAGCCCACGTACATTCCGATTTACTGATCACCTCGGCAGACAGACGCGCTCGAGCTCGGCGGCGAGCGCGGCCATCGCCACCGGCTTCGGGAGAAACGAGGTGTTCTCCGGCAACGTCGAGGGCGCGGCATTCCCACTGAAGAAGATGACCGGCACGCGCAGGCCACGCGCGCGCATCGCGTTGGCCATCGTGTCGCCCGCCACCCGCGGCATCGAGAGGTCGGTCAGCACCGCGTCGATGCCTCGCGCACCTTCGAGCAGCGCGAGCGCTTCGTCACCGTCACACACCGCGGTCACGTCGAGCCCGGCGACGAGCATCAGCTTGGTCAGGTCACGGCGCACCAGCTCGTTGTCTTCGACCAGCAACACGCGGCGGCGGCGCACGCTGTGCGTCGGCAGCACCTGCGCGGGCACGGGCTCCGTGGGCGCGGGCGCGAGCGGCAGGCGGATGGTGAAGCACGAGCCCTGCCCGACCTCGCTTTCCACGGTGACGCTGCCTTCGAAGCGATTCACCAGCTCCTTCACGGTGGCGAGCCCGAGGCCGGTGCCCGTCGCGCGCGTGGTGAAGAACGGCTCGAACATCCTGGCGCGCACCGCTTCAGGCATGCCCATGCCGGTGTCGCGCACGTCGAGGCGCGCGCGGTCTCCCTCTTCGCGGACCGCCAGCGCCAGGGTTCCTCCCGAGGGCATCGCGTCACGCGCGTTCACCGCGAGGTTCAAGACGATCTGCTCGAGGCTTGCCGGCGTCGCGCGCACGTACACGGGCTTCGGCGTGACGCAGTCGACGGCGATGCGGCTCCCGAGGAGCCGTGGCAGCAGCTTCGCCTGGTTCGAGACCACGGCCGAGAGGTCGAGCGTCACGTTGGGCTCGTCGACGCGCGCGTGCCCGAGCGTGAGCAGCGTGCGCGACATCAGCGCCGCGCGCTCCGTCGCGCCCTCGATGTCCTGCAGCGCCGAGGTCAACTCGTCGCTGGGTGGCTGGCTCATGGTGATGAACTCGGTGCCGCCGCGAATCACCGAGAGCAGATTGTTGAAGTCGTGCGCGATGCCCGACGCGAGGCGGCCCACCAGCTCCATCTTCTGCGTGGTGAGGAACTTCCTCGTCGCCTCGTCGCGCTCGGCTTCACGGAGCTGCGCCTTCTCGAGCGCCTCACGCAGCGCGCGCACCGACTGCGAGAGCAACACGATGCACATGGTGAGCGCCGAGGCGACCGAGGTGAACGCGTCCAACCCGGTGACGCGCGCGGTGTTCGCCGTCAGGTGCCCGCCGTCTTGCGCGAGCGCGTACGCGAGGGTCACCACGCCGGTGAAGACCGCCACCACCACCGCCTGGCGCCAGCCGAGCAGCACGCCGGCGAGCATCACCGCCACGACCACGGTCATCAGCACGTGACCGGTGAGCCCTCCGAGGTAGGCGGGCGCGAGCAGCGACGGCAGCGTGAGCGTCGCCACCATCAGCCACGTGCCCGCGCGTACCCGGCCGTGCCGGGCGAGCCACCACGAGAGCAGGTCGCAGAGCACCGTCGAGCCCTGAAAGACCACGATGGGCGCGGCGCCGTAGCTGGCGCGCACCGCGAGGAGCCCGGCGACGAGGAGGCTCACCAGCACGTGCGTCAGCGCCATGCGCTCGAGCAGCGCGCGATCACGACCCGACATCGTGGCAGAACTTGCGCTCACCCCACCGGGCTCCCATTCCACACGCACGATTTGCGTACTCCCCCCGGCCACGGCACCCGTGACCTCGCGAGCAAGTTATCACGCTGCTGCGCCGTATGAGACGGGCGCGTCTCCCTCCCCGAGAGGGAGTTGACGGCTCCGTGCCCCCTAGGCAGAAGCGCCCCATGCTCCGCTTCGCAGCCGACAGGCGCACCATTCTCTTTCTGTGCGTTTACGCAGCGCTCGTGATCTCCGGGTGGCTCTTGAACCCGGGAGGCCCGCTGCTCGCCGCGTGGGTGGTGGTCACGGCGGTCGCTTCGTGGATCTGCGCCATCATCGCGCACAACACGGTGCATTCACCGGTGTTCAAGTCGCGCCCGCTCAACAAGCTCTTTCAGGTCTGGGTGAGCCTCTCGTACGGCTTCCCGGTCAGCGAGTACGTGCCGGGTCACAACCTCTCGCATCACAAGTTCACGCAGGAGCCCGAAGACGTGATGCGCACCACCAAGGTCAACTTCCGGTGGAACCTGCTCAACTTCCTCTTCTTCTTCTTCGCGGTCGGCCCGGCGGTGACCAGGGGCAACTACGAATACAAGAAGGTGATGAAGCAGAAGCTGCCCGCGTGGAACCGGCAGTTGCTCTACGAAATTCTCGCGGTGTGGGGCGTGAAGATCGCGCTGACGCTGCTCGACTGGCGCAAGGCCATCGCCTTCGTGTGGATCCCGCATCTCTTCGCGGTGTGGGGCATCACCACCGTGAACTTCCTGCAGCATGACGGCTGCGACAAAGACCACCCCGTGAACCACTCGCGGAACTTCGTGGGCAAGACGTTCAACTGGTTCACGTTGAACAACGGCTTCCATGGCATTCACCACGAGACGCCGGGCCTCCACTGGAGCCTCACGCCGCAGGCGCACGCCGAGAAGTACGCGCCCACGATTCACCCGGCTTTGGATCAGCCCTCGCTGTTCGGCTACATGTTCGCGGCGTACATCTACCCGGGCAAACGCATCACCTACGACGGCAAGCCGATGATGGTGAACCAGAAGCCCGACATCGACTGGGTGGCGGCCTCGCGTGACACCGCGGCCGCGGAGCTCGGCGCGGTCGGCTCCGGTTCGTAGTCACTTCGCTTCAGCGGCGCGTCGGCGATCTCCGTGAGGGGCGTGCTCAGGTCACGCGCCTGTTCACCGTTGCGAAGCATGTCGACCATGCGCTCGCATGACGGGCCCGAATGGCCCGCGCACGCGCGCGTGTCATAGCGAATCGACGTGTCGGAGTGGCTGAGCAGAAACCCGAACAACCCCGGCGAACGCTCTTCGTCATACCGGCCGACCTTCACGCACGCGTCGATGTCACCATCTTCACAGGCGCGCTTCTCGGCGCGCTGACGCACTTCAACCCCGGACAACGCGAAGCCGATGAGCCCGAAGATGAACAGCGCGCCGGTGACGAAGCAGAGGAACCAGGAGACCTTCCACTCCATGCGGCTGGTCGCGGCCATGCGCGTGAACGTACGAGCGCGCTCCCGAAATACGAGCGCCGAGACGCCCCACACTCAATCAGGGTTGGGGATGTCCACCGTGAACGCGCGGCAGGTGCCGGTGTCGCAGTTGTCGTCGAACACCAACGCGCTGCCCGGGTCGGCGAGACAGCCATGACCCTTGCGCGTACCCAGCGGCAAGAAGGTGCCGCTGACGTTGCCGCTCCAGAGCTCGACCCACACCAGGAACTCGCCGCCGGTCTGCGTGTTGACGTTGTTGAAGCCGACCGCGCCCGCGCCGCTGAAGTTGCTCACGCCCTGAATGTCGAAGCCCTGCACGTTGAACCTGCCGCTCGTCTCGATCGCGCCGGCCGCGGTGTTCGCCGCCGTGAACGTCTCGAGCACGGCGCAGGTCACCGCGGTGCCATCGAGCGCGGTCTTCTTGATGAAGCGCGAGACGCCGCTCTTCGGGTAGCTGGAGAGCGCGTTCCACCCCGCGCCGGCGCTCACCACCACCTTCGAGCGGATGAACTCGTCGCGCGAGGTGCACACGCTGAAGGTGCACAGCGGGAGCGGCTTGGTGCCGTGGTAGTCGGTGACGCACGCGTTCTGCGTCGCGCACGGCTGATTGCATGACGCGCACGTGCCCGCATCGAGCGCGCAGATCGGGTCGGCGGCGCACGTGAGGTCGGCGCAGTCGGTGCCGCCGTCGGCGTCGTTGTCGAGGTAGTCGCCGCAGAGCTCGACGGGCACACCGGCGTCGAAGCCGGCATCGTCGCCGCCGTCGAGGTCGCCCGCGTCGACCCCTGAATCCACTCCCGCGTCGAAGCCCGCATCGACCACGCCAGCGTCAACGCCCCCGTCTTCAGGAGACGAGGGCGTCGGGCACGCCAGCAGAACCATCACGAAGACGACGCAGAGCAGGAGCCGCATCGCTTCACTGTGACACAAGGTCAGCGGTAGTCGATCTGGTACTCGCTCAGCGGGAAGAGCTTCTCGCGGCCGCTAATGACCTCGCGCGCGAAGCCGGAGAGCCCCGGCACCTTCTTGAGCAACGACTTGAAGCCGCTCGCCTCGACGGTCTTCGAGAGCACCATGCTCGCGAGGTTGAGCTCCGCCTCTTCATCTTCTTCGTCGTCCTTCGAGAGCAGCGTCTCGAGGAAGGTGCGCTTGCTGTCGAAGAGCTTGAGGCCCGCGGTCTCATTGTCGGGGATGCCGGCCTTCGCCTTCGCGAGCTTGATCGCCGCGGGGAAGCCGCCGAGCTCGTCGACCAGACCGTTCTCCTTCGCCTGCGTGCCGTACCAGGTGCGGCCCTGCGCGAACTCCTGCATCTTGTCGTTGTCCATGTGGCGGCCCTTCGCGGCCAGCGACACGAAGCGGTTGTACGAAGCGAACAAGTCGGTGTCCCACTGCTTGGCTTCGCCCTCGGTCATCACGCGCGCGGCGATGAGCTGATCAGCGTGCTCCCCCAGCTTGAACGTCTCGTTGTTGAGGCCGAGCTTTTCGTACAGCCCGCCGAGGCTCGGAATCACCGTGTAGATGCCGATGGAGCCCGTCGCCGTGGTGGGCTGCGCGACGATGGCGGTCGCGTCCATCGAGACCCAGTAACCACCCGAGGCCGCGACGTCGCTCATGCTGACGATGACCGGCTTCTTCTCGCGCGCCTTCTCGATTTCACGGCGGATGTAGTCGCACCCGAGGCCCGCACCGCCCGGAGAATCGACGCGGAAGACGATGGCTTTGATCTCCTCGTCTTCGACCGCCCGGCGGATGTAGCGGATCAGCGGATCAGAACCCTGCGTACCGTCGCCGCCGAAGCCATCGTCACTGCCCTTGCCCGATACGATGAGTCCCGACGAGTAGATGAGCGCGAACTTGTGCTTCGGCTCCTCGAGGCCCGCGGCCGACGGAGACACGCTGCGGTACTTCATCGCCGACACGTACTTGAGCTTCTCGCCCTCTTTCGTGCCCGCCTTCTCACGGAGCATCTGTTCGACCTCGTCGAAGTAGCCGATGCGGTCGATGAGCTTCTTCTCGAGCGCCCAGTCAGACTTGGTGCGGCCCTCCTCGACCCACGCGCGCAGGTCTTTCGCGTCGAGCTTCCGGTACTGCGCCACCGCGTCGATGAAGTGGCCGAAGGTGACGTCGAGGTTCGCGCGGATCATCTCCTTCACGGGCTCGGTGAACGCCTTGCGGCCGCTCTGCTCGCCCGACACCGACTTGTACTTGCCGTAGCGGAAGTACTGCACCTCGATGCCCAGCTTCTCGAGCATGCCCGGGTAGTGGCTGATGTCGGTCGCCAGCCCGTTGAACTCGAACCACGAATCGCTCGGCATCACGATGGTGTCGGCGGCGAGCGCCAGCGCGTACTCGCGCTCAGACAGATGCTCGGAATACGCGATGACGAACTTGCCCGACTTCTTGAACTCCACGAGCGCGTCGCGCAGCTCTTCGACCTTGCCCCAGCCGGTGCCTTCGAGGCTGTCGATCTCCAGGAGCACGCCCTTGATGCGCTTGTCCTTCGCGGCCTTCTCGAGATTGAAGACGTGCTGACGCACCGTCACCGCGCCCTTGCCGAAGAGCTCGTCGAAGCTGTTGGCGCGCACGTATTCGGGGATTCCGCCCGACAACTTCATGCGCAGCACCGATGAATCATCGACCGACGCCGACGGGCCCTCGCCGCTCGCGCCGAGCGCCGCGGCGATGACGATGCCGGCGAAGCCCAGAATCATGAAACCGAAGCAGCCGAGCGCGAGAATCACACCGGCGCCGAGGCCTCCCTTCTTCTTCGGCGGAGGCACGGGCGGCTGGTACGGCGTCGGAGGAAGCTGGGAAGGATCCGTCATGGGTGCGACGAGTTAGCCCATGTGATGCCGTTTCGCGCGCTGCCTGAAGAACCGGCGTGGAGGTCACTGCGAAACGCAGACATTCACCTCACACCTGAGACTCGACGCCGTGCAATCGACCGCGGCTGCTGCGCCCGAGAAACACCAGCGCAGCACCTGCCCCTCGCACGCTCCGGCATCGGTGAGCCCGCTGCAGTCGCTGCGTGAACTCTCGAGCGGGCAGTCTGAACAATCACCCGACACGCCGAGGCCGGGTGTCGATGCGAAGAGTTCTTCCAACGTCATGCCGCCGTCATGGAGCTGCGCCGCCACTTCGCTCCCGACGAAACGAACGTGCCACCGTTCGTAGTTGAAGCCGGTCACCTTCTGTTTGAACTGCGGGTAGCTGAGCGTGAAGCCGAAGCGCCACGCGTTCTCCTCCGGCCAGAACATCGCGATGGGCGGCGCGAAGCTGAGATCAACCGCGAGCCCCGTTTCGTGTTCGCTGTGGCCCGGGCGCGCCGGGCGCCCCGGCTGCGACGTGCTCAGCTCGTCCCACAGCGCGGCCTGCTCGTCGTAGGTGCGGTACGCGCTCCCGATGGTCACCGAGAGCGACTCCTTGTCAGCGGCGGCAATCATCGCTGCGAGCGCCGGCTGTGCTTCAGCCCGCAGACGAAAACCGCCGTCGGCGAGGCGCGCTCGTTCATCGACGGTGACGAGACCATTCACGTCGAGGTGCGTGCACTCGCGAAGACAGCGCGCCGGGTTGACCCACGGCAAGGGCTTCGTCACCTCGTAGGCCGGAGCTTCACGTGACGGCTGACACGCCATCAACAGCAACACCGTCGCCCAGTGCTTCGTCGTCATGCGCGCGAACGTAGCGCGGTCATGCTTAGTCGCGGTCATGGCGCTCGCTCCCGCGCCGCTCGGCAAGCGCGTCGCCGCGGCGGTCATCGATGGCATCTTCTTGCTGGTGTTGTGCGTGGCCACCTTCATCGGCCCGCTGCTGCTCCGCGGCTTCGTGGTGCCGATGTGGGGCGTGCTGGTGGTGCTCATCGGTTACTCCGTGGTGCCGCTCGCGGCGCTGAAACGCACGCTGGGCATGCAGTTGTTCAACCTCGAGCTCGCGCGGCTCGATGGGCACGCGGTCGATCTCGCGAACCTGCTCTTCCGTGAATTCGTCGGGCGCGGGCTCTTCCCCGCGGCGTATCTGGTCACCATCCTCGGAGGGCTCCTCGCGCAGTTCTTCGGCGTCGGCGGGCTCATCGCGTCGGGGATGCTGGCCGGCATCATGACCGTCGCGTGCCTGTTCGCGGTCTCGCTCGCGTTCGCCGGCAACCTCATCGCGCTCAACAACAAAGAGCACCGCACGCTCGCCGACCTGATGGCGAAGTCGATGGTGGCCTTCAAAAGATGGAAAAATTGTAGAAACATAAAT
>JBEHYH010000272.1:0-8742 GCA_048498275.1 Myxococcota bacterium | reverse complement strand
CACGGCTCGAGGTACACGCACGCGGCGCCCTTGCGCTTGCCGCCCTGATTCACGGCCGCGACCGACGCGTCGAGCGTCTTGAGCCAGGGGACGATGCCGTTGCTCTGCCCGTTGGTCGACTTGATGAGCGACCCGCGCGAACGAACACGGTGCCACGCGATGCCGATGCCGCCGGAGAACTTCGAGAGCTGCGCGACCTGCGCGTAGCGCGAATAGATGTCGCTCAAATCATCCTGCGGAGAATCGAGCAGGAAACACGAGCTCAACTGTTCGTGCCGCGTGCCCGCGTTGAACATCGTGGGCGAGCTCGGGAGATATTCGAGTGTCGAGAACAACCGGTACAGCTCGAGCGCTTCAGCCGCGGTGTCAGACAGCGAACACGCCACACGGAGGAAGAACTGCTGCGGCGTCTCGATGACGTCGCGCTTCGTCGGGTGCTTCAGCAGATAGCGGTCGTAGACGGTGCGCAGGCCGAAGTACTCGAAGAGCCGCGTGCGTGACGGGTCGATGGCGTCGTTCAACTTGCGCGCGTTCTTCTGCACGAAGGTGAGCAGTCGCTCGTTCACCAGCCCGAGTGCGTGACCCGCGGCGATCGACTGCGTGAATGAATGAATCTCGAGACCGGCGACTTCCTTGTCGATGAACGTCGAGAGCAGGCGCGCGGCGAGCTTCGAATACTCGGGCTCTTCAGCGATGAGCGACGCGGCGGTCTGAATCGAGAGCTGGTCGAGCTCGCGCGTGGTCGCTCCGTCGTACAGACCGGCGATGGTCTTCAGCGCGACGCGCATCGCATCGACATGCGTGATGCCTTCACAACACCGGCTCACCGCGCGAACGATCTTGTTGAGATCGACGCGCTCCAGCGAGCCGTTGCGCTTCTTCACGCGCATGCCCGTGGGCACGGCGGAGTCAGTGGTGGTGGGAGGCGCCTTCGAAACGGCGGTTTCCGCTGCGGTCTGCATGTCTGTGGTCCCCTCGGAACTGCGTTCGGGAACGGGACAGCACGCGAACGGAAGCACGCACGATTGCGTACTCGCGCCCGCGGGCTCCCTCGGCCCGGTGTGGCTACGAGCGCGGCGAACCGCGTTCGTCATCGGCAGGTCTTCGGGCTCACGAGTTCCAGAACTTCTGGAGCGACGCCTCACTCTTCCCGGCTTTCGCCAGTGAGTACTGCGCTGAGGTTTCGCACTCGCCTACCGCTGCGGGGCAGCCCTGGTTTTCGACCAGGTTCCCTTTTCATCTCCCTCTCGGGAGAACCGATGCGGGCACCAAATATGGAGCGTGCAGCAGCAAGTCAACACCACAGGTTGTGTGTTTTCGCGACTGATCGCCGTTCGCGCATTCTTCCGAGCGAGCCGATTTCAAACCCGATCAGCGCGGTGGAACGAGCGCACTTGGGAGCACGTTCCACGCGTCGAAATGGTCGCGATGCTGACGCTCATGTTGTTCGCCGCGTGTCCACCGAAAGGCACCGCAGTGGTCGTCGAAACCGGCGCGCATCGGCTGTCGTTGTGTGACGGCGGCAGCGAAGTGAAGCAGTACCGCGTCGCCATCGGCAGCGGAGGCGTCGCGAAGAAGCGCGTCGGTTGGGCGCAGACGCCGCTGGGCACGTTCACGCTGATGGCTCCGCGCGCGTCGAAGAACTTTCACACCTTCATCGGGCTCGCGAACCCCGACCCGAAGCGGTTCAGCGCGTGGGCGATCGGGCTGCATGGCCCGCCGCGCGACACGAGAGATTCGGGCGATGTGAACATCGACAGCGATTGGACCTGGGGCTGCATCGCGCTCGCGAGTGACGACCTCATCGATGAAGTCGCCACCTTCGTGCGCGAACGCAAGGTCACGCGCGTCGAGTTCCGCGAATGAGCGCGTCGGCGGCTTCAGGGTTCGCCTGGCATTCCAACAACGCGCGCAGCATCAACGGCGCGACGATGGTCGCGTCTGATTCGATGACGAACATCGGCGTGGTCTCGGTGAGCTTGTCCCACGTGATCTTCTCGTTCGGAGTCGCGCCCGAGTACGAGCCGTACGAAGTGGTCGAGTCGCTGATCTGGCAGAAATACGCCCACGGTTTGCCCGGCTTCTGCAGGTCGTATTTGAGCGACGGCACCACGCAGATGGGGAAGTCGCCGGCGATGCCTCCGCCGATTTGAAAGAAGCCGACGCCCGCGCCCGCCGAGAGCGCTTCGTAGCGGTCGTAGAAATCGGCCATGTATTCGATGCCCGACTTCACGATGCTCGCGTTGCATTCACCGGTCTTCACGTACGACGCGAAGATGTTGCCGAACGTCGAGTCTTCGTAGCCGGGCACGACGATGGGCAACTTGCGGCGCGCGGCTTCGAGCAACCAGCACGACTCCGGGTCGCCTTCGAAGGTCGACGGGTCGAGCGCGAGAATCACTTCGTAAAAGTACTCGTGCCAGAAGCGCCGCTCGCCGCGTTCCGATGCGCGCTTCCACATCGGCACGATGATCTTCTCGACCACGCGAAACGCCTCATCTTCGGGGATCGAAGTGTCCGTCACGCGGCGCATGCGATTCTCGAGAATGCGCGTGTCGTCATTCTTCGTGAGGTACCGGTAGTCGGGGAAGTCTCTGTACGAGTGATGCGCGACGAGCCTGAAGAGTGACTCTTCGAGGTTCGCGCCGGTGCTCGAAATGCCGTGAATCAACCCCGCGCGAATCGCGGGCGCGAGCGTGATGCCCAGTTGCGCCGAAGACATCGCGCCGGCGAGCGTCCAGAACATGCGGCCACCCTTCGCGATGTGCTCCCGGTAGGCGAGCAGCGCATCGCGCGTCGCGCGCGCGTTGAAGTTCTTGAAGTTGGTGAGAACGAAATCGAGGACAGGAAGTGACGACATGACGTGCTCCAACGGGCCGAAGGGGAACCCGGGGAACGCTGGCCGCACACGCCACCCGGGAACGCCCTACGGCTCGTACGGAGCCGCCATCGGGAGCGTCGAGTGGCCCGTTCTCACTACATGACGGCGTGAAGACGCGCTTTGTATTTCTCGCCCCACATGTGCAGCTCGTGAATCACCGGCGCGAGTGAACGGCCGAACGCGGTGAGCTCGTAGTCGACGCGCGGAGGAACCTCCGCGTACACCGTGCGCTTCACCAGCCCGTCTTCTTCGAGCTCGCGCAACTGCAACGTGAGCATTCGCTGCGTGCAGTTCGGCAGACGTTTGCGGAGCTCGCCAAAGCGGTGCTTGCCCTTGAGCAGCCAGAACAACACCACGCCCTTCCATCTCCCGCCGATGACCCCGAGCGCAGATTCCACCGCGCATCTGGTCTTCGAATCGTCAGCTCGTGAACGCGCCATTGGTACCCTTTTCGATACTACGCACTCAATTTGTGCGTACTTGCGCGGAGTTAACCGGTTTCTTACCTCTGCGCTCATGAAGACATGGGAGCTGCAGGCGAAGCCGGGGTTCGACTCGTTGACGTTGACGGAGCGCGCGTCGCAGGAAGTCGGTCCACTCGAGGTGAAGGTGCGCGTGCGCGCGGTGTCGTTGAACTACCGCGACGTGCTCATCGCGAAGGGAGCCGCGAATGCGAAGGCTCCGCGCGTGCCGACGTCAGATGGCGCGGGCGAAGTCATCGCCGTCGGCGCGAAGGTGACGAAATGGAAGGTTGGAGACCGCGTCATGAGTTCGTTCTTTCCGAACTGGGTCGACGGAGAACTGAGTGACGCGCATCACGCGGTCGCGCTCGGCGGAGGCAGCGACGGGATGCTCCGTGAAGAAGTCGTGCTGCCGGAGCATTCATGGGTGCGCATGCCGAATGGGTGGACGTTCGAAGAAGCCGCGACGTTGCCCTGCGCGGGGCTGACCGCGTGGCAGGCGTTGTTCGAGGTCGCGAGCGTGAAGCCCGGCGACACCGTGCTCGTGCAGGGCTCCGGCGGCGTTTCAGTGTTCGCGCTGCAGCTCGCGAAGAAGGCCGGCGCTCGCGTGTTCGCGACGTCGAGCAGCGCAGAGAAAGCGAAGACGCTGCGTGAAATGGGCGCGACCGAAGTCATCGACTACCGCGCAGAACCGAAATGGGGCGAGAAGGTGAAGCAGCTCACCAACGGTCACGGCGTCGATGTGGTGGTCGAGGTCGGCGGCGCGGCGACTTTCGACCAGAGCGTGCAGGCGCTCCGCTACGGCGGCACCATGAGCATCATCGGCGTGCTCACTGGAGCGCGCGGCGAAGTGGATCTCCACGCGATGTTCGCGAAGCGGCAGCGCGTGCACGGCGTCTACGTGGGCTCGACGACCATGTTCGAGCGCTTCGTGGCGGCGCTCGAAACGACGGGCATCAAACCCGTCGTCGACAAGGTGTTCGCATTCACCGATGCCCGCAGCGCGTGGGAACACCTCGCCACCGCACAACACTTCGGCAAGGTCGTCATTCGCGTCGACTGACGGGTACGAACCGTGCAGACCGCGGGCGAATGCGACTTCACACGCTGCTGTTCGCCCTCGTGCTGTCTCTTTCTGCCCGCGCAGAGAACCCGAAAGTCGAAGGCACGTGGCAACCGCCGCAGGGTTTGACGCAGACGCCGCTCTGGCCGGGCGATGCGCCTGACACGCCTGGCGGCACGCTACCCGCGGAGAAAATCGAAGCGCTTCAAGATGGCGGCGCGTCTGAAGCGGCGTGGGATGTGACGGTGCCGACGATGACGGTCTTTCCGCCGAAGGGCACGAACACCGGTGCGGCGGTGCTCGTGTTCCCCGGAGGCGGATTCAGACTCGTGGCGCTGGCGCTCGAAGGCACGGAAGTCTGCGACTGGATCACTTCGCACGGCATGACCTGCGTGCTCGTCAAGTACCGCGTCCCGTTTACGAATCACTCGTGGGATCCGTCGTGCAAGTGCGTCGTCAACCCGAAGGTGCCGCGCGCACTTCAAGATGCGCAGCGTGCGATCAAACTCGTTCGTTCACGCGCGAATGAATTGAAGATCGACCCGGCGCGCATCGGCGTGATGGGCTTTTCAGCGGGCGGCTATCTCGTCGCGCAGACCAGCAACATCTTCAAGCCGGCGTACCAGTCGGTTGACGACGTTGACCACGTCAGCAGTCGCCCCGATTTCGCGATCGCGTTCTTCCCCGGGCATCTGTGTCGTGACGGCAAGAGGTTCGACCCGACGATTCACGTGACGAAGCAGACGCCTCCGACCTTCTTGCTTCAGGCGTGGGACGACCCGGTCGACCCGATCTGCAACAGCACGATGTACGCACGAGCGCTCGATGACGCGGGCGTGCCGGCGGAAGTGCATCTCTTCGCGAAGGGCGGGCATGCGTTCGCGCTGCGTGGAGATTCACACGTCGTGAAGACCTGGCCGTCGTTGCTCGAAGCGTGGCTGAAGCAGCTCAACGTTCTTCAGTGACAACCGGCGCGCGCCCACTTCACGGCGGCTTCGAGCGCGAGGAGCAGGTGTTGATCGACGACGTCTTCCTCGTACATCGAAGTGTGACCGCTGAGCAGACGCTCGGCTTCGGCTTTCGAACTGCGGAGCTGCGTAGTCACTGAAGCAGGCGTCGTGCAGCCTTCGACTTTTCCGAACGCGTCGATCGCAACCGAGAGCTGCTTCGTGAGCTCCGGAGACTTCTTCGGCAACGCAGCGCGCGCCGCGAGCACTGCATCGAGCGCAGCGGGAGCGATCTTGTTCACCGCCATCTCGTCGGAGCGCATCAACACGTCGAACGCCGGCACCTTCAATTCAGCGCCGGCCTTCAGCTTCGTTTCGCTCACGTGATTGAAATCGGCGAGCAGCGCCGATGCGTGCCGGTTGCCGTAGTGCTTCTCGGCGATCGACCACAGCGTGTCGCCTTTGCGCACCGTCACAACGTCAGCGCCGCCATCGGCCGCGAGAAGAATGAGAAGAAGAAGGGTCATGGGTCGCACCGCGACGCCGCAGGCCGGCGTTCGGTTCCATCTACGGAGTCAGTTGATCACGCAGCACATCGAGCACCTCGAGCTGCGTGTTGCGGCTGCGTGCTTCGAACTCCACGCGGCACAGTGACTTCAAACGTGCGAGCATGCGGTACGCGGTCGCACGAGAAACGCCGCGCCCGATCGCCCAGGTTTCAATCGCGACCCCATCGAGTTCAGCGCGCAGCAGATCTTTTTCGTCGTCGCTCAGCAGACCGATGATGCCGCGCGCGAGTCTTTGCGCATCGAGCCGCGCGACGATCGCCTGTGGAAACTCACGCGACGCCGAGCCGCCGAGCTCGACACTCACGTTCGACACGTAGCGCGTGAAGAGCTCGCTCGTCGCCTCCTTCGCCGAAGGTCGACGCCCGAGTTCACTCCACACGGCTGCAACCGCCTGCTCGACGTTGATGGCGGAGAAACCCTGCTTCGTCGTGATGCTCGCTGGCCAACCGCTGCGCCCCGGGCCCATGAGTACTTCGAGCGCGTCACGCACGTGCGCCGAGAGCGCATGCCACGCCTGATACGAGTCCTGCCCTCCGGCGACGGTCTGTTTGAAGCGATGGCGAACCGCGCGCTCGAGCTCTTCGGGCGACATCGCCAGCAACTCGCCGCGCCGCGTGTCATCGAGCACGTGCCGCTCGAAGAAGAGGCCGATGAAACCGTCGAGCACCTCGGCTTCGACGCGGCCGACATCGATGACCAATCGCTTGAGCGCGGCGTAGTCGTCTTCCGTGAAGACGCCCTGCGTGTCGAAGCTGCGCAAACCGCTCAGCAGATGCGCGGCGTCGCCCATCGCGTCACTTGCGGCGATACGCGTTGAGAGGAATCACCTGGCTCACGTTGGTGCCCGCGCGCGCCGACTGCGCCCGGCGGATCAGCAGCGGAATGTCACCTTCACCGCGCTCGACGGCCAGACGCAGATCTCCGAGGCGCTCCAGATGACGCCGCACGGGAATGCCCTCGGGCGCGAGCGAGACGATGTTGCGCAGGTGCCCTTCTGCGGTCTCCAACTGCTGCTCCGCGCGCGCGAGATCCTTGCGCGCCAACGACAGCCACGCGGCCGTCTCTTCGGCGACCAGCTCGAGCTCGTGCGCGAGCCCGGTGATCAATTTGCCGCGCGCGGAATCGGCGGTGACGCGCTCGTGCTCGACGCGCCAGTGCCGCACGTCGCCCTTCTCTTTGGCGGTCGCATGCAAGGTCACGCCCCAGCTCGGAGCCGTCACCGAACCCGACAGCAGCACACGCCGCGGAAAACCGCGCGAGACATCGCCGAGCGAAACCACCAACGCGTCGTTCTCCAGCGAAGTCGGGAACGAGTGACGAACGGTCAGCGCCAGAAAACCGGTCGGCTCGACGCGCACGCTCGCCTCGGTCGCGGCCTGCCCGTAGACGTGCGCCATGATGCCGCCCATCGCTTCACCGAGACCTTCGGGGCCGTCGACGTGCTCGTAGGCGTTGCCCGACGGCTGGGTCAGCGCCTGCAGCACTTCAGCGACGTAATGCTTCGCGAGCCCCAGCGCGTGCACCGCGACCTTCTCGTTCGCGAGGCGCTCACCGAGTTCATCGAACGCGTCCTGCGTATCGGGCCCCACCGACGGCTCACCGTCGGTCAGCAGCAGAACGCGCGGTTTGCGACCGGGCACCAGCGTGCGCTTCAAGCTCTTCATCGCCAGCTCGAGCGCCGAATAGAGCGCCGTGCCGCGGCCGGTCTGGATGCCCTGCAGCGCATCGGTCATCTGCCGCTTGCCGCGAACGTCCATCTGGCTCAACGGCACGCGCTGCTCCGCGACACCGTCGAAGAGGATCAACCCGATGAAGTCGTCAGGCTGGGAACGCTCGACGATCTGCTGCGCGGCTTCGATCGCCGCCGACAACGGCGCGCCCTTCATCGACCCGCTGCGATCGAGCACCAGGTTCACCATCACCGGCGCGCGCGTCTCTTCAGGGGCGGCGTCGGCGTTGACGAGCACGAGCCCGTCTTTCTGCTCACCACGGGTGGTTTCGACGCTCCAGGCAGACCATTGCATTTCGAAAAACTCCTCACCCCGAAAGACGGCAGCAGCCGCCCAACTGTCTCACGGCGCGCGCGAAAAATCGTCTAAACGCGGGGTATGCGCACATGTGTTCTCGCCGTCATTCTGACGGTCTCCGCCTGCAAAAAAGACGAAGTGAAACCGGACGCTTCGGTGACCGCACCGGTCGCTGCAAAACCGGCGGAGACGCCGAAGCCCGTGGAGGCCGCCGCGACAGGCCGCGTCATCGACCTGCAGGTCACCGCCGAGGGTTTCGTGCCCGCGAACCTGAAGGTGAAGGCGAACGAAGCGCTCACGCTGCGCATCACGCGAAAGACCGACGAGACCTGCGCGACGGAAATCCTCATCGAGGGCACCGACATCAACGTGCCGCTGCCGCTCGAGAAGACCGTGTCGGTGAATTGGACTCCGAAAAAAGCGGGCGCCGTGAAGTACGGCTGCGCGATGGACAAGATGGTCGGCGGCGTGCTGCTCGTGGAGTGATCACCTCGAAGGAAGTGGCGGCGGCGATACCCGTGGATCTTCGAGGTGTCGCGCTGCCACCTGCATCAACAACAGTTCGCGTTCGTTCCGCACCGGAGCCGCGAGCTTCCGCAACCTGGCGTTTTCGGCAAGGCCGACGATGAGCGCGATCAGCGAGCCGACGCCCACCGCGCCGAGCGCGACCCAACCGACCCCGAAGACGCTGCCGCACCCGCTGCAGAACACGGAGCTGATCAGCTCGTAGATGAAGAACACCAACGCGGTGACGGCCGACACGACGAAGACGCTGCCGCCCACGAGCGCAACGG
>JBEHYH010000271.1:0-8753 GCA_048498275.1 Myxococcota bacterium | reverse complement strand
GCGGCTGCTTCGTGTGGGGAAGGTTCCGTCGCCTCGCCGCATGCAGTCGCTCGAGCAGCGCGTGGTGTCACTCGACGGCCAATCGGTGCACGACGTTCAGGGGCGCCCCGTTCACGTCGACGCTGCGTTCGCGTTGCGACAGGTGCGCAGCGGTGACGTGCTGGTGTTACCGGGTTTGTTCGCGACGAAGGATTCTTCAGTCGAACGCATTCTCTCGCGGCCTGATGTGGTGAAGCTCATCGAGCTGCTCCCGCGAGTTCGCGCGAAGGGAGCGCTCATTGCGGCGTCGTGCTCATCAACGTTCATCCTCGCGGCGGCAGGTCTGCTCGATGGCGCGAGCGCGACGACGACCTGGTGGTTGATGCCGTTCTTCGCGAAGCGTTTTCCGAACGTCGAACTGTGCGCGGATCGAATGGTCGTCGACAACGGGCGCGTCATCACCGCCGGCTCCGCGTTCGCGCATGCCGACCTGATGCTCGCCATCGTCGCGCGGCTCACCAGCGCATCACTCTCGAATCTCGCCGCCAGCTACCTGGTGCTCGACGCGCGTGCGTCGCAGGCCCGGTACATGGTGCTCGACCATCTGCGCAGCTTCGATCCACTGCTCCGCACGCTCGAAGAGTTCGTCACCACCAACGTGCATCGGCAGGTGACGCTGCCTGAACTCGCGCGTGCGGCGGCGACGTCACCGCGCACGCTCGCACGGAGGGTCGACGCCGCGGCGGGGATCACGCCGAGACAATTCGTGCATCGCGTTCGCGTCGCGCACGCCGCGCATCTGCTCGAGACGACCAAAGCGCCGGTCGAAGAAGTCGCAGCGCGCGTGGGTTACGCCGACGCCGCCGCGTTTCGTCGCGTGTTCAAGCGATACGCCGGCGAATCTCCGCGCGCGCGTCGCATTGCGTAGTCAGCGATTCACGACGCGCGGCGCTTCATCGACCAGCGCCAGAATCTTCCGTGCGTGCGACAGAAACCGCTCGCCGTCATTCGACAACTCCATGCCCTTCGCGCTGCGTTCGAACAGCCGCGTCGACAGCTCATCTTCCAGGGCGCGCAACTGCCGGCTCATCGGAGGCTGACTCACGAAACACTTCGCCGCCGCACGGGTGACGGACCCTTCCTCGGCGACGGCCACGAAATAGCGAAGCTGCGTGAGACTCACGCGCCCTTCCCTACCAGATCAAAACGGTATTGGTCGCGGAGCCCCTGCCTGCGGCATCAACTGGCAGATGAACACTCAAGAACTCCAGGCGATGCGGCGCGCGGGCCGGCTCGCGGCGCGCACGCTGCAGCTCGTCGGTACGAAGTTGAAAGCCGGCATCACCACCGCCGACATCGACGCGTGGGTTCGCGAAGACACGTACGCACACCACGCGAAGCCGAGTCAGCTCGGGTACCACGGCTTCCCCGCGGCGGTGTGCACGAGCCGCAATGAAGTCGTCTGTCACGGCGTGCCGAGCGCCGATGAGGTGCTGCAGGACGGCGACATCATCAACGTCGACATCACCAGCGAGTTGAACGGCTGGCACGGAGACACCTCTGCAACTTTCTGCATCGGCACCGTCTCGAAAGAAGCGCGGCACCTCGTCGACACCGCGAAGCGCGCGATGGAAGTCGGCATCGCCACGGTGAAACCCGGCGCGGCGCTCGGTGACATCGGCGCGGCGATTCACGAGCTCGCGACGCGCGAAGGCTGCGGCGTGGTCACCGACTTCGGCGGCCACGGCATCGGGCGGAAGATGCACCTGCCTCCGCACGTCTCGCATGTCGGGCGGCGCGGCGAAGGGCTGACGTTGCGCGAAGGCATGACGTTCACCATCGAGCCGATGTTGACGCTGGGTTCTCCCGAGATTCGCGTGCTCGACGACGAGT
This sequence comes from Myxococcota bacterium, assembly GCA_048498275.1. GTDB lineage: Bacteria > Myxococcota > Myxococcia > Myxococcales > Myxococcaceae > Archangium_A. The sequence continues at coordinate 6,881 of JBEHYH010000271.1, read as the reverse complement.
GGACGGTGGTGACGCTCGACGGCAAATGGTCAGCGCAGTTCGAGCACACGATTCTGGTGACCCGCCGCGGTCACGAGATTCTCACGCGAAGTAGCTGACCGACGCCGTCACCGGAGTCAGCGAGTACACGCAGTGAAACCAGCCCGCCGGCTGCACCAGCAAATCTCCGGGCTCGAGCTCGAAGTCGATGCCACGCGCGTCGCGGAACAACGGGTAGCGCTCGAAGTCTGGCGCGTGCGGCGACACCCAGCACTGCTGGTACGAATCGAACCCCGGCCGCGGGTAGAGACACGGCGCGAGGTGCGGCGCGTAGACCGTGAAGCGTTTACGGCCGTGCACATGGCCGAGGAGACCGAGCGCGGCATCGCGATGCAGCGTGGTGACCGGCGTCGACGGGTCGCGGCCGGCGCCCATCCACAACTGAGGCAACGAGAGCTCGAACCCTGCCGAGTACGACGGCGGCGGGAAGTCTGGCCGCAGCGCTTCGGCGAGCGGGAAGCCGTGCGTGTAGCTGTGCACGTCGCGTTTCGCGCGCGCCCGCTCGACGAACTCCCCGAGCCCGACGGGCGTGCCCTGCAGCGTCAGCATCAGCACCGAAGCGCGTTCGGCGAGCCACTTTTCGAAATCCCGCACCGCGGGCCAGTGCTCGAGCGCGCCGGTGATGATGAACGGCACTCCCAGAGCGAGCCGGCTGCGCATCGCCTCGAGTGAAGGCCGGTCGATACGCGCCACGGCCGTGCACGACTTCACGTGCTCATTCTTCGCGGCCTCCGCTTCGAGCTGATTGAACAGCACGCGCAGAGCAAACGATGGCTGACGAAGACTCAGCACCACGCTGCGGATGACGAACTCGACATCTCCTTCAAACCGAAGCCGTTCGCGATACGGCGAGAGGCGAAATCGAACGACGCGCCGGTGAGGATCTCGTCGAGCAACCCGGCGTCGAGGCTCAACGTGCCCCGCGGCGAGCTCGTCGGCCCGAGCGTGACGGAGCCCGGCCGCAGAAAGAGCGACATCGCCGGCACGCCGTCGACCCACACCGCGCACTCGCCGTCGAGGTCGTGATGCGGCCCCAGCCCGCGCTCGAGCGCTTCGCGGAGCCTCTGGAGATCGCTCATCATTCGTCGTTGGCGTTCAGCGCGGCGAGCACCGAGAAATCTTCGAGCGTCGAGGTGTCACCCTTCGACTCCTTACCGGCGGCGACGTCACGCAGCAGGCGCCGCATGATTTTCCCCGAGCGCGTCTTCGGCAACGCGGCCGCGAATCGAATCTCATCGGGCCGCGCGATGGCGCCGATCTCCGTGCCCACGTGCGCAGACAACGCCTTCTTCAGCGCGTCGTCGGCAGTCACTCCGGCCTTCACGGTGACGAACGCGACGAGCGCCGTGCCTTTCAAATCATCAGGCCGGCCGACCACCGCCGCTTCAGCGACGCGCTTGTCTGAGACCAGCGCGCTCTCGACCTCCGCGGTGCCGAGCCGATGGCCCGCGACGTTCACCACGTCATCGACGCGCCCGATGATCCAGAAGTACCCATCAGCATCGCGTCGCGCGCCATCGCCGGTGAAATAGATGCCGGGCCGCTCACCGAAATAGCCCTTCTGGTAGCGCTCATCGTTGCCCCACACCGTGCGCAACATCGACGGCCACGGGCGCGTGATGAACAGCTTCCCCGCGCCGACCTCGACCGGTTTGCCGTTCGAGTCCTGAATCTCGGGGAAGATGCCGGGCATCGGCAGCGTCGCGCTCCCGGGCTTCGTCGGAGTCGCGCCCGGCAGCGGTGAAATCAGAATGCCGCCGGTCTCGGTCTGCCACCACGTATCGACGATGGGGCAACGCCCGCCGCCGATGACTTCGCGGTACCAGATCCACGCTTCGGGGTTGATGGGCTCGCCGACGCTCCCGAGGAGCCGCAGCGACGAGAGGTTGTGTTTGCGCACCGGCTCTTCACCGAGCCGCATGAACGAACGAATCGCCGTCGGCGCCGTGTACAGAATCGTCACCTGGTGCCGCTCGATGATGTCCCAGAAACGATCGGGCCCCGGAGTCGTCGGCGCGCCCTCGTACATCACCACCGTCGCGCCGTTCATCAGCGGCCCGTAGGCGACGTACGAGTGCCCGGTGATCCACCCGACGTCAGCGGTGCACCAGTAGACATCGTCGGGCTTCAAGTCGAACACCCAGCGCGAGGTCAGCGACGTCCACACGCCGTAGCCGCCCGTCGTATGCAGCACGCCCTTCGGTGTCCCCGTCGAGCCTGACGTGTACAGAATGAAGAGCGGGTGTTCGCTGTCGACCCACTCCGGTTCGCAGGTCGTCGGCTGATGGTTGGTGAGCGTCTTCCAGCTCACCTCGTTGCCCTGCAGTTGCGGCGCGTCTTTGCCGGTGCGCTGCGTGACGACGACCTTCTGCAACGAGGGGATGCCGTGCGCCTGCGCGGCGCGCACGTTGTCGAGCAACGGCACCACCGCGCCCTTTCGCCAGCCGCCGTCAGCGGTGAGCAGCACCTTCGCCTTCGAGTCGTTCATGCGGTCTCGCAGCGCCTCCGCCGAGAAGCCGCCGAACACCACGTTGTGCGGAGCGCCGATGCGCGCGCACGCCAGCATCGCCACCACCGCCTCGGAGATCATCGGCAGGTAGATGCCGACCACGTCACCCGGCTTCACGCCGAGCGCCTTCAGACCATTCGCCAGCCGGCACACCTCCGCGTGGAGCTCGCGGTACGTGAAGTTGCGCGTGTCGCCGGGCTCACCCTCGAAGCGCAACGCGATGACGTCACCGCGCTTCTCGAGATTCCGGTCCAACGCGTTGAACGAGAGGTTCGTCTTCCCCCCGAGAAACCACTTCGCGTGGTGGTCCTTCCATTCCAGCACCGTGTCGAACGGCGTCTTCCAGAAGAGCTCTTCGTTCGCGCGCGCACTCCAGAACGCGTCGGGGTTGTCGCGCGCCTGCGCTACCAATTCGCGGTACGCGGCGAGCGAGCCGATGTGCGCTCTCTTCGAGAACTCCGGCGCGGGCGGGAACACGCGCGTCTCCGTCATCACGGTGGAAAATTCGCTCATGGGCGCACGGTTCCACTTCGAGGCGAACCGCACAATTGCGAGGAATAGACGCGCCGCGTAAGAAACTCCCCGTCTTGCCCGCCTACAAAAACCCCACGCCCACCGTCGATTGCATCGTCGAGCTCCCCGGCGATCGCATCGTGCTGATCCGCCGCAGAAACGAGCCCATCGGTTGGGCGCTCCCCGGAGGGTTCGTCGACGAAGGCGAAGCGCTCCACGACGCGTGCGTGCGCGAGGTCAAGGAAGAGACCGGCCTCAACGTCGACCTGAGCGAGCAGTTCTTCACGTACTCAGACCCGGCGCGCGACCCGCGCAAGCACACCATCTCGACCGTCTTCATCGGCTGGGCCGAGGGCGACCCGAAGGGCAGCGACGACGCCGCCGACGCGCGCGGCTTCACGCTCGACGCGATCCCCTTCTCCGAGCTGGTGTTCGACCACTCGACCATCGTGAGCGACTACGTGACGTACAAGCGCACCGGCAAACGACGGAAGATCTGACGTGGACTCCCCGAATTCGCGCCGTGACGCGGCGAAGAAGAAGCTGAGCAGTGAGCAGTTCGATGTGCTCGTCGTCGGCGGAGGCATCACCGGTACCGGCATCGCCCGCGACGCCGCCGCGCGCGGGTTGAAGGTCGCGCTCGTCGAGAAGCTCGACTTCGGTTCAGGCACGTCGAGCAAGTCTTCCAAGCTGGTGCACGGTGGCTTGCGCTACCTGGAGCACGCCGAGTTCGCGCTGGTCTTCGAGTCGGTGAACGAGCGCAAACGGTTGATGAAGTTGGCGCGGCATCTGGTGCGTCCACTCCCGTTCCTCGTCACCAATCACAAAGGCGACCGCCGCTTCCTCGCGACGCTCGCGTTGGGGTTGTGGATCTACGACGCGCTCTGCTTCTTCGGGAACTACCGGAACCACCGCACCTACGGCCGCAAGAAGACGCTGCAGTTGGAGCCCTCGCTGAAGGCCGAAGGGTTGAACGGCGGCATCCTCTATTACGACTGCGCGACCGACGACGCGCGGCTCACGCTCGAATGCGCGCTCGACGCGCAGTCGCTCGGCGCGGTGGTGTTGAACCACATGAAGGCCGGCAAGCTGACGCGCGATGACGCCGGCCGCGTGAACGGCGTGGTGGTCGAAGACGAAGAGACGCGCGAGAGCATCAGCGTCAAGGCGAAGGTGGTCATCAACGCCACCGGCCCCTGGAGCGATGAAGTGCGCGCGCTCGCCGGTGAAGCGCGCATCTTGAAGCCCACCAAGGGCGTGCACATCGTCATCGACGAGAAGCGCCTGCCGGTTCGCCACGCGCTGATGATGAACAGCCCGCGCGACAAGCGAACGGTGTTCTGCATCCCCTTCGGGCTCGGGCGCACCGTGGTGGGCACGACCGACACGTTCTACGACGGCTCGCTCGATGATCTGCGGCCGACGCGTGATGACGTCACCTACCTGCTCGAGACCGCGAACGCGTACTTCCCGCGGGCGGCGTTGACCGATGACGACGTGCTCTCGACGTGGAGCGGTCTGCGCCCGCTGCTCAAACCCGACGATGAGAACGCGGGCGCGTCGGCGGTGTCGCGTGAGCATGAGATCTACGAGTCACCCGGGTTCATCACGATCGCCGGCGGCAAGCTGACGACGTTCCGCCTGATGGCGGCGCAGGTGGTCGACCGCGCGCTGCCGCAGCTCGGAGTGACGACGAAGTCGCCGACCGCGAATCGCCCGCTGCCCGGTTCACAGGGGCTCGATGGTTCTGACGAGGCGCTCGACATGCTCGAGAAGTCGCTCGAGAGCGCGGGGCTGCCTGAAGGCGCGCCGAAGTACCTCGCGTACGAGTACGGCACGCGGGCTCCGGAGCTGCTGGCGCGCGCGAAGCAGACCGAGGGCGCGCTGGAGCGGCTCGACCCCGAGCTGCCGTCGCTGTTCGCGCAGGTCGACCTCGCGGTCGATGAAGAGTTCGCGCGCACGTTGAACGATGTGCTCGGGCGGCGCGTGCCGTTGATTCTGCGCGCGAGAGATCAGGGGCTGGGCATCGCTCCGAAGGTCGCGGAGCGCATGGCGAAGAAGCTCGGGTGGACCGCTGAACGCACGGCGGCGGAGGTCGAGAGCTACCGGACCGCCGTCGCTGCCTCGCGCGCATTCAAGAGCTGAGCCCCGGGGTAAGGGCCGCAAAGCCTCTGCCTCGTCCGCATCACAACCGCGGTCGCGCTGCGCAGTCCGCAGAAGGTGCCTGCGTAGTGCCTCCGAGGAGCCTGAGAAGTGCCTCCGGGGAGCCTGCGAAGTGCCTCCGGGAGCCTGCGAAGTGCCTCTGGAAGCCTGCGAAGTGCCTCCGAGTTGCCCGCGAAGTGCCTCTGGAAGCCTGCGAAGTGCCTCCGAGTTGCCCGCGAAGTGCCTCTGGAAGTGTGCAACCGGGATCTTCGGTCACGAAACAGACCGGGAGCCTCGGTAACGGTCTGGGAGGGGAGCCCCGCGGACCGTACGAGCGCCTCGAAGCCCGCAAAGAAAAAGCCCTCCCACGCCGAAGCGAGGGAGGGCTTCATCACTTCAAATCACTGCAGACCGCAGCCGTTGTTCGCGGGCGGCTGGTACACCGCCGCGCCACGCTGACGGCAGACCGCCGTCTCGATGCAGGTGTTGCGGCCACCATCGGCCGCGGCGATCGCGCCACGGCAGAACGAGTTCACGCCGAACGGCTCGGGCGCGTTCGCGTAGTAGCCGTTCGGGCACTGCGTCGAGCCGGAGCCCTGATCACAGCGGCAGCTCTTCAAGAAACCGCCGTCGGCGAGGCGCAGCTCCGAGTCGAGCTCGCAGTGGCCGACGCCGATGGTGCCTCCGTCAGGGCCCTGCGGAGCGCAGTCGCTGTCGTTCTGGCAGTAGCCGTTGTCGTCGGGGTTGGTGTTCGGCCGCACCCATTCGACGCCGAGGCCCGCGGGGCAGCCGAGCGTGGAGTGCTCCGTCGTATCGGCGAACGTCGGGACGCCGCAGACGTTGACGCCGTAGTTCATGCCGTCGGGCGAGCCGGCCCACATGCAGCGCGCCTTGAGCGGGCTGCAGTTGGGGAAGCCGGAGCCCTGGCAGCCGTTGTTCGCCGAGACGAGCGCCTGGCAGTCGGCGTTGGCGGCGGCGTACTCCATGGGGTCGATCGCGCTCTGACCGGACAGGTCGAGGTTCGCGCCGCACAGCGTGCAGAACGGAGGCGCCGGCGCGCGGTAGCAGAGACGATCATCGAGCTGATCGGCCGGCGGGCACGGGTCGGTCACGCCGTCGGCGTTCTTGTCGTCGCCACAGCAGTACATGCCGCGGCTGCAGGCGTAGCCGACGCCCTTCTCGACGCAACTGAACGGGCGGCAGTAGTTGACGCCGCCGTCGGTGGTGCACGTGTAGCTCTGGATGCAGTCGTCGAACGGGTCGCCCGAGGTCGGGTCTTCGCCGTTGCGGCAGCCGGTGTCGTGGCATTCGAAGGTGCCACGGTCGCAGTAGCCCTTCGACGGCGAGATGCCGACCGGGCACTCCAGGGTGTCCATGCACTCGCCGCGCGCGCGGCAGCGCTTCTTGCTCAACGTGCCATCGGGGAGCTTCTCGCCCTTGCAGACGAGATCCGGCCCGCCCCACTGGTCACCACCGGCCACGGTGCAGTCAGCGTCGGTGTTGCACGGCGGCAGGCAGCGGCCCGCGCCGTAGAACGGCGAGTTCGGGTTCAGGTTGTTCTGATCGACCCAGCAGGTCTTGTCGCCGGGGCAACCGGGCGCCGCGACCTCCTTGCGCTGGAAGTCCCAACGGCACTTGGGAATGCAGACACCGCCGCACGAATCGACGGAGAGCTCGG
>JBEHYH010000270.1:0-8800 GCA_048498275.1 Myxococcota bacterium | reverse complement strand
CCCGACGACGATCGCGGCGCTGCTCTCGGCGATCGGCATCGCGGGCATGGACCGGCTGGTGCGCTTCAACGTCCTCGCCAAGTCGGGCCGCGCGGTCGAGGCGGCGGGCGACGTCGACGTGCTGCTGCTCGACAAGACCGGCACGATCACCGTTGGCGACCGACAGGCGAGCGAGTTTCGCGCCGTGGGCGGCCATTCGGCGGCGCAGCTTGCCGAGGCGGCGCTGCTCGCGAGCCTGGCTGACGAAACCCCCGAGGGTCGCTCGATCGTGGTGCTGGCGCGCGAAGCTTTTGGCCAGACGGCAGCGCTGCCCGCCGAGCCCGTGCACCGCCGCGACGATCGACAGCTTCAACTTGTCGCCGTTGAGCTCGATGACCTCGGCCTTCACTTCCTTGCCGAGCGGGAAGACGCGCTTCAAGTCGGTGCCGCGCTCGGTGCCGGTCTCGGAGGCGGGGATGAGGCCGCTGAAGCCGTCCCACTCGATGAAGATGCCGAACTGCTCGATGCGCGCGACCTTGCCGTGAACGATGGCGCCACGCTTCGGCTTCGGAGCGCGAACCACCTTCACTTCCGTCGCGCCGGCCGGGCCGGAATCAGCCTCGGGCGCCGACGAGGTCGCGACGCCGTCACCGATGGCCGCGCCGTCCTTCATCAGGCGGAGACCGATGCGCTTCTCGTTCTCGTCGATCTTCTCGACCTTCACTTCGACCTCTTCGCCGACCTTCAGCACGTCGCGCGGGTGCGCGATGCGGCGCTCCGACATCGCGGAGACGTGGATGAGGCCATCGACGCCGGGCGTGAGCTCGACGAACGCACCGAACGGCTGCAGGCGAACCACCTTGCCCTTGAGCACCGCGCCTTCCTTCGCGGTCTCGGCGATGAACTTCTTGAAGGGGTCTTCCATGCGCGAACGCATCGAGAGGGTGATGCGGTCCTTCCGCTTGCTCTTGTCGGGCGAGTTCGGCTCGCCGTCTTCGAGGCGGATGACTTCGACTTCCACTTCGTCGCCGACGTCGACCACTTCACTGGGGTGACCGATGTGCGTGTGCGAGAGCTCGCTGACGGGGATCAGGCCTTCCAGACCGCCGAGGTCGATGAACGCGCCGAACGCCTGCACGTTGACCACGCGGCCCTGCAGCACCTTGCCGACCGCGAGCGTCTTCTTCAGCTCGGCGCCTTTGGCCTTGTTCTCTTCTTCGATCAGCGCGCGGCGCGAGAGCACCACGTTCTTGTCCTTCACCTCCGTCACGCGGAAGGTGAAGCGCTGGCCGACGTAGTCTTCCAGCTTCACCGGGCGGACATCGACCTGGCTCGTCGGGCAGAAGGCGCGGACGTCGCCGACCGCGACCTCGAGACCGCCCTTGTTCACGGCGACCACGAGCCCCTCGACCGGCAGGCCGCTGGCGCGCGCGTCAGACAACATCGACAGCGAGGCCGCGCCGCGCGACAGCTTGCGCGAGAGCACGAGGCCACGGGCCTTCGACTCGGTGACGAAGGCCTCGAATTCCTGACCCACGCCGTAGCGGAGGATGCCCTCGTCGTCTTTCAACTCGTCGAGGTCGATGAGCGCGTCGAGACGGCCGACGGTGGCGATGACGGTGTCGGCGCCGAGCTGGAGGATCTTGGCGACGACCTTCTCGCCGACGCGCGGGAGCTGCTTCCGCGACGGCAGGCCGCCGTCCTTCGCGCTCTTCTCGAACATCGACTCGAAGGACTCGCCTTCAGGCACCTCGTCGGCGACCGACGGGCCGGCCGGGCGAACGATGGGCGCCACCGCCTCGACCTTTTCGGTCTTCTCGGGCGCGACGTCTTTCTTCGTGGGCTTCACGGCTTCAGGGGAGCTCTTCGTCTCCACCACGCCACCCGCGCGCTTCACAACAACCATCGGGCCTTTGGCTTTCGTCTCTTCAGTCATGGGTCCTCAAACACGGTTCTACGGGCGGGGCCGCCGCCGGGAAGCGCGCCCCTTAGCGGATCAGCGTTCACGAAACCAGCGCAGGAGGTGCTCGACTGACGCACGGTCGATTTCGTCGAAAGTTCCGGGCTTTTCGCTGTCGATGTCGAAGACGGCGATGAGCTGCCCTTCGCGGCCGAAGACCGGCGCCACGATCTCAGACGCCGAGCGGCCGTCGCAGGTGATGTGCCCGGGGAACGCGTGGACATCGGGGACGACCTGCGTCTCGAGCTTCGCGGCGGCGGCGCCACAGACGCCCTTCCCGAAGCGGATGTCGATGCACCCCAGCGTGCCCTGATACGGCCCGACCCGGAGCAGCTCGCCGGGCTTCACCACCCGGTAGAAGCCGGTCCACAAGAACCCGAAGGCGTGGTGCACCAGCGCCGAGATGGTCGCCATCGCGGCGATTTCATCGTCGAGCCCATCGAGCACGCCGTTGATCTGCGAGGTGATTTCTTTCCACGCCTGCGCCTTCGGCAGGTCACGCAAGTCGGGAGTCGCTTCAGCCATGAGTCACTTCGCAGGTTCGGAGTTCAGCCAGTGCAGCGCCTGCGATTTGTGCTCCGCGGTGACGTGGGCTGCAACAAGAGTCAGCGTCCCGGCGATGACTCCGGCGTCGTCGGCGTAACCGGCGAGGGGAATCGCGTCGGGGATCGCGTCGATGGGAGAGATGAAATACGCGATGGCCGCGGCGATCTGCGCCTTCGCCCAGATGGGCGTGAACGGGTCGCGCATGCAGAAGTAGAGCGCGACGACGTCGGCGGTGAACGGCACCTTGCCGAGGTTGCGTTTCACCTTCTTCCAGAACGCGGCGTCATTCATCGAGGACAACCTATGACCCGGCGTTCGACCGGTGCCATCGGAAGAACTCGCAGGTCACTTCACCAGCGGGCACGCCAGCTCGAACGCGTGCTCGTAGCGGTTGCCAAAACGAACCGCGGCGAAGTCTGAATCGATGGTCAGCACGCGAGAAACGCCGAGGCGCTCCGCCAGCGCGACGATGGAGGCGTCGACCAGCCCGAGTTCGAGTTTTTTGAACTTGCGGTCGATGACCAGCGCGCGCTCGAGATCGCCCGGCGACGGCGGCTCGTAGCGATATGAACCCGCGTTCAAATCGCTCAGCACCCGATGCATCGCCGAGCGCTGCCGGCGCAGGTGGTCGTCGACCTCGGCGAGTACCAACCCGGGCACGATGAGTTCAGAGGCCGCGTCGAGTGCGTCAGCCCACGGCTGCTCGCCCGCCAACGCCTTGAGCCAACCTCCGGTATCGAGCAGCAATACGCCGCTCATGCGTCGACGTCGCCCGGCTCGTCACGCTCGATTTCTTCGCGTTCGATCTTCGACAGTTTGAGCCAGCCGGTGAGCGGCCGGCGGCGAACGCGGTAGGCAGCGGTCACGGCGCGCACACCTTTGCGGATGAGCTCCGACTGAGAGAGCCCTTCTTCTTTACTCGCGCGGCGCAACGCGGCGACGTCATCTGCCGAGAGCACCACGGTCGTGCGGCTTGCCATATGCGCCATATGCCACGGCGCACGCGTCAGTCGCTGAGCACGCCGATACGAACGGGCGTGGTGACGCCGCTGGGCAGCTCGAGCTCAGCCGTCGACTTCGCCTGGAAGACCTGCAGCGCGATGGCTGATTGATCAGGCGCGGTGTCGGTGATCTCCAGTGACGAGCCCTCGTTCGGCGCGGGCCGGAGCGGAATCTCGATCAACACCACGACCGACAACGGCGAGTCATTGGCGCGCTTGTCTTCGCGGAGCGAGATCTTCGATTCCTTGACGACCACGGGGAGCGGCGCTCCCGAGATGGCGAACTTGAGCGGGCTGACCGCCATCCTGGTGAGCCGCTCCTTGAGCTTCGTGACCTCGTCACCTGCGAGAAAACCGTCGCGATTCGAATCGACGGCCTCGCGCAGCAACAGACAGCGCTCGCCGGAATCAGCGTCCATCATCACCAGCACGCTGAGCGTCTTCTTCGTCAGCGTGACGGTGAGCTTCTTGTGGAAGCCCGTGGGGTGCGCGAACGCGAGCGAGGAGAAAAGGAGAAGCAGCCCCGCCCCCCTCGCTGCGCGCGCCGCCGTCATTCGGGCTCGCTGTGGAACGCGTGGTACAGCTTGCGCAGGTCGGGCATCACGCGCGGCACGAACGGCTCGGAGTTCGAGACGCCCAGCACGTTGCGCTTCACGGTCAGCCCCTGCTTCAGCGAGTGATCGACCCAGATCGGGTTGGTGAAGCCATATGGAGTCACCGCCTGCTTCAGCTTCGGCTTGTACTTGCCGTACGTCGAACCGAAGCCGAACGACGAGCCGATGACGCTGACGGCGTCGCTGATCTGCAGCGAGGGAATCTCGTACGCGGTGAACACCGGCCACATCGCTTCATCGCCCGAGACTTCGACCACGAAGAACGACCCGTCGGGGATGTTGTCGAAGTGCAGCGTCTGCTCGTAGCGCAGCACCTCCTTCGTCGCGGGTACGTCGATGGTCTGCAGCACGTCGGGCTGCGCGATTTTGCCGACGATGCCGTGACGAATCACGACGCGCTTGATGTCGACCCACGGAGCCGCGCGAACGCGGATGTGCGCGTCGATGGCTCCATCGGCGGCGACGACGGTCGAACCGACGCCCTGCCCGTTGATCGTGAAGTCGATGATCGGCCCATTGGTCACCGTGACCTTGCCCGCGTTGAACGCCGTGTAGACGTCGGGCTCGCTCAACTTGAACTTGAGCCCGTCGCCCGTCGCGCCCGCGTTCACGTACGTACGCGGCAGACCGGCTTCGTCTTTGTCGCTGTGGGAGTCGGAGTTGCCCGTCGCCACGATGCGCTTGCCGCGCGCCAGCATCAGGAACCAGTCGTCACGCGCTCCGGCTTGATACGCCTGACGTTCCCACCCGCCGTCGGCGGTCTGCACGGGCTCGGTGAGAATCTCGCCGGGCGCGGGCAGACATTCTTCGGTCGTGGGGTTCGCGGGGCACGCAGGCAACGCCGGCTCCGGCCCGGGCGGCGTCACCAGTGGGATGCGGTACGGGAACATGATGTCGAAGCGCTTGCCGTTGAAGACCTCCATCGCGTCGAAGTCGGTGGAGAAGTTCTTCGGGTTGTAGGGAGACAGCCCGCCGTCGGGCTGATCGCGGATGTCGAGCGAGCTCGACGAGAACGGCGGCAACGGCAGACCCGTGGTGGAGCTGATGTTGAACGCGTTGAAGTACCCGAGGATCGTGTCGCGCGGGTGATTCACCTCGACGACGGTGCGTTCGGGTTCGCTGCCGAGCGCGCGGAGCTGAGCGAACAGTTCACCCGGCGGGCGGAAGAACCAGCGGAAGCTGCCGTGCTGCACCGGCCCGGGCTGGAGCTTCAGCGGGAACGCGTTGAAGTGACCCATCTCGAGCGACGTGAGCTCGAGGCCGACGCTGCTCTTGAGCCAGTCATCGAGATGCAGCGCGCTGATGGTCGGCGCGAGGTCGGTGACGTAGTTGTGATCGGTCGAGACCACGAGGTCGACGCCTTCCACCGCGTAGCTGGTGACGCGCTTGTCGAGCTCCATCGAGCTGTCGACCGATTTGACGGAGTGCACGTGGTAGTCGGCCGAGATCCACCCCGGGGTGTCGACGACGTGCGGCACGGTGAAGGCGAGCGTCGCGGTCTGAGCCGACTTGATGTCGACCTCCTGACTGACCACGTCGTACTCGATGCCGCGCGACGCATAGACCTTGTAGTGACCCGGGCGCAGCGTGGCGCCGCCAGAGCCGGCCGTCGCGTAGAACACGTTCTCCAGGTACCGGCGCGTCGCCGGGTCAGTCGTGTCGGGCACGATGTCTGACGGGCGGAAGCGCTCGCCGATGGGCAGGTTGTAGAAGAACTGCCGCGGCTCCAGAGACGAGTCGGTGTTGGCGTAGAGGCCCTCGACCGAGATCTTCGACGGCAGCAGGCGGCCCTGATCATCTTTGACGATGACGCGGAGCTCGCCGGGTAACTGCATGTCGAAGTTCAACTGTGCGGTGCTGCCTTCAGTGACCTCGATGAGCTCCGTGGAGATCGCCACGTTGCGCGTCTTGTCGACCGCGTAGCCCTTGTACTTGCCGGGCGGCAGCGGCGCGGTGAACACGCCATCTTTGCGCGTCGAGGCCTGGCTCCAGAACTCGCCCTTCTCGTTCTGGAAGACGACCGACACCCCGCCGAGCGGCGCGAGCGAGAGCGCTTCACGCACGTGGCCCGAGATGTTCCCGTATTTCGTCTTCTGGCGAACGGCGAACGTCTTGCCACCCGGGCGCGGAATCGATTCTTCGGTGTCGTAGATCACGCGCTGCACGCTCGCGACGTCGCCCGAACCGACGAACACGTACGCCGAGTAGCTGTAGGTGCCGCCCGCGGGCAGCGTCTCCGGCGACTTCGCGAAGAACGTGCCGAGGAAGCTCGACGACGCGATGGGGATGAGGAAGGAGTCTTGCGTCGCCGTGGGGTACTGCGGCTTGCCGACCAGATAGTTCCCGTTCGGGCTGCGGCCGGGCACGAACGCGTAGCTGACGCCGTCGCCTTCGGTCGCCCACATCGGCGTGACCTCACCGGGCAGCGCGTCGAGGCCCCAGCCCGTCTGCGCGTACACGTCTTCGAGGTGAAAGCGCATGTCGAAGCCGGCCTTGCCGGGCACGAACAAGCGCTGACCTTCGCCGAGCAGCGTGATGAAGCCGAACGGCATCGGCAGACCCCAGTTCGCGGTCTGGTCGGTCTCGTTCTTCACGGTGACGGTGATCTTCAGATACTGGCTGCCCGGAGCGAGTGAATAGTCGACGAAGAACGTCACCGGCTGCTGCGGGTCGACGAGCTCGGTGATGGTGTTCACCAGCGAGATGAAGCTGCCCGCGTGACCCGAGACGCGCACCACCGCCTCGGCGCCGTCGCTGCCGTCCTTGAGCACCTCGACCTTCGACGGTTCGACCGCGGTGAGGAAGAACGCGGGGAACATCTCGGTGAAGTAGTCATTGCCCTGAACGCCCTGCGTGTTGCTCGCGCCTTCACCGCGCACGAGATCGAGGTCGATGAGCGAACCACCGAAGCTGCCGAAGCCGCGGCTGGTGCCGACGTTCTGCACGATGGCCTGCACCACGCCGTTGGTGAGCTTGAAGTCGCCGGTGGCGCCGCTCGCGCGTTTGCCGCCGATGAGGTCGGTGGCGTTGGTGACCGACTGCTCGACATCACCGAGCGCGCGCTTGCCGCCGATGAGCTCTGAACGCGTCTCGATTTGAAAGGCGCGGGCGGGCGGCGTGCTCTTCGAACACGCGGCGAGGGCCAGCACAGAGAGGAGGAGAAGCTTCTTCATGGCTCACCACACCGCGTGGAACATCAGGTCCACGTTGTCGTTGGGGTACGACGCGTTCTTCTCTTCTTCACGGTGCGTGTACTGGAGCACCACACGGAACGGCAGCTTGAAGGGCCGCCAGCCGATCATCGCGGCGATCTCCATGATCTGATCATCGGGCTGAACCTGCGAGGGCTCCAACCAGGCAAAGCGGGCAGCCGCCTCGAGCCCGGTACCCTCGTGGAAGTAGCGCACCTGCCCGAGCGCGCCGAGTGACAGGTCGGGCTGGAGGCCGGGGTAGCTGTACATCGAGCGCTTACCGAGGAACGCCGCCAGCGCGCTGAAGCCCATGTAGTTCGCCGAGAGGTCGGCGCCGAACGCGAGCTGATCAGTCGAGAGCTGGTTGGGCCGCGAGCCGTCGGTGCGCTTGTTGTAGTAGCCGTTGATGCCGAGCGTGACGATCTGCTTCACGTCGAGCTCCACGCGCGCCACCGGCTGCACCGAGTTGTTGTCGTTGAAGAGCTGGTTCTGCCCGTTGCCGTTGAAGACGCCGACCGCGTACTTGAAGCCCACCCATTCCGAGCCGAGGCGGTTGCTGTACAGGTTGATGCCGAGCTGACGGTCGGGCGCCAGCGCCGAGCGCGGGTAGCCCTCGGGCGCCGCGATGCCGTTGGCGATGATGGAGCGATCGACGAAGGGCACCGCGCCGTCGGAGAGCAGCATTTCCGCGTAGTAGCCGGGGCGCTGCTGGCCGACGCGCACGTTGAACGCGTCGTGGAAGTGGTATTGCAGGTACGCGTCGCGCAGGTCGATGACGCGCTTGCCGATGGTCGGGTCGTTGGCGTCGACGATCGGCGCCGCGAGCTCGATCGACGTGAAGACGACGAAGTTCTCCGTCGGGTGGAAGTCGAGGTTCAGGCGCATCTGCGCCAGGCGGAAGCCGCCGTTGCTGCCCACCAGCGCCTGATCGCGGAACGGCAGTGTGAAGTACGCGCCCATGCGCGCGTAGCCACCGATGGTGAGCCGCTCGTACCAGGGCAGGTGCGAGTCGACGAAGAGCGACGAGCCCGTGCGGTTACCGGCGCCGAGCGACGCGCGCTGATCATTCCACGGCGCGGGCGTCGGGCCCTCGGGCATCTGAACATCCATCGATGCGGGGGCCGCGGCGGGAGCATCGGCGGCGACTCCGCCATCGGCCTGCGTGAGCGCGAGCGACAAGAGCAATGCGAACGGCATGGGAAAAACTCCGGTGAGGGAAGGCGGGTTAGAAGACTTCGACGAGCGGCCGGCCCTGCGCACCGGCTGGTGTGGAAACGTTGAGCAACGCGGAAAGTGTGGGCGCGAGGTTGATGGGCTCCGTGACGCCGCCCCGGCCTTTTTTCACCGCGCCTCCGAAGAAGATCAGCGGCACCGCGCGATCGTAGAGGTACGGCGAGGCGTGGCCGGTCTTGTCGACGGTGCCGTAGGTCCAGTTCGGTCTGGTGATGAGGTACAGATCGGGCGAGCGGCGCTGGTCACGCGCGGCGCGTACCAGGGCCGCTCACCCGA
>JBEHYH010000269.1:0-8805 GCA_048498275.1 Myxococcota bacterium | reverse complement strand
GCACTGGTGACGAACCTTGTCGCAGCGGAGCGCTCCACATTCGGCGTCGACGTTGCACGAACGGCCGACGAAATCGGCGGTGCCCGCATCGTCTTGAGGAGTCGTCGAGTGCACCACCGGGCAGGCGCACAGCAGCAGGGACAACAGGGGAAAAAGCCGTTTCATGAAGGGTCGCCGGTGTAGCCGAAGAGGCAGGTGTGATCCACCCGGCCCGTCACTCGCACATGGGGTCGACGGCCACGGCTATCGAACAATGAGAATCGCGGCAGACGGGCAGCCCGCAACCGCACCGAACCTGCGTCACGTCGCACTGACCGTCGCAGGTTTCGCCGCCGCAAGACGGAGCGTCCTCCACGTGAATCGACCAGATGCCCCGGCCACAGCAGCCATCGGGCACGCAGTCTTCGTCGCCGAGACACGGGCGCCCGGCGTCTTCCACCGGGGCCTCGAGCAGCTCTCCGCAGGCCGCCGCGCCGACCAGCGCCGCGACGGCCAGCCACTTCACCGGTTCATCCCGCCGAGGAACTCGATGTTCGTCTTGGTCGGGCGCATGTGCTTGAGCACGAACTCCATCGCGTCGATGGGCGTGAACGGGTGCAGCACCTGACGCAGCGCCGTGATGCGCACCAGGTCGGCCGGTCCGAGCAGCAGTTCTTCCTTGCGCGTGCCCGACTTGTTGATGTCCATGCAGGGGAAGATGCGCTTCTCGAAGAGCTTCCGGTCCAGCACGATTTCGGAGTTACCGGTGCCCTTGAACTCTTCGAAGATCACTTCGTCCATCCGGCTGCCGGTGTCGATGAGCGCCGTGCCGATGATGGTGAGCGAGCCGCCCTCTTCGATGTTGCGGGCCGCGCCGAAGAAGCGCTTGGGCCGGTGCAGCGCGTTCGCGTCGACACCACCCGAGAGGATCTTGCCCGACGGCGGCACGACCGTGTTGTAGGCGCGCGCCAGACGCGTGATCGAGTCGAGCAGAATGCACACGTGCTTCTTCTGCTCGGCCAGACGCTTGGCCTTGTCGATGACCATCTCGGCGACCTGCACGTGCCGCGTGGCCGGCTCGTCGAAGGTCGAGGCCACCACTTCGCCGCGCACGCTGCGCTGCATGTCGGTGACTTCTTCGGGGCGCTCGTCGACCAGCAACACGATGAGGTGGATGTCGGGGTGATTCTGCGAGATCGCGTGCGCGATGTTCTGCAGCATCACCGTCTTACCGGCCTTCGGCGGCGCGACGATGAGGCAGCGCTGGCCCAGACCGATGGGCGAGAACATGTCGATGATGCGCGTCGTGAAGTCGCCGGCCTCGTGCTCGAGGTGCAGCTTCTGCGTCGGGTAGAGCGCGGTGAGGTTGTCGAAGAGGATGCGCTCCTTGACGTCGGCGCTGAAGGGGTCGGCGAAGTTGATCTTCTCGACCTTCTGCAGCGCGAAGTACCGCTCGCCCTCACGCGGCTGACGAATCGGGCCGGTGATGGTGTCGCCCGGGCGCAGGTTGAAGCGGCGCACCTGCGATGGCGAGACGTAGATGTCGTCGGGGCTCGGCTGGTAGTCGGAGTCGGCGGAGCGGAGGAAGCCGTAGCCGTCGCTCATCTGCTCCATCACGCCCTCGGCCTGAACTTCGTACCGCTTCTCCGTCACGTTCTGGAGGATCGCGACCAGCAGCTCCTGCTTCTTGAGGCCCTGCGTGCCCTCGATGCCCAGGTTGTGGGCCATCTTCGAGAGCTCGGTGATCTTCATGCGCTTCAGGTCGTTGAGCTGCAGCACCTGGAGCTTCTTCTCGGAGCCGCTGTTCTCGGACGACGAATCGCCGTCAGCCGAATCGGCCACCGCCGCGTCGCCGGAGATGCGCGCGTCTTGAATGTCGTCGTCGCGCACCGCGTGCGTGACCGGCGTCAGCACCGGCCTGGGGCGGGCCTCTTCGTCGTCATCACGACGCTCGGCGCGCTCTTCAGGCTCAGCCTCGGCGGCGGCACCGCGAGCGGCGACCTCCTCGAGCTCCGGCGCGGTATTGGGTTCTTCTTCGTCACGTCGCGGCGCGCGCTTTTTGGGTTTTTCTTCTTCTTTCGCGCGGCGCTTCTTGGACGAGTCAGCGGAAGCCTTCGAGGTACGAGCCGTAGCCATGTGTGTCTTGGGGGTTCGCAGGGCTGCCGCGGACTTCATCGGCTGCGAAGTGTTTCTTGAGAGGAGCCTTCAAATCCGCTCGAACCTGATCGGAAGCGAAGGCGACAGCGCGCGGCCAAGGTAGGGGCGCCGATTTCTCAAGTCAAGACGATCCGTCTCGCGTCTGAGATCTCCACCGACGCTAACCCACTGAAGTTCCAACCGACCTGAGGTGGCACAACGTGTGCTCGTCACTCACCTCATGAAACCAGGGCGAGGGGTGTGGAAGCGCGGTGGAAAGCTCGAAGCGCTCGTCGAAGAGCTCCGAAGGCTGCTGCTGACGCCGGGCGGTGCGAATGACGCGTGGGACTGTTTTCACGACGGGCTGATGCGACAGCGCGCCTTCATGCGTGGCGCCGAAGCGTGCACGCACCCGGCGCTCGTGGAAGCGGTCGAAGCGGCGCTCGAAGGGCTCACCCGGCAGCGCTTCCCGCTCGAAGACGTCGTGCTCGCGTCAGTGCAGAAATTCGGGCTGGTGCACGGGGCGGGCGTGGCCGGTGACCACCTCGTGCTGATCGTGTTCTGCGAGAAGACGAGGCGCGGGCTCATCGGCATCCCGCTGCGGAGAAGCGGTCAGTTGCTGTTGCTGCACGTCGCGGTCGCTGACGGCCCCCCGCCACCGTCGAGCGACTCGTTCCCGATGACGCCGGCCAACTGCTGAGCGCTCCCCGACGACGCCACGCGGTGGCGAGTCACGTGGGCAGGCTCGCGAGAGCGCTTCGCGCGTCGGCTGATGAGACCGCCAAGGAGGGTTTGCGACCGCTGATCAGCACCGCGTGGCCCAGCACCTTCCCCATCCTCAAGGGGAAGCGCAGCTCCAGCAGTTCAGACAGATTCCGGGCGTCGTCGATCAACGCTCCAGTGGCGCCAATGGTGTCGACCACCCGCTGCCGGCTGCCGAAGAACTCAGGATGGTCGAAGAGATCGACGAACGCGAACCGCCCGCCCGGCTGCAGCACACGCAGCGCCTCCGTCACGCACGCGGTCTTGTCGGCCGTCGCCACCTCGTGAAACGTGAGGCAGCTCACCACGCGCTGAAAACCGGCGGTGCGAAACGGCAATTGCGAGGCGCTCCCGCGAACGAAGCGCAGCCCGTTCACGCCTTCGAGCTGCGCGTTGTATTCGGCCTGCACCTGCGAGAACTCCCAGTCGTCGCCCCAGGAATCGAGGCCGACGTGTTCGCCCGGTGAGCGCTTCGCGAGCGAGATGATCAACTGACCGCTCCCGCAGCCGACGTCGAGCACGCGCCCTTCGCCGCCGACTGATTCGCTGATCAACCGATGCACGCGCGCCTGCACGTCGTCGCCCGCGGCGCTGAGCCGGTAGGTCGAAAGTGAGAGCACGAGGGCGATGAAGAGAAACGGGGTGGCGAGCAGCGAGAGCCAGAAACTCATCACGCCCAGCGAGAGGAACGCGAACGACAGCGCCCAGAAGACGAACACCCGGCGCGATCGAACCCACGCCGGGTACGACGGGCGAGTCACCGCCCCATCGCGCGGATCAGGCGCTCCGCGTCTTGCGCGTTGATCTTCCCGTCTTGCAGCAGCTCGAGCACCTTGCGCAGCTCGGCTTCAGGCACCGGCTGCGCCTTCGGTTTCGGCGCGGCATCGGAAATGACCTCGCCCACCGTCGCGACCGCGTCGTGCCACAGGCGCCGCCAATCGGCCCAATCGCCATGGCGCTCGTCGACGAACTCCTCGCCTTCCTTCACGCGGATCGAGCCGAGCTCGGCCGAGAGCTTCACGTGCGCGGGCGCGCCTTCGACCGACGGGTAGCTGATGCGCGCGCTGCCGAGCGACGTCGTGCTGTCGAACTTCACCTGCTGCCCCGGAGCGAGGAACAACTTGACGCTGCCAAGTTCGGTCGTGAACCGGTGCTCACCGGCGTCGAGCGCGTCGACGCCCAGCTTCACGCTGCCCGCAGACGTGCGAACGTTGAAGGTGCCCGCGAGGTGATCGCCCTTGATGGTCCCCGAATCGACGGACACCTGCATGCGCCCGCGGATCTGGCTCAGATAGATGGTGCCCGCGCTCGCGCTCAGTTCGAGATCGCACCCGACGAGGCGTTCGACTTCGAGCGTGCCGAAGTCTTGCGTGATCTTCGCGCGCACGTTCTCGGGCACGAACAACGTCAACTGCGCAAAGGGGATCGAACCGAACACCCACGAGGCGATCGCCCGCGCGCCATCGGTCGTCACCACCAGCGTCTCGCCGGAGCGCTCGACCTTCAACGCCGCGCCACCGTTCCGATGATTCTCGACCTCGATGCGCGGGCTCTGCCCGGCCTCCACGGGTTGAACGCGAATGCGCTCCGCCGTCGCACGCAACTCGAGCGCCGGGCGCTCCGCAAACTCCAGGGGAACAACGTTGATCTGCCGGGCCATGTTCGTCTCCTTCAGCGCTTCTTCTTGAGCAACCGCTCTGCTTCGTTCACGTCGATCTGACCGCTCGAGAGCTGCTCCAGAACGTCGAGCGACTGCTCTCGCGGTGACTCTTCTTTCGCGCGCGGCTCACCCAGCGCGGCGACCACGTCTTCGAGACGCGAGACGACCGTCGGGTACGAGAGACCCAGCGCCTGCTCGACGTCTTTGATCTTTCCGCGGCACACCAGGAACACCTTCACGAAGCGCAGTTGCTCCGGCGAAAGCGCGCCCGGCCAGCCGAGCTCGAAGTGCCCTTCGACCGCGCTCGCGCAGTGCTCGCACTTGATCCGCTCGACGTGAACGCGGCCTTCGCAGAGCGGGCATCGGGTGGGCAGGGGTCGAATCACGATGAACAATATCTACGCATGAACTTAATTAAATCAAGTCGAACATTGATTTTATAAATCAAACACCCACAAAACAAAGGGATAGCCGACGGTAAGAAGTTCGGGTTGAAGCGCGAGCCATGAAGCCTGCCGACCGCTTGAACGAGCTTCGGAAGCTCATCGCGCACGCCAACCGCCAGTACTACACGCTCGATTCGCCCGAGATTTCTGACGCGACGTACGACGGGTACATGCGTGAATTGCTCGAGCTCGAAGCCGCGCACCCCGAGCTGGTGACGCCTGACTCCCCGTCACAGCGCGTCGGCGGAGCGGTGCTCGACAAGTTCACGAAGGTGACGCACCGCCAGCAGATGTTGTCGCTCGGCAACGTGTTCGATGAAGCCGAGTTCGCGGAGTTCGACGAGCGCCTCCGCAAGTCGCTCAACGTCGAAGAGGTCGCGTACGTCTGCGAACCGAAGATGGACGGGCTCGCCATCGAGCTCATCTACGAGAACGGCCGCTTCGTTCAGGGCAGCACGCGCGGCGATGGCGTCATCGGCGAAGACGTCACCGCGAACCTGAAGACCATCAAGAACCTGCCGCTGCAGTTGAGCGCGAAGGCGCCGAAGCTGCTCGAGGTGCGCGGCGAGGTATTCATCAAGAAGGCCGACTTCAAGAAGCTGAACGAGACGGCGCTCGCGAACGGTGAAGAGCCGTACGTGAACCCGCGCAACACCGCGGCGGGCTCGTTGAGACAGCTGGATACCCGCCAGACTGCGGCGCGGCCGTTGAGCGTGTACCTCTACGAGATCGGCGTGGTCGAGGGCGTCGAGTTCGCGTCGCACTCGGAGAAATTGAAGTTCTTCGAGGAGATCGGTCTGCCCGTGAACCCCCGGCGCAAAATCGCGCGCGGGAAAGATGGCGTGATGGCGGAGTACGCGGCGCTGATGGCCGACCGTCATGGCCTGCCGTACGAAATCGACGGGCTCGTGGTGAAGGTCGACGACTCCGATGCGCGCGCGCGGCTGGGTCAGGTGTCGAAGACGCCGCGTTGGGCGATCGCGTTCAAGTTTCCTCCCGAAGAGAAGGAGGCGTTCGTCGAGAAGATCGACATTCAAGTCGGGCGCACCGGGGCGCTCACACCGGTCGCGCATCTGACTCCGGTGTTCGTCGGTGGCGTGACGGTGGCCCGCGTGACGCTGCACAACGAATCGGAGCTGCGTCGCAAAGACGTGCGCGAAGGCGACTGGGTCTTCCTGCGACGCGCGGGCGACGTGATCCCCGAAATCGTGAAGGTCATCACGTCACGCCGCGAAAAAGAGCTGCCGGAGTTCGTCTTCCCCACGAAGTGCCCGGTGTGCGGCGGCGACGTGAAGCGCGAAGAAGAAGGCATCATCGCGCGGTGTTCGAATCGCGCGTGCCCGGCGAAGTTGGCGGGCCGGCTTCGTCACTTCGCGACGCGCACCGCGATGGACATCGATGGGCTTGGAGAAAAGCTCTGCGAGGCGATGGTCGACGCCGGGCTCGTGAAGACGGTCGCGGGCCTGTACTCGCTGACGCTGGAGCAGCTCATCGGCATCGAGCGGCTCGGCGAAAAGTCCGCGCAGAACCTCATCGACGCGATTGAGCGCAGCAAGAAGACCACGCTGCGCCGGTTCATCTACGCGCTGGGGATCCCCGAGGTCGGTGAAGCGACCGGCAAGGCGCTCGCTGAACACTTCCGCGGCGTCGAGCCGTTGATGGCGGCGACCATCGACTCGTTGCAGGCGGTGAAAGACATCGGGCCCGAGATGGCGAACGCGATCTTCGGGTGGTTCGAAGACGAAGAGAATCGCGCGATGGTGCACGCGTTGCTCGCGGCTGGAGTAACTCCTGAACCTCCCGAAGAAAAAGCCGCAGGCGGAGTTTTCGAGGGAAAAACCGTAGTGCTCACCGGCACGATGACGATGGCGCGCGAACAGGCGAAGGAAGAGATCGAACGTCGCGGCGGCAAGGTGTCGGGCTCGGTTTCGAAGAAGACCGACTTCGTGGTGGCCGGTGAAGACGCGGGCTCGAAGCTGAAGAAAGCGACGGAGCTCGGCGTTCGCGTGCTGACCGAAGCCGAGTTCACCGCGCTGCTCTGATCAGCTCCACCAACCGCGCCAACGCGCGTTGCGCAGTGCGTACACAACCGGCTCGGGAAACGTGCGTACCTTCATCGCCTGATCGAACGCGCCGCGCTCTTCGAGTTGATCAGCCGCGATGTCTTGAAGCAGTTCATCGAAGAGCGAGACGTTCAATACACGCGCGTTCTGGCGCGCCCAGGCGCGATCGATCTTGTTGCCGACGCGATGCACCCAGGTCGTTGCGCCGTTGTGGCTGTACGAGTGCGAAGCGCGTCGCCGGGTCTTGTTCGTTCGGCTCATGACGGGCGCTTCCTCGGGAGCGCCGGCTCGCTGCGATTGCGAACCTTCATCGCCTGCTCGAGCGCGCCGCGTTCCTCGAGCTGATCGGCCGTGATGTCCGCCAGCAACTCGTCGGAGGCTGAGACGTTCAGCTCCTTCACGCGCTGACGTGACGATGCGCGCGTGGCCTTGTTGCCATGACGCTTCGCCCAGGTGTGACGTGGATTGCGTGCGTGCGTGTTCTTCGTTCGACTCATGGGACGGGCTGACGGCGCCCTGCCCGTTCACCTGACTCCGCGATTTCGGATCAACTCGCGAAACACCTCGACCGCATCGGTCGGCTTGCGCGCGAGCGTCGAGTCGCTCGCGACATCGACCGTGTAGAGCCCGAAGCGATTCCGGTAATTGCCCCACTCGTAGTTGTCGGTGATCGACCAGTAGTTGTACCCGATGACGTTGATGCCTTCGTCGCGCGCCCGCTGGAGCCAGTACACGTGCTCACGCAGATGCTGCCCGCGCGTCATGCCGTCATCGCGCGGCTTGCCGTCGTCGGTCGCCATGCCGTTCTCGACGACGTACACGGGGAGATGCGGGACGCGTTTCGAGAAGCTCCGCAGCGCTCCGACCAGAATTTCCGGGTGAAAACGCACGCGCCAGTACTCACCGGTTGCCGCGTACGCGACGGAGAAATCGGGCGGATTGAACGAGTAGTAGAAATCGACGGCGACGAAATCGATGTGTCGCTTCACCGCGTCGAAACACCAATCTTCGAACAGGCTCACCGGCGGCGGCAGCCACACCACGTTGATCGACACCGGCGCGCCTGCGTCGACTGAATGCAGAATCGCGTACGCGCGCAGATGCATCGCGATGACGTTGCGCCGCGCCGCGCGGAGCTGCTCACCGCCCCACCCTGCTTCGCGATCTTCGAGCAGCACGAAGTACGACGGCTCGTTCAACGTGATCCACATCACGCCTCGGCCCCGGTACCGCTGCGCGACGACGCGCGCGAATTCGCCGAATGAATCGACGACCGCCGGCGACGCGAGGCCGCCTTCGTCCATCACCCAGCCGGGCATCACGAAGTGCAGCAGCGTCACCATCGGCGTCAGGTGATGTTCAGCGAGCGCGGCGAAGATCTCGTCGTAGTGCTTCAGCGCGTCTTCATCGATCTGCCCGCGCTTCGGCATCACCCGCGCCCATTCGACGGAGAGACGGAACGTGTTCACCCCGAGCCCCGCAGCGAGCGCGATGTCTTCCTTGTACCGGTTCCAGAAATCGACGCTCTCGCGATATGGCTCGTGCGCGCTGCCGGGCTTCTCGATGTAGCGCTTCCAGTTGCTGTCGGGCGCGTGGCCTTCGCTCTGAAAGCCGGCCGTCGCGACACCCCAGCGAAAATTCTCGGGCAACGGCGACACCGGCCGCAGCGTCACGCACCCGCTCAACATCAACAGCCAGACGAAACGCATTCAGGTTCTCGGCCGCATGCGGAAACGCACGAACTCCTCGACGTCGTGGA
>JBEHYH010000268.1:0-8818 GCA_048498275.1 Myxococcota bacterium | reverse complement strand
CCGAGCTGCTGGAGCTGATCGACGACATCCTCGACCTCGCGAAGATCGAATCGGGCACCGTGGCGGTCAACGCCAGCACCGTGCGCCTGCTCGAGATGCGCGACTTCGTGGAGCGCTCCTTCCGCCAGCTCGCCGAGAAGAAGAGCCTGGTCTTCGAGACGCACATCGACCCCAACCTCGCGCCGTCGCTGTTCACCGACGCGAAGCGGTTGCAGCAGGTGTTGCGCAACCTCCTGTCGAACGCGTTCAAGTTCACCGAGCGCGGCAGCGTGGTGCTCAAGGTGTTCGCGGCGCACGACGGGTTCATCGGGTTCTCCGTCGTCGACACCGGCATCGGCATTCCCAGCGACAAGCATCAGCTCATCTTCGAGGCGTTCCAGCAGGCCGACGGCACCACCAGCCGCCGTTACGGAGGCACCGGGCTCGGCCTGTCCATCAGCCGTGAGCTCGCACAACTCCTCGGCGGTGAGCTGCGCGTCGAAAGCGAACCCGGCCTGGGGTCCACGTTCACGCTCTTCCTCCCCGAGCGCTACGCGGTGAAGCCTCCGCGGGCGGCGCGTGTCGTCACCATTCAGCCCGGCGCCCATCGCGACGCGCAGCCCGAAGAACCACGCGCGATCGCGATCAGCCGCCCGACGCCCGTCGAAGAACGCGTGCCCGGCGCCGACGCGACGCTGTTGCTCGTCTCTGAACGCACGAGCGACGCGGGCACATGGCGGGAGATCGCCGAGAAGCAGCGGTTCGCCCTGCACTCCGTCGAGCAGATCGATCTCGCCGTCGACGCCGCGCGCAGACCCGACGTGAAGGCGGTGTTGATCGACCTCGCCCTCCCCGGCCGCGACGCGTGGACGATGCTCGATCGCCTCAAGCGCGATGTCACGGTCAGGCATCTGCCCGTCTTCTTCGTCGGCAACGCCGATCGGGAAGATGAGCAGCGCGCGTTGCGTTCGGGCGCCGCGGCGGTGCTCCCCGCCGAACCGGCGAGCCTGCAGAAGGCCATCAACCACCTGCCACACTTCGCCGACGACGCGGGCCGGCAGATTCTGGTGCTCGACCTGCGGCGGGAGCACGCGATGCGCGTGAGCGCGATGGTCAGCGAGCCCAACACGCGCGTCGACATCGCCACGTCCTTCGCCGAAGCCCTGAAGCTCCTCGAACGCCGGAGCTACGACACACTGCTGGCCACCATCGACGAGACGGTCGACAGCCCGCACACCGTGATCAAGGCGCTCAACGCGGCCGCCGCGCGCCCACCGGTCGTCTTCTTCGTGGAGAACGGCGATGGCTCGCTCGAATGGCGTTGGGCGATGCAGCCGCCCGCGGGCTGGGTCGCGTCGTTCGCGCGCACGCCCGAGCGGCTCGTCGAGCTGGTGACGATGTACCTGCATCGCCGCGTCGATCGCCTGCCGCTCGCGCAACAGTCGCTCGTGCGTCTCGCGCTCGCGAAAGATCCCCAGCTCGCGGGCCGCACCGTGCTCGTCATCGACGACGATGTGCGCAACATCTTCGCGCTCACCGCCACGCTCGAACACCACGACATCCACGTGTTGCACGCCGAAGGCGCGAAAGAAGGCCTCCAGCGCCTGGAAGACAACCCGGGCGTCGATCTGGTGCTGATGGACGTCATGATGCCCGACATGGACGGCTACGAAGCCACGCGCGCGATTCGTGAGCGGCCGGCCTTCACCGACCTGCCGGTCGTCGCGCTCACCGCGAAAGCGATGAAGGGCGACCGCGAGAAATGTCTCGCCGCGGGCGCTTCCGACTACATCGCCAAGCCGGTGAACGTCGACAAGCTCATCTCCGTGCTGCGCGTATGGCTCGCGCCGCGCATCAGCCCCGAACGCATGCCCGCGCCGCCGGTACCGGGAGCCCATGCGTGATGCTCCAGGAGCAGGTGAACCTCCTCGTGGTCGACGACGACGCGAGGAACCTGATGGCGCTCGAGGCCGTGCTCGAGCCGCTGCAGCAACGCATCTTCAAGGCCAGCTCCGGCACGGAGGCGCTGCGCCTGCTGCTGCAGCACGAGTTCGCGGCCATCGTGCTCGACGTGAAGATGCCGGAGATGGACGGCTTCGAGTGCGCGCGGCTCATTCGCGAACGCGAGAAGTCGGCGCGCACGCCGATCATCTTCCTCACGGGGATGGATGAAGGCGCCCCGCCCGAGTTCCACGCGTACGAGGTCGGCGCGGTCGACTACCTGATCAAGCCCGTCGAGCCGTCGATTCTGTGCGGCAAGCTGCAGGTCTTCGTCGAGCTCGCGCTCAAGACGCGCGAGGTGCAACGCGTCGGCGAGGAGCTCCGCGCGACGCAGCAGCAGGCGCATGAACGCGAGCTGCTGGAACGCCAGCGCGCCGCGGCCATCGAACAACAGCGCTGGCTCGAGTCGGTGCTCGACACGCTGCCGATGGCGCTGGTGCTGCTCGACGAAGGCAGCAATTCGCCACGGTTCGCGAACTACGCCGCGTGCACGTTCGCCGGCGGGGTGTTCACCGGGCAGCCATGGCCGGCGACGCTCAAGCTCCGCGATGGCGATGGCGTCGCGCTCACGCCCGAGACGCTCCCGGTCGCGCGCACCGCGCGCAAAGAAAAGTTGAACGCGGAGCTCATCGAATACGAGTTCGCACATCAGACCGGCGCGCTGCTGGTGTTTTCCGAGAGGATCCCCGCGCTGCATGGCAACCCGGCGACCACGCTGCTGATTCTGCAGGACATCTCGGTGCTCAAACGCACCGAGGACGAGCTCCGCGCGGCGTTGAGATCTCGCGAAGACTTCCTCGCCGTCGGCAGCCACGAGCTGCGCACGCCGATCACCGCGCTCAAGTTTCAGGTGCGCAACGCCATCAAGAGCTGGGAGCGCCCGGGCACCATCGAGAACCCCGTCGCGCACGCGCTCGCGTACCTGCGTCAGGTGCAACAGAGCGTCGACCGGCTCGCGCGGCTGTCCGACTATCTGCTCGATCTCTCGCGGCTCTCGTCGTCGGAGCTGCACCTGCAGCGCACGCTCACCGATCTCGAGGAGGTCGCGCGCGCGGCGATTCTGCGGCCGTCACCCGATGGCGCGTGGCCGACCGCGCCGGCGACGGTGCAGGTCAACGGCAACATGCACGGCTTCTGGGACCGCACGCGTCTCGAGCAGATCCTCGCGAACCTCATCGACAACGCGCGCAAGTACGCGCCCGGCCCGCTGGAAATCGAGCTCAGCGGCGAGCCGGAAACAGTGACGTTCTCGGTGCGCGATCACGGCCCGGGGGTGAAGCCCGAGGAGATCCCCCGGCTCTTCGCGCGCTTCGCCCGCGCGCAGGCGCCTGACGACACGCGCGGCTTCGGGCTCGGGTTGTGGATCGTCTCGCAGCTCGCCGAACACCACGGCGGCACGGTGCACGCCGAGCACCCCGAAGACGGCGGCGCGCGCTTCGTCGTAAAGCTCCCGCGCGGCACGCCCGCGATTCGCAGCTCAGAAACGCCCGTACCCCAGCCTGCGCCGTTGCCTTGACGCCCTGCGTCTGTTTTAGGCGCGAGTCATGAGCTCGACGTCGAACGCAGTGCTGAAGGCCGACAAGGTGTGGATGGACGGGAAACTCATCGCCTGGGATTCGGCGAACGTCCACGTGATGACGCACGCCCTGCACTACGGCCTCGGCGTGTTCGAGGGCATTCGCGCCTACCGCACCAAGGACGGCCAGCTCGCGATCTTCCGCCTGCGAGAGCACATCCGCCGGTTCTTCGATTCGGCGCACATCATCATGCTGAAGATCCCCTTCACCGAAGAGCAGTTGATGCAGGCGTGCATCGACGTGCTCAAGGTGCAAGGCGATCGTTTTCCGAATGGCGCGTACCTGCGGCCGGTGGCGTTCATGGGCGACGGCGCGATGGGCCTCGGCGCGGTGAACGACACGCGCGTGGCCATCACCGCGTGGGAATGGGGGAGCTACCTCGGCGACAAGGGTCTGAAGGAAGGCATCCGCGCGAAGGTGTCGAGCTTCACGCGCATGCACGTGAACGTGAACATGGTGCGCGGCAAGATCTCGGGCCAGTACGTGAACTCGATTCTCGCCAAGCGCGAGGCGGTGCTGGGCGGGTACGACGAAGCCATCCTCCTCGACATCTCCGGCTTCGTGGCTGAAGCATCGGGCGAGAACATCTTCTGCATCGGCCGTCACGGCGTCGTGCGCACGCCGTCGCTCTCGTCGCCGATTCTGCGCGGCATCACGCGCGACACCATCATCCACCTGCTCCGCGACGCGGGCCGCCCGGTCGAAGAAGTCAGCTTCACGCGCGACGCGCTCTACATCGCCGGGGAGGTGTTCTTCACCGGCACCGCCGCCGAGGTGACGCCGGTGCGCGAGGTCGACAATCGGCAGGTCGGTGAAGGCAAGGCCGGCCCCATCACCCGCGAGATTCAGGAACAGTACTTCCGCGTCGTGCGCGGTCACGAGCCGGCGTACCTGCACTGGCTCACCTTCGTCTGAACATGCGTCGCGCGATTCTGCTGCTGTCGGCGTTCACGTGGGCCTGTGGAACTCCTTCTGGAGATGACGGCGGCGTTCAGCCTGATGCCGGGCACCTCGTCGATTCAGGTATCGATGCTGGAGAGATCGATGCAGGCGTCGTGGATGCCGGCGTGATCGACGCTGGCGAAATCGACTCAGGTGTGATCGACGCGGGCGTTGAAGACGCGGGAGTTCCAGACGCCGGCCCCGCGGTCCCTCTGCCGGGTTTCGGAGCGATCAGCGGCGAATGCGGCCCGTTGTCAGCCATCGATCTGAATTCGCCGGCGCCGAGCACCTACGAGACGCGCATCGACTTCGCGGATCTCGTGCTCGACGCGGGGCTGCTCTCCGACGGCGGCTACACGTTGTTCACGACGATGAACGCGGGTGGCAGCTCCATCGAGTCGGAGGCGTTCGCGTTCGAAGTGCTGCACCGCTGCGAATTCGCGGAGCTCGCGGCGACCGAAACACAAGTCGTCTACGACCCGCCGAGCAGCAAGAAGACCGACATCGTGGTGTGGCTCGAGGGGCAAGTCGTCGGCGTCAGCGTGGCGCGCGCGTTCAAGTACCCGCCGGGCAGCGCGTTGACGGTGGCCGACGCCACGAACCTGCTCGATGGCAAGTTCAGCGACATCCACTCCAGCACCGCGAACGTTCAGCCGCCGTGGCAGTGGAACAAACAGATCCTCCATGTGATCGCGTACGACGACGTGGCGCGTGACGCGGTGGTGCAGGCCGCGATGAACATCGACGCCGGCGTGCGGGGCGACACGGTTCTCTACATCACGGTTACCGACGGCGACGACGCCTTCATCTATTGATCCACCATGCTCACCACCGCGCTCATCTTCGTCAGCCTCGCCGCCCTGCTCCACGTCTTCATCTTCTACATGGAGTCGCTCGCGTGGCTGAAGCCGGCGACGCGCAAGACCTTCGGCATCACTGAGGAGCAGGCGCAGCAGACGAAGGAGTTCGCGTTCAACCAGGGTTTCTACAACCTGTTCCTCGCGATCATGGCGGGCGTGGGCGTCGCGTACGCGGCGATGGGCAACCTCCAGCTCGGCGCGGCGCTGATGATCGCAGGCGCGGGTTCGATGCTGCTCGCGGCGCTGGTGCTCGCCGGCGGTTCGCCCGACAAGCGCGGCGCGGCCTTCAAGCAGGGCTTCGCGCCGTTAATCGGGCTCGCGGCGCTCGCCGTCGCGCTCCTCAAGTAACTCGCAACACCACGTCGCACCTTGTGGGACTGTGTCGGTTCCGCGTCGCGGCGTGATTTCAGAATCAAGAGTCGTCACCGTGCGCGCGGTTTTTTCCGTCCTGGCTCTCACCGGAGGTCGCGCATGCGCCGAGTTCTCGTTCTTCTCTCTTTGATTCTCTCGCTGCCGGCGCTCGCTGCTGACACGTACACGAAGACCAGGAACCCGATCGTGCTCGTGCACGGCTTGCTCGGCTTCGACAGCCTGCTGGGCATCCTCGATTACTTCCACGATATCGGGCCCGAGCTCCGGAGCGGCGGCGCGATCGTCTACGTGGTCGACGTCTCGCAATCGAACTCGACGACGTTGCGCGGAGAGCAATTGATCCAACAGCTCGACACGCTCAAGGCGCTGCACGGGCACACGAAGTTCAATCTCATCGGCCACTCTCATGGTGGACCCACCGCGCGTTACGTCGCGTCGGTGCGGCCTGATCTCGTCGCGTCGGTGACGACGGTCGGCGCGCCGCACACGGGCAGTAAGGTCGCCGATCTCATCAACACCGTCGCGCCGTCGGGTTCGGTGCAGGCGAGCATCGCCGCCGGGTTCGTGAACGCGCTCTCGACGTTCATCGGGTTTCTTTCAGGCAGCGCGCGGCCGCAAGACGCGCTCGCGGCCCTGGGCTCGCTCAGCAGCGCGGGCTCCGCGACCTTCAATGCGCAGCACCCGCAGGGCAAACCGACGAGCGCGTGCGGTCAAGGCGCGAACCTCGTGAACGGCATTCGCTACTACTCGATGGGCGGCACCTCGGTGCTCACCAACGTGTTCGACGCGAGTGACGCGCTGATGGGCGCGGGCTCGCTCGCGTTCGGCTTCGAACAGAACGACGGCCTCGTCGGTCAGTGCTCGTCACACTGGGGCACGGTGTTGCGCGACGACTACGGGTGGAACCACCTCGACGAAGTGAATCAACTCGTGGGCCTGCGCGGTCTGTTCTCTTCGTCGCCGGTGTCAGTGTACCGCTCGCAGGCGAATCGGCTGAAGGGCCTCGGGCTGTAAGTGAAGTGGGCTGTCGCAGCGGCGCTGCTCGTTCTGTGCGCAGCCATCGCGTGGTGGGCGTCCGGTGATGAAGCACCGGCGCCCTCACCTGCTGCAGTTGTCGATGCTGAGCCGACTCAAGGTTCATCGACTCAGCGCGAGGTCGAAGAGCGCGTCGTCGCTTCGCCTCCCTCATTGCGTGGAACGGAACGCGACGGAGAAATCAGCTGGCTCGCGGATGGAAGCGTTCGCGTCGATCTCGCGTTGCGGCGCCGGTTCGATCATCTGCTCTCGGCCATCGGCGAAGTGACGCTCGCCCAGGTGCGTTCGCGTTTGCAGACCGAGCTCGAACCCGTTGCGCCTGCAGATCGTGTCGCGCGAGTCATGGCGATCTTCGATCGCTACGTCGCGTACCTCGAAGCCGCGGGGCGCGTTCAGCCCGATCCAGACCCACGTCGGCGGCTCACGCAGGCGCACGACCTTCGCGTGTTGAAGCTCGGCGCCGAGATCGCGCGCGCCTTCTACGAAGACGAAGAGCGTGCAGATGAATGGGCGATTTCACGCCGCGAGCTCGTGCAGAACGGCGCGACGCGCGAATCGTTGGCGGAGCTCGATGAGAAGCTGCCTCCCGAGGCGCGGCAGTTGGCGAAGGACACCGCGCAGCTCCAAGACACGGTTCAAGACACCGCGCGCTTCGATGCTGAAGGCGTGAGCGCTGAAGACCGCCGCAAGCTTCGTGAAGCCAAAGTGGGAGCCGAAGCCGCTGCACGACTCGGGCAACTCGATGACGAGCGCGCGCAATGGAACGCGCGGGTCGAAGCGATCAAAGCCCAGCGCGCCAGGCTGGACGCGAAGCAGTTCGATGCGCTCCTCGAACGCGATTTCACCGAGCCTGAACGCCGTCGGATTCGCGCCTTGCTCGAGGTGCAATAAGCGACGCGTAAGCCCGGGCAGAAAGTGCGCACCCCGCGAGGCAGCTCCGGCGATGCCACATGCCAGTCGCCCAGAATCACGTGCGTTCCGAGCGGCACGCATCTTGGAATCGTGTCACCGCATGAATCCCAAACTCACTCGATTGATGATCGCATTCGCAGTGGTTTCGTTCGGCTGTCAGGACCCCGAATACGGCGGTGAAAAGGGAGCGCTCCGATTGCGCTTCGGTCTCGGCGGTTGCACCAGCGTCGCGGCGAGCAAGAGCACGCTCGCACGCGGTGGCTCGAATGAACTGCTGGTCGGCGACAAGAAGCTCGACTCGTTGCGCGTCGAAGCCGAGAGCCCGGCCGTCGTCGCCACCAGCAAGACCACGCTGTCGCTCGAATGCACGACGACGCAATGCAACGATCGCCAGGCGACGCTCCCGCTCGACGCGCTCACCACAGGCTCGGGCCGCATCGTGTTCACCGATTCGAATGGCGCGGAGATCGACGCGATCACCGTGAACGTCGCTGAAGCGACCTCCATCTCGGTGGTCGACAAAGATGGGCGCAACGCCGCGTCGTTCAAACTCAAAGACGGCGGTCAGTTGCAGGCGAAGCTCGCCGGTGCGAACGGCGAGGTCTTCGCGAAGACGCCGTTCACCTGGTCGGTCGAGGGGAACGTGCTCAAGCCCATCACCAGCCAGGACAGCGTCATCGCGCTCGATGCGAACTCCGCCGGCACCAGCCTCGTGAACGTGCGCTTCGGGGAGCTCGCCGGATCGATCGAAGTGAAGGTCACGCCCTGACGTTTTGTTTGAAACGGAACGGTGGGAGCTGCATCTACAGCGCCACCATGAGCAACCTCCTGTTTTCTGAATTCAAGCTGGGCCCGATCACGCTGAAGAACCGCATCGTGATGGCGCCGATGACGCGCAGCCGCTCGCCCGACAACGTGCCGGCCGACATCGTCGCCGAGTACTACGCGCAGCGCGCCGACGCGGGTCTGCTGATCACCGAAGGTACGTCGCCCTCGCCCGATGGCGTCGGCTACGCGCGCCAGCCCGGCCTGTACAATGACGAGCAGCAGGCCGCGTGGAAGAAGGTCACCGACGCGGTGCACGCGAAGGGTGGCCGCATCTTTCTGCAGATGATGCACACCGGCCGCACGGGTGTGCTC
>JBEHYH010000267.1:0-8818 GCA_048498275.1 Myxococcota bacterium | reverse complement strand
AAGGCGTGGCGTTCGTACGCCGCGCTCGCGTGCTGCGACGTGGTGCTCGGTGATTCGCGCGTGTTCGCTGAGTGGCTCGCGTTCCCCGAGTTCATGCACGTCGGCTCGCTCATCGTCGACGACGTGCAGGACAAGTCGACCGTTCGCCGCGGTGGCCCGACCACGCACCTCAAGTATGGCGAAGCGCTGGCCATCAACGCGGGCACCGCCGCGTACTTCATGGGCGAGCGTCTGCTCCGCCGCGCGCTGGTGAGCGACGACATCAAACTCGCGCTCTACGAGCTGTACTTCGAAGCGCTCCGTGAAGGTCACGCGGGGCAGGCCATCGATCTCGATGGGCTCGAAGCGTTCGTCGCTCCGGCGCTCGCGTCGGGTGACTTCGTGGCGCTCGAGCAGCGCGTGCTGGCGATTCACCGGTTGAAGACGGCGGCTCCGGCGGCGGCGTTGGCGCGCATGGGCGCGCTCGCCGGCGGAGGCAGCAAGACGCAGATCGAAACGGTCGGCCGGTACTTCGACGCGCTCGGGCTCGCGTTTCAGATCGTCGACGACGTGCTCAACCTGCGCGGCTTCGCGGGCGGCTTGAAGCAGACGGCGGAAGATCTCTCTCACGGCAAGGCGACGCTGCCGGTGGTGCGCGCGTTCGCGAATCTGGCTGACGAGGAGCGGCAGCGGCTGTGGGTGCTGGTGTCGCGCAAATCTGAAGACGCCGAAGTGCTCAGCGAAGCGCTCGAGCTCATCAAGAAGTCGGGTGCCCTCGAGAGCTGTCTGCTGCAGGCGCGCAAGCTCATCGAAGACGGGTGGAGCGCGCTGAATCCACTCGTCGAAGATTCCCTCGCGAAGGTGATGCTGCGCGCGTTCGGCTGGTACGTGCTCGAGCGCCACTACTGAACGACTCCGTTCAGTCGAGTTCGAACCGGTACGAGTACGTGAAGGTGTAACCAACGGGCTCGCCGGCTTTCGTTGCGGGCTTGAACCTGAAGCGCTTGAGCGCCTCACGCGCGGCCTCATCGAGTCCATACCCGGGTCCGGAGATGACCACGACCGACGTTACGGCTCCGCGTTCATCGGTCGTGACCCGCAGACGCACGACACCATCGATGTCGTTCAACTTCGCCTCGGGTGGATACTCGACCTTCACTTCGCCGAGCACCGAAGGCTCGCTGTCAGCGCTCCCCGGCGCCGCGAATTTCGAACCGCCGAGCGGCTTCACTTCGTCCACGAGCTTCTTCGCCGGGCCGAACGAGGAATTGCCGGGCGGCACCACGAACGCAGCATTGGGGATCGTGGAGTCCATCGTGATTCCGAACACGGGCTCCTCGATGCGCTTCGGCGGCTCCTGCGAGGGCGGAAGGTCTTTCTGCGGCTTCGCGATGCGCGTCACCGGCGTCACCTTGACGAGCGGCCGGGCCACTTCGACCTTCGGCGGCTCGATGCGCTTCTCTTCGAAGAACGCCATCTCCACGCTCCGCCGCATCGCCGGAGCGCGTGTTTCGAACTTCATCGCGTTCACCAGCATCGCGTGCGCGACGATCGACGCTGCGAGCAGGGTGACGAAGATCAAACCACTGGGTTCATCTCGGCGGTCGAGCGCGGTGGAAGCCATCGTTCGAAGTTCGCATACGAGACACGCGCGACTCAAACGAGGCTCACTCAGTTGAACGAGTAGCGCGACTGCTTCTGATGCCGCACGGCGAGCAGCGACACCTGCGTTGGCCCCGAGAGGTAGAGCACCAACAACTCGCCGGCGACGAACTCACGAAGCTGGCCATCGCCAAGGCGCTCGATGATTCGCTTCAACAGCGAATCGAGCGAACCCGATATGGCCTGCCAACATCGGGCAGTTGTCGGACGGTTTTGAAGGCACTTGTGAGCACTTCGAGAGATGCCAGCAGCTCCCGAGATGGTGGATCGTTCCAATCGAGAACGAAGTCGAGCGTCTGCCAATAGTTACTTGTGGTGACGAGTCTTCGCCGTTTCACGTTTCCCCCTCGCCCGCTCCATCACCTTTTTCATCTGCGCCCGCGATTCCCTCTCCGAGAATACGCGACCCTCGAGCACATCTTCGAGCGCCCGCCGAATCTGATTCGGGTGCCAATCTGGGCCGCTGAGTTCCGTGAGGTACTCGTACTTCGCCACGCTCATCAGCACCGACTCCGTGTGCCCGTTGCGGGTGATGAACTTGGTCTCGCCCTTGTTCGCGGCGTCCATCAACTCCGGCAACTTCGCGCGCGCTTCACTGACGGGGATGATGTCTCGAGACGGTTTCAGGGCCATGTACAAAATTTCGTACAAGACCCGGGTCACGTCAATCGAGCAGGAACCGGTACGTGTACGTGAACGTGTAGCCGACCGCCTCGCCGCCCTTGGTCGCGGGCTTGAACTTGAAGCGCTTGAGCGCGTCGCGGGCGGCTTCGTTCAACCCGTACCCCGGGCCCGCGATGACCGACACCGCGGTCACCGCGCCGGTCTCGTCGGTGGTCACGCGCAGGCGCACGTCACCTTCGATGTCGTTCTTCTTCGCTTCAGGCGGGTAGTCGATCTTCACCTCGCCCATGATCACCGGCTCGGTATCGGCGCTGCCCGGAGGCGCGTATTTCGGCGCCGCGTAGTTCTTCACGTTGTTCGGGTCGACGACGTCTTTCGAGGCCTTGCCGTAGGTCGTGTTGCCGACCTGCACCGCAAACCCACCGGCGGCCGTCGTCGAATCCATGGTGACGCCGATGACGATGGGCACCGGCTCCTTGGGCACTTCCTTCGCTTCTTGATTCGGCGGAGGCGGCGCCTCTTCAGGCGGCTTCGGCGTGTCGGCCTTGGCGATGGCCTTGGGCTTGATCTTCGGCACCTCGAGCTTCTCGGGCTCGGGCGGCTTGGGCGGCTCCTCTTCCTTCGGAGGGTCCGGCTTCTTCTCTTCGTAGAACTCCATCTCCACGCGCGTATTCGCGACGCGCTCCGGAGGGTGGTCGGGCATCAAGAACACCAACACGCCGTGCGCCACGATGGAGCCCACCAGCAGCCCGATGAAGATCAGGGCGCTGGGTTCATCTCGTTGCTCGAACACGGACGTGGAGGACATCGTCTCTACTCAAACGTCACGGCGCGGCCGTGGGTTTCGCTTCCTTCTGAATATTGAGCGCGAACTTGGCGATACCCGCGCCTTTGACCAGGTCGATGAGGTTCATCACCTTGCCGTAGTTGAGCGACTGGTCGGCGGAGATGATGGCGCGCACCTCTTTGTCCTTCGCGGCGGCCTCCTTCATCTTCGCGAGCGCGGCCGCCTCCGTCACCTCGGCGCCGTCGAAGAAGATCTTCGCGTCCTTGTCGAGGGTGAGCATCACCGGCGTCTGCACCGTCTTGTCTTGCGTGTTCGCCGCTCTCGGGAGGTCGACCTCGACGGTCTCCTTCACGATGAAGTTCGCGGTGACCATGAAGATGATCAGCAGCACGAGCACGATGTCGACCAACGGCGTCACGTTGATGCCGGTGATCTCCCCGTCGTCATTGTCTTGAGTTCCACCGGCCATGGCTCACTTCCCCGTCGCGCGGAGGTGACCGACCAGCGCGTGACCCAGCGCCGTCGCGCGCGCCGCGGTGTTCTTCACCGAGCGCTGCAGAATGTTGTACCCGATGACCGCGGGGATCGCGACGGCGAGGCCGACGGCGGTCGCGACCAGCGCTTCGGAAATACCGGCCATCACCGTGGCCTGCACTTCGGAGCCCTGCGCGCTCGAACCACCGAGGTCCTTGAAGGCCTTGATGATGCCGAGCACCGTGCCGAACAGACCGATGAACGGGGTGTTGCTGCCGAGCGTGCCGAGAATCGAGAGGAAGCGCTCGTAGCGCGGGCGCTCGCGCGCCATCGTCGCGTTGATGATCTCATCGACGGTGTCGGGGCCCTTGTCGATGGCCGCGATGCCTTCACGCAGAATCGCCGCTTCCATGCCCGACTTGCTGGCGACCGCGGTCTTCACCGAGTCGATGTCGCCCTTCGCCAGCTTGAGCAGGAGACCATCGCTGTCAGGCAGGGTGCGGGTCGCAAAGTAGACGGCGCGCTCCAACATGACCGCGATGGAGATGACCGACAGCGCCGCGAGGAGCCAGAGCACCCATTCAGCGTCACTCGTCAACGTGGAGAGCAACTTCTGCGTGAGCCACCCCTGGTGCTGAGCGGGAGCTGCCTGCGCCAACAAGAGAAACGAGGTCATTAAAATTCCCTGCGGGTGAAAGAAATCGATGGGTTCCTACTGGGTTTCGTCATGACGACGCAGAATGTCAACTCATTCGCGCCGCCGCCTGCCTCAACGCAACTGCTGCCTCCCTGATTTCAAGGAGTCGTGCCGGAACCAGTTCGCCGGGCTGCGACGCGGGCTCGCCCAGGCCGGCGTCGCGGTGCTCATGCATCATCTTGAGGATCAGCCCGCGCAGCTCATCGGCGTTCTCGAGCCCGACCAGCGTCACCTGGTGTGACGACGCGTGACCGGGCTGACTGTCGGCGCCGGCGGTCGACACGGTGAGCGACTTGAACCCGAACACGCGCTCGATGGGGCCCTGAGTCACCTCGAGGTTCTGCACGTTCGCGTAGCTCAGGGTCACTTCTTCACGCTTCCACGCGCCCTGCGCGACGCGCAGCGAACGGTCGCCGACGAGGTAGTGCCGCATCTCGTAATCGACGCGCACCACCACCAGCGCGAAGCCGATGGCGATGAGCTCCCCCACCACCAGCACGCACGCGATGACGAGGCCCCACGTCTTCAGGCCCGCGATGAGCCCGATGATGGCGATGCCCATGCCGACGAACTGATTGAGGAAGGTGAACAGCGTCGCGAGGTAGCGGTAGCCCAACCATTTCTCGGCGGGCTTGCTCGAACGAACCAGCGAGGTGCCTTCAGGCAGATGCGGCGGGCGCGTGTCGAGCTTCAGCAGCGGGCCGAAAATCGGCATCAGAATTTTCAGCAGCGTGTCCATTCACGCCTCCTTCTTCGCGAGCGCGTTCGCGGCGTCACGGAGCGCGTCGCGGATGTCGGTCAGCAACGCGTCGGTCGACGTGCCGTGCGACTCGTCGCGAACGCCGCGCATCTTCGCGTAGAGGTAATCGCGGATTCCGTTGAAGTCGCGCACCCCGACGATGCGCAGATTGCCGCCGGCTCCCGCGCCCGCGGTCTGCACCGTCACCGTGCCGATGCCGAGCCAGCGCTCGACGATGTTCTGCGAGAGATGAATGTCCTGCATGCGCGCGTAGGTGAGCTGCTGCTCGCTGCGGAAGAGGATCCCCGAGCCCATCGCGATGCCACTCGCCGAGAACCGGTACCACAGCGTCTCGTAGTGGAAGAACAGCGGCACGAAGATGAGCGGCGCCGCGATGAAGCCCAGGAGTGACGTGAGGATGTAGAGCCAGAGCAGCTCACGCTCCGGGCGAACGATGGCGTGAACGCGCTTCTCGAGCGCCTGCAGTTCTTCGGAGGTCATGGCGCTGGACCATACGCGAGCGCCGGAGCCGAATTGCCTTACTGGTACATGGTGCAGTTGCCGTCGGCGCAGCCGCCCGCGAGCTTGAAGCGGCGCTTCGAAATCTGCATGTAGACCGCTTCGGCGATCGCGCGGATTCCCGGGAGCAGCAGCACCTTCAGGAACAGCCCGTACCAGCGGTGACGCAGCGCTTGAACGATGGCGCCGACTCCCGCTTCGACGCGGCCGTCGAAGACGAGGTGCAGCTTCTTCTCGCAGTCTTCGAAGGTGATGCCGTACTGCGTGGGGTCGATCTCGCGAAAGGAGGTCAGCACGAGTTCGCCGCGCGTCTGCGCTTTCAAGGCGATCGCCGACTTCTTGCAGAAACGGCAGTGGCCATCGAACAGCAACACGTCATTCATCGCTCGGCTCCGTCGGCAACCTTCGCGTGCGCGGCTTGCCAGATTTCATGCTGGCGCTCGATGGGGTCTTTAACGCCGGGCAACCCGCGTTTCTGCGCTTCTTTCATCGCCGCGGAGCCCTGCTCAGCCGCGAACGAGCTCAACTCGAACGCGGACGACTGATGCATCTCGCAGCCGCCGGCCGCGTCTTCGAACGTGAACTGATTCACGCCGCGCAACGGGTGACCGTCGAGGGTGGTGATGCTGACGGTGCGTGCGGCTTCGTCGATGTGGATCTCGATGGGCGCCATCACCGGCGGAGTCGCGGTGGGTTCAGCGAGCGCGACACGCGCTCCGTCCTTGAGTTCAGAGATCGGCGGGTGAAGGGTGATGCCTGAAGCGCCGAACCACTCGTTGGGGTGCTTCTTGAAGTACTCGAACGCGGCCTGTGCGGTCGTGCCCGTGATGGTGCTCGTGTAGTTCACGACCTCGGCCTTGTGCGCGTCAGGCGGAGTCGCGCTGACCGCTTTGAGCAACAGGCCCGCGTCGGAATCGACCGTGGCATCGCCGATGAGATTGCGCGCGGCGAGTTCGGTCCACACGGTCATCGCGGCGGCCTGGCCTGCTTGACTCAGCATCGAACCGCCGGCGACGGGCGCAGCGTCGTGATTGTCGAGGCTGTAGCCGGTGTCGAACGACCGCTGATTGTCGAAGCTCGAGACCTGATTGCTGGCGTTCGTCGTCGGCGGAGGCGGCGTGGGAACTTCGTTGTCGTGCGGCGTGACGGCGTTCGAGGGGCTGTTGTGGATTCGCATGGCGCGCCTGCTGTGCACGCGGTGTGCCCGTGTCTCTCACGCTGATTTCAACGGGTTCGCGAATCGGCACGTCCGCCGTCAGCCATGATGGACCGCGAAGTGCTCGACGCCGACGTGCCTCTCGTTCGGTCACGGAGCTTGGCCGGCTCGCTTCCTCAGCGCCGCACATGGAGGAAGGCCTGCTCGTGTTGATGGGATGATCGATTCGCGCGACGCCGCTGCGCTGAAGCTTCGCGGTGACGGACGGGCGCGGTGCGCTGTTCGGCTGCGCAGAACGTTCGTAGACCGTTCCCATGCATCGATGGCTCGTGACGGCGCTCCTCTTTTCTTCCGCATGCGGTTCGACGCCGATCACCGGCGACACCGGTGGAGGCTCCGGAGCAGTCGGTGGCGGTGACGCAGCGAACGGCGGCGGAGCCGCGTCATCGGGCGGCGGTGACGCAGCAAGCGGCGGAGGCTCCGCGTCATCAGGCGGTGGCGATGGATCAGTTGGCGGTGGATCTGCGTCATCAGGTGGCGGTTCAGCGACGAGCGGTGGCGGTGTTGGATCAGTTGGTGGCGGCGGCGCTTCATCAGGTGGCGGTGCCGGAGCAGTTGGTGGCGGAAGTGCGTCATCAGGTGGCGGGTCCGCGATGAGCGGTGGCGGTGACGCAGCGGTGGGCGGCGGAAGTGCGTCATCGGGTGGCGGCTCAGCGACGAGCGGTGGCGGTGCCGGATCAGTTGGTGGCGGTGGCGCGTCATCAGGTGGCGGCTCCGCGACAAGCGGTGGCGGAGCAGGAACCGGCGGAGGCGCGGCGACGCCATGCACGACGCGCATCACCTACGGCTCGAACTGGCTCCATGGACCCAATCACCCGAACGACTACGACGACGCATCAGGCGCCATCACGTGGGACGGCGTGTGCACGCCCGACGGCTCCGGCAATTCGTACGCGACGCTCTCGAACGGGTGGACACCGTATTTCACCGGCAACTCCGGCTGCATCATCGCGCTTGATCAGCAGGGCTCGTGTTCACCCGCGCCGCCCGCGAGCTGCCAGACGCGCATCGGCTACGGCTCGACGTGGTCACGCGCTCCGAATCACCCGAATGACTACGACGACGTGAACGCGACGGTGACGTGGGACGGCGTGTGCCGCGCGTCGGGGAGCAACTCGGTGGCGCAGTTGTCGAACGGGTGGACACCGACGTTCACCGGCGCGTCTTCGTGCCGCGTGTCGCTGCGCTACCAGCAGTGCGGAGGGCTTTACGCGAACCCGGTGCTCGACACCGACGCGCCAGACCCGGGCGTGATGAAGGTCGGCGGCAGCTATTACATGGCCACCACCGGAGGCCGCTTCGCGTTGCGCAAATCGACCGACCTCATCAACTGGACCTCGATTGGTTACGTGCGGCCCTCAGGTCAACCGGCGTGGGCCGTCAGCGACTTCTGGGCGCCTGAGCTGCACTCGGTGAACGGCGGCTACGTCGCGTACTTCAGCGCGCGAAAGAGCAACGGTGCGTTCGCGCTGGGCACGGCGACGGCGAGCGCTCCGGGTGGTCCGTACACGCCGCAGACCTCACCGATTCTCGAACCTGCCTCGCCGGGAGCGATCGACGTGCACTTCTTCCGCTCCGCCGCCGGGCAGAACTATCTGCTTTGGAAAATCGACGGCAATCAGACGCCGGGCAACCCGACGCCCATCTTCATTCAGCCGTTGTCTGCTGATGGGCTCACGCTGACGGGCACGAAGACGCAGCTCATCGATCACGACACGAGTTGGGAAGGCAACCTCGTCGAAGGCCCGTGGATGGTCGAGGAGGGCGGGTATTTCTATTTGTTCTATTCGGCCAACGGGTACGCCTCGAACAACTACGCCATCGGCGTCGCGCGTTCGACGTCACCGACCGGCCCGTTCACGAAGAACCCGGGCAACCCGATTCTGAAAACGCGCGGAGCGTGGGCCGGCCCCGGTCATGGCTCCGTCGTGAAGGGCACGCGCGGCGAATGGGTGCACGTGTTTCACGCGTGGGTCGCGGGCCAGGTCGGTCAATCACCGGGGCGGCAGGTGCTCGTCGACCGGCTCGAGTTCGTGAACGGTTGGCCGCGCATGTTGTCGGCGCCGTCGACCGGCAGTCAGCCGCTGCCGTAGAGCGAGCAACATGCGCCCGTTCTACGGC
>JBEHYH010000266.1:0-8841 GCA_048498275.1 Myxococcota bacterium | reverse complement strand
CGGGAATTCTGGTCGCGCTGCTGCTCGGGCTCATCGCCATTATCGTGTCGGCGCGCCGTGGCACGCGCGTGAAGAACACGTTGTCTGAACGGCTCGCGCCCGGTTTGACGCCCGGTGTTTCGGTGGTGCTGCCGACGTTGCAGAGCAGCAGCTACACGCTCGCCCTCATCTTCTTCGCCATCGCGCTCGCGCAGCCGCAGTGCGGTGAAAAAGCCGAGGTCGCCAAGCGTCGCGGCATCGACGTGGTGGTGGCGCTCGACGCGTCGAAGTCGATGTACGCGCGCGATGTGACTCCGTCGCGCATCGAGCGCGCGAAGCTGGAGCTCACGACGCTGCTCGATTCGCTCAAGGGCGACCGCGTGGGGCTCGTGGTGTTCGCCGGTGACGCGTTCATTCAGTGCCCGCTCACGTCTGACTATGGCGCGGCGAAGCTCTTCTTGCGCGCGGTCGACCCGGAGCAGATGCCGCAGGGTGGTTCGAACATCGGCGCGGCGCTGCAGTTGTCGCGGCAGGTGCTGGAGAACGCGGATCGCGGCGCGAAAGACCGCGTGGTGGTGCTGCTGTCTGACGGCGAAGATCTCACCGGTGACGTGAAGGACGGCGTCGAGGGCCTCAAAGACTTCGGCGCGAAGGTGCTCGCCATCGGCATCGGCTCGGAGTCGGGCGAGACGATCCCCATCTTCAATCGGCAGGGTGACATCGTCGGGTACAAGAAAGATGAGAACGGCACGCCGGTGATCACCCGGCTCGATCGCGCGGGGCTGACGGCGATCGCCAACGCCACCGGCGGCGAGTTCTTCTACCAACCGCGCGGCGTGGCGATGGCCGACGTGGTGAAGGTCATCGATTCGCTCCAGAAGTCGGAGCTCGAGAGCCGGCTCACGGTGAAATACGGCGAGGCGTTTCAGCCGTTCCTGCTCATCGGCCTGTGCTTCCTCGCGCTGGGTTTCCTGATCGTCCCCTCCTGGCGGCGCATCGCGAAGAAGGCAGCGCCCGTCGCGCTCGCGCTGTTCGTCTTCGGAGCGGGTGACGCGAACGCCGCCGGCCTTCTCGAGCGCAATCAGCCCGAAACCGAAGCCGGCACCGACGCGTACAACGCGGGCCGCTACGACGAAGCGCTGGTGCACTACGACGCG
The DNA here is from genome assembly GCA_048498275.1 of Myxococcota bacterium. GTDB lineage: Bacteria > Myxococcota > Myxococcia > Myxococcales > Myxococcaceae > Archangium_A. The sequence continues at coordinate 7,705 of JBEHYH010000266.1, read as the reverse complement.
GCGCTCAAGGAAAAGCCGAGCGACGCGCGCGCGGCGTACAACCGTGGCCTCGCGCTCAATAAGCTGCTGCGCACCGACGAAGCGAAGAAGGCGTTTCAGCAGGCGCTCGAGCTCGATCGCTCCGGCGAGCTCGCGGGCGACATCCACTACAACCTCGGCAACGTCGCCGCGCAGGCCGGAGACAAGAAGGAGGCGATCCGCGAGTACCGCGCCGCGCTCCGGAAGAACCCGAGTGACGAAGCCGCGCGCCACAACATGGAGGTGCTGCTGCGCAACCTGCCCCCTGAAGACAAAGGCGGGCAAGACGGCGGCATGCCCGACGGTGGTGGCCATGACGGCGGCAAACCCGACGCGGGCAACGAAGACGCCGGCATGCACACCGACGCAGGTTCCGATGCCGGCGCGCCCGACGGTGGCAAACCTGATGGTGGCGATGGAGATGGAGGTACGCCCGATGGCGGTTCAGACGGCGGCGTCGATGGCGGTCAGGGTCAGCAGGACGGTGGGCCGGGCGACGGCGGCTCCGGTGACGGTGGTCAGGGCGACAAGGAACAGGCCGGCGACGCGGGCCAGGGCGAAGACTCCCAGCAGGGCGACGCGGGCAGCGACGGCGGCATCGAAGACTTCGGCGACGCGGGCACGACTGCCGAAACGGGTGACCTGCTCCCCGATGGCGGAGCAGATCTCGAGAAGAAAGATGCCGAAATGCTGCTCGATTCGTTGAAGAACACGGAAAAGAATCTGCAGTTGTGGCGGTTCAAACAGAAGACTCCCAAGAGTGATGCCCATGGCAAGGACTGGTAGCGCGATCATCGCAGTGAGCCTCGCGGCGCTGAGCGCGCACGCGCAGAGCGTCACCATGCAGGCAGATCGCGCCACGGCCGGCATCGAAGACACGTTCCGCCTCGACATCGTGGTGACCAACGCGCCCGACGGCTCGGTGCTGCATCAACCGGAGCTGAAGAACTTCGAGGTGCTCGGCCGCAGCGAGTCGACGCAGATGCAGTTCAGCCTCATGAACGGTCAGCAGAACATCACGCAGGTGCGCAAGCTGACGTTGACGTTGCGCGCGAACAAGACCGGAGCGCTGCAGATCCCTCCCGCGTCGCTCAGCACCGATCGCGACACCATCAAGAGCGAGCCGGTGAACATCAACATCGTGAAGGGCCGGCTGCAGCCCGAACGGCAACCGCCGCCGCAGGCCCAGGGCCGGCCATTCGGGTTCCCTCCGGGCTTCCCCTTCGGAGGGATGGACGAGCCCGACGACGCGCCCATCGCCGAGGATCTCCCCGGTGATGACGTCGTGGTGCCGCGCAGCGATTCAGATCTGTTCCTCCGCATGTCGCTCGACAAGAACGAGGCCTACGTCGGCGAGCAGGTGATGCTGACGATTCACCTCTACTCGCGCGTCGATCTCTCGTCGGTCGACGCGGTGACGATGCCCAAGCTCGATGGTTTCCTGAGCAAGGACTTCAAGTCGCCCACGCAGTTGAGCTCGACGCAGCGGGTGATCAACGGCGTGCCGTACCGCGAGTTCCTGCTGCGGCAGCGCGCGCTGTTCCCGCTCAAGCCGGGCACCGTCACCATCGAAGGTGCGGAGTCGGACATCACCACCGGCAACATCCTCTACGCCGGGCGCCGCGTGCACCGCGTGGGCAACGAGCTGAAACTGACGGTGAAGAACCTGCCACCCGGCCCCGCGACCACGCTCGTCGGCCGCTGGCGCATGTCGCGGGAGATCTCGCATTCCGACATCACGCTCGGTGACCCGTTGCAGGTGAAGCTGCTGCTCGAAGGGCGCGGCAACCTCGACTCCGCCACCGTGCCTCCGCTCAACGCGCCGGCGTCGTTCAAGACCTACGACCCGATCATCAACGACAAGCAGGCGAACTCGAAGGCGTACGTCGGCGGCACGCGCACCGTCGAGTACACGCTGGTGCCGCAGCAGACCGGCACGTTCGTGCTGCCCGCGGTGACGCTGCCGTACTTCGACCCTGAAGCGCGCAAGTTCGAGGAGCTCCGCGTCGATGAGATCACCGTCACCGTTCGCCCCAGCGCGGGCGGCGCCAACGTGGTCGCCGTGCCCGGCACGCAAGACCCCACCCTCGACACCCCGAAGAATCAGCTCGTCGCCGGCGGGCTCAAGTCGTTGCGTCACACCGCGCATTTCGTGGGCGCGACGGCGCCGCTCTCTTCCGCGCCGTGGTTCCTCCCGGTCGCGCTCGCGCCGCTGTTGCTCACCCTGCTCGGCAGCGCCTTCGCGTTCGCGCGCGGCAAGCTGCGCGCGGAGACCGACGCGTCTCGCCAGTCGAAGGCCGCGAAGGCGGCGCGCAAGCAGCTCGCCGGCGCGGAGAAGCTGATGAAGAGCGGCTCGCCCAACGAGTACTACGGCGAGATCACCCACGCGCTGCAGGGCTTCATGAGCGCGAAGCTGGGTGAGCCGGTGGTCGGCTTCACGCGCGATCAGCTCGTCGCGAAGTTGAGCGCCGCCGGAGTGGAGGACGCGGAGCGCGCGCGCATCACCGCCGTGTTGGACGTATGCGACGAGGGCCGGTACGCGCCGGGCTACGGCGAAGCGTCGGCGAGGAAGCGCGTCTTCGATGACGCCGCCAGGGCGATGGAGGGCTGGCGCTGATGCTCTCGCTCCTGCTCACGTTGTCGCTGGGTCAGTACACGCCGCAAGAAGCGCAGGCGCTCTTCGTCGAGGCCAACGACGCCTATTACAAGGGCGACTTCGACGGCGCGGCGACGCGCTACCAGAAGCTGCTCGACGCGCAGTTGTCGGGCCCCGACGTGCTCTTCAACCTCGGCACCACGCAGCTCGCCGCGGGCAAGCTCGGCCCGGCGGTGTTGTTCCTCGAGCGCGCCGCGCAGTTGTCAGACGACGACGACATCCAGGCCAACCTCGGCGTCGCGCGCTCGCGTCAGGGCGACAAGATCATCGGCGAAGAAGGCACGGTGCCCTTCACGCAACGGCTCGCCGCGTCGATGAACGAGCGCTGGGTGGCCGTCGCGTTCCTCGTCACCTGGTGGCTGGGGTTCACCGTGCTGTGGCTCTCGAGGAGAACGAACGCGCGGTTGCTGCTCGGCCTCGTCGCGGGCGTGCTGCTGCTCGCGGGCGCGTTGCTCGGCGGCGCGCTCGGCATCGCGGCCCACGTTCGCCAGACCGTGCAAGAAGCCGTGGTGATGCCCGAAGCGGTGAAGGTGCGCGAGTTCCCCGGGGAGTCGGCGAAGGTCGCCTTCGAGGTGCACGCCGGCCTCAAGGTGCGCGTGATGGAGACGTCGGGAAAGTTCGCGCGCGTGCGCCTGCCGAACACCCTCGAGGGGTGGATGGAAAAAGAAAGCCTGGTGGAGTTGTGATCGAAGCCGTGGACGTCGTGAAGGTGTACCGCCGCGGCAAGACCGAGGTTCGCGCGCTCAATGGGGTCTCGTTGTCGGTGCCGCGCGGGCAGTTCCTCTCCATCATGGGCAGCAGCGGCTCCGGCAAGTCGACGATGCTCAATCTCCTCGGCGCGCTCGACGTGCCCACGGGTGGCACCTTGCGCATCGAGGGGAAGGAGATCTCCCGCTTCCCCGATGACGAGCTCTCGCGCTTTCGCCGTGATCGTCTCGGCTTCATCTTTCAGTTCTTCAACCTGCTGCCGACGCTGACCGCGCTGGAGAACGTGATTCTCCCCGAGCTGCTCTCGGGCAAGCACCGCGACGTGCTGGAGCCGAAGGCGAAGCTGCTGCTCGAACAGTTCGGGCTCAAGGGCCGCGGCGACCACCGGCCCGACGAATTGTCGGGCGGTGAGATGCAGCGTGTCGCCGTCGCGCGCGCGCTGCTCTCGGAGCCCGCGCTGCTCCTCGCCGACGAGCCCACCGGCAACCTCGACTCGAAGACCGGCACCGAGGTGCTGCGCCTGATTCGCGAAGCCACGCGCGAACGCCAACTGACGGTCGTCATGGTGACGCACGACCCGAAGGCGGCCGAGGTCGGCGACCGCCTGGTGCGGCTGCAAGACGGCAACATCGCCGGTGACGAGCTGCTGCGCGCAGCGGCGTGACACCGTCGGGGTTCCGACATAGAGAGCCCGCGTCTTTTTTCCCCGGGGGAGAAGTCGCAGGAGTTTCGTGGTTCGTATCGACGCAGATGTTGGCCGTAACAGACTCATCATCACCCTGAGTGGCTCCCCCACCGGTGATCGCACGGAAGACGTGATGCGCGAGCTCGACGCCGCGTTGACGCGGCTGCGCGCGCCCATCGACGTGCTGTCAGACGTGCGCGCGCTCGACACGCTGCAGCCGCACCTGCTCGAGGCGTTCAAGCTGGCCGGCGAGAAGCTGCGCGTGTTCGGCGTGCGCCGCAGCGTGCGCATCGTCGGCAAGAGCGCCAACGCCGCCGTCGCCATGGAGCGCTTCACGCGGCACCTGCAGCATCACGCCGCGCACCTCGCGTTTTCCGAAGCAGAAGCCGAAGCCGCGTTCGTCAAGTGACGAGCCGCGAGAGCGCGGCGAGATCGCACAGCGCCCCCAACACGTTCTGAACGCGGCGCAGCTCCTTCGAGTCTTCGCCGAGCCAGTCATACGCGTAACGCACGCGGCGAACCCGTTTGCGAAACGCGTGAACGTCGTCGTCGGTCTTCAGCGTGTTCGAGCGCAGCGACTTCTCCCAACGGCGCACCACCGCGCGCGCGCGTGAAGTCTGGAGCGGCGGCAGCGAACGAAGCGCGGCGACCACCCCCTCGACGCGGCGCGACGCCAGCGCGGCGCGGGCCTGCCGTTCAGCCGCCGCGCGCACCGGGCGATTGCGCAGCACCCCTTCGAACACCTCGAGATCTCGAAGACGCGACGTCTCACGGCACAGCCAACGGAGATCATCGACCAGCGCGGTGACGCCCGAGAGCTCGAGCCACACCCGCAGGCGCCGCGCGGCGGCCCGCACTTCGTGAACGCCCTCGCCACGCAGCGCCGCGGCGCGCGCCCTCTCGAAGCGCATCAGCGCCGGCGTAACGGAGATCATCGCAGCACACGCGGAGTCCACAGCGCGCGGAGCCGCATACCGCCCGGAGTCGGATCACCTTCGAGCCTCGCCACGGCGCCCTTCTTCAATTCGAAGTTGCTACCGAGCGCCGTCTTGCCGGTGACCAGCCACGCCAGCAGCGCCGAGAGATGCGGCTCGTGACCGACCACCGCGAGCTCGTGCACGTCGAGCAGCGCGAGGAGCTCCTCCGAGGGCTTCTGCGTGAGCAACGGCGTCACTTCAAAATCGCCGTCGCAGATCGAACGCAGCAGCCCGGCGGTCTCGAGCGCGCGCCGCTTCGGCGAATGCAGCACCTTCGAGAAGCGAACGCCGATTCGCTCCAGCGTCTCGACGCTCGCGCGAAAGCGCCTGCGCCCTTCCTTCGAGAGAGCGCGCGCGTCGTCGTCGGCGCCGTCTTCAGCAATCGCGTGGCGGATCAACGTGACGGAGACCATTCGTGCCTTTCAAGCAGACTTGTTGCCGCGCTCCGCGAACACCGCGCCGACGATGAGGCCAAGGCCGGTCGCGAACAGCACACTGCGAACCAGCCCGAACACGCCGAGAATCTTGCCCATCTCCATCGCCGACAGGCCCTGTTCGTGGAGCTTGAGCGGAATCAAGACGGACGCCGCCGAGAACACGCCCTCGAAGAGCAGCAACCCGGCGCCGATGGACGCGAGGGTCGAAACGAGCGGGTGACGGCTGCGCCGAAGCAGCGCGAGCGAGAGCAACACCACCTCCGCGATCAGCGCCGGGAGGTTGGTGGCGAGAACCGCGAGCACCGCCAGCAGTTGGTCCATACCGCGTGTATTTCACGAATTCAGCGCAACGAGTCGAACGCTTCTCGCGTGGCTTCGAGCGGCGTCATGTGGCCGCCATGTTCGGCCCACCACAACATGGCACCGAACCCGACCGCGACGACGCTGCGCGCGGCGAGCAGCGACTTCGGGGTCGCCTTGCCACGCCCGAGGATCATCGCGAGTTGCCGCTGAACCGCGTCGAGCGACGCGTGCTGAAACAGCTCTGGTGACGACGCGATGATTCGCAGCCGGCGGCGCGCGAGCGGCATCGCCTCCTTCGAGCTGAAGCGCGCGAGCACCGGAGCGAGCACGTCGCGAAACACGCTCGCCACACGAGCGCCCGCCGGCAGTTCAGCGAAGTGCCGCTTCGAGAACGCCATCGCTTCGGCGACGCCCGCCCACGCGAGATCTGCCTTCGAGGGGAACAGCCGGAACAAGGTGCGCCGGCTCACGCGCGCGGCCTTCGCCACGTCGTCCATCGTGACCTGCGCGTAGCCCTTCTTCTCGAAGAGCCGGAGCGCGACCTCTCCGATGCGGGCTGGATCCGACTCGGCCGGCCGGCCAGGGCGTCTGACTGACAATTGTGACACTGAGTGCCATAATGCAGCACATGAAGCTCAAAGACAAGGTCGTCGTGGTGACGGGAGCCGGGAGCGGAATGGGCCGCGAGTTGACCTCCGCGCTCCTCGCGCACGGTGCGAAGGTGGCGGCGTTCGACGTGAACGCGAAGACGCTCGGCGAAACCGCGTCACTCGCCGCGCACGTGAACCTGTTCACGAAGACGCTCGACATCACGAACCGTGAAGACGTCGAGGCGTCGCCAGCGGCGATCATCGAGCGCTTCGGCGCGATCGACTGCGTCATCAACAACGCGGGCATCATCCAACCGTTCGCCGACGTGAAAGACCTCGACTACGCGGTCATCGATCGCGTCTTCAACGTGAACTGGCGCGGCACGCTGTACATGACGAAGGCGTTCCTGCCACACCTGCTCCAGCGCCCCGAGGCGCACCTCGTGAACGTCTCGAGCATGGGCGGGTTCATGCCCTTCCCCGGGCAGGCGGCGTATGGCGCGTCGAAGGCGGCGGTGAAGTTGCTCACCGAATCGCTCTACGCCGAGCTGCGCGGCACGCCGGTGCACGTGAGCGTCGTCTTCCCCGGCGCGATTCACACCAACATCATGACCAACTCGGGGATGACGCAGCCCGAAGGCGCCGCGGAGAAGGCCGCGAAGATGATGCTGCCCGCCGATGTCGCCGCGCGACGCATCATCGAAGGCATCGAACGGAACGCGCTGCACCTCTACGTCGGGAAGGACTCGAAGGCGTTGAACGCGCTGTACCGGTTGATGCCGCGCAACGCGATCGACCTCATCACCACGCAGATGAAGAAGATGCTCACCGCGACGAAGACCACTTGAGGAACGCGCGATCGCGCTCCGCCTGGGCAAGAAACACCGCGTCGGGCTTTCCCGCGGCGCGCAGCACTTCACGGAGCGGCAGACATTCGTCTTCGTAAAAGCGCTTGAGCAACGCGAGCGCGTCTCTGGTGTCGTCGACGTGACGGCGCGCGGCCTGTTTCTCCGTCAACGCGACGACGAGCTTGCCGACGAACTCGCGCGACTGACCGCGCCACCACGCGAGCAACGCGGTGGTCCACGACGAATCCAACCTCCGGAAGCGCACCACGCGGGTGTACTTCGGCCATTGCGTGCCCTTCTTCGCCGGCTCCAGGTGGCCGACGTACGCGAGCAGCTCGACGAGCGCATCGAACGCCGCGCGCGTGAGCGCCTTCGAACGAAACGCGCCCGCGAACTCGAAGCCGGGCAGTTCCTCGGGCAACGAGGTGCAGCATAAGATGGCGCCTCCGCTCAACATGCCGCGTCTCGATGCGAGGGCCGGCA
>JBEHYH010000265.1:0-8876 GCA_048498275.1 Myxococcota bacterium | reverse complement strand
TGACTGAGGGGCAGCACGGGGAGCGTCCAAGGTAATTTTCGCGCCAGTGGCGCGACTTTTGATTCGAGCGGTACGCCTCGAAGAACTGCCGCATTCGAAACAGGTTCGAGCGCGTGAACCCGCGCTGGCCTGGGTAGCGCCTCGCGATTTCGCGCGAGAGTTCCTCGACGACCCCGGCGCCCCATTCGGCGCTCTCGAGCTTGCGGCTCAAGTACTCGCCGAGCTGCCAATAGAGCCCGACCAGCTCTGAATTCACCGCCTGGTACGCACGCCCGCGCGCGTGCTCGATGAGCGCGAGCACCTCGTTGAACCCGGAGACGATGCCCGTCTGTGTCTTCGCCAGTTTCACCATGCGAAGCAAGGTACCGATGGGGTCCGACATGTTCGGACGCGGGCTCTGCTTTCGACGAGATGCACGATGTGTCGAAGCCGCTACGCGTTGATCACATGCGGCGAACGAGTGTCCACATCGCGAAGAACTCTTCATCGATGTTGGTGCCGTCGGAATCCCACTCGAGTGCGTGACCCATGGCGCGCATCGCGGCGCTGTCATCGACATCGAAGCCAACGATTTCGAAACCGGCCGCGGTGAGTTGCTCGCGAGTCCACGGGGAGTGGATGTCGGCCATCGGCACGTACGGCGTCTTCTGCTTCGGCCCGATGTTGTAGATGAGCCACAGCCCGCCGGGCTTGAGCTGCTTGTGAATCGTCGCGAGCAACGCGGTGTCGTCGCCGAGATCAATCTGCGCCGTCGCTCCCGATGGCTCGGTGGGGTGCACGTAACCGCGCTTCATCGTGTTCTTCGAGATCCACAGCGAGTACCCGCTACCGATTTCCTTCACCAACTTTGCGTCGCTGGGGAAATAGCCGTGATGCAGCGTGACGCCTTTGAGCAGCGGCTTCGACGCGAGCGGGAGAAGCCCATCGACTTCGACGCCATGCACGTCAGCACCGAGCTTCGTGAGCATCAGCAACTGACCGACGTTGCCGTAGCCGAAGTCGAGCACCTTCGCGTGCGCCGGTTTGAAACCGTTCGCCGCGAGCACTTCGAACGCGCGCTCGTACCCGAGTGGATCCGTGATGCGCGCGTAGAGATATTCGTCATCGACCACGCGCGGTGTGAAACCCTGATCAGGATCCGCAACTGCACAACGCTGCTTGTCCTTCGTGCAGTAGTAGGTGACCGGCTCGACGTGCTTGAGCTCGTTCACGTTGCGCAGCCATTGTTTCACCCAGGGCGATTTCACCTGCGGCTCGAGCTTCGTGGCGAGGCGGCGAAGCTCCGGCAACACCGTCGGAGTTCCCGCATCAGGCGACTGCGACAACACCATCATCAACGCGGCGGTCAGCATGCGCGCGAAGGTACTTCAGAACACGTACATCGCGCCGAGCACCGCGCTCACGCCGGAGCCGAGATACTTCGATGAACCATCGACATCGAGCTGCCCGACGACGGTGAACGTCAGGCGAAAACCTCCGGCGACTTTCCACGTCACTTTGCCGGTGAGCGCGTGCATCGCGCCGAGCCCCGAGGTGAAGAGACCGAAGAGGTAATTGAAGCGCAGCGTGACGCGCGAGAAGCGATGCACGATTTGTGGTCGCAGCGAGAACAGCATCGGCGAGACGGGCACACCGACTCCGAAGTCTTGCCGGCCCGCGATGACCGGCGAGAAGTAGCCGACGTCTGAGGGATCCGTGTCGTACGCGTAGACCGCCGCCTCGAGATTCAGGTCGGTGTCGTGAAACAGCGTCGCCGTGTACGCGGCAGAAAATCGGCCCTGCCACAGCGGTGTGCTCGCGCCTTCGACGAGCCGGCACGCTTCGACGTCGTCACGCCGCGCGCAGATCCGCCGCACGAAGTCGGCCGCCGCGCTCTGCCCCAGACGCGCCTGCTGAAAGATGTCGTAGCGATTGATGCCCGCGCTCACGTCGACGGCGTGTTCGAGGTTCGAGAAGCCGCTCGACATCCACCCTCCGACGAGCTGCCCGCCGAAGCTGTACGAGCTGCTGTCGATGGTGACGTCGACGGCGCGCGATTCACCGCTGCGGGGATCCACCACGACCTCACGTGTGGAGTTCGTCTGCGCCGACGGTGGGCTGCCTGAGAGCGCCAACATCACCATCCAGTTGGGGTGCGGGAGCCACTGCGCTCCGAGGGAAAACCGGAAGATGTTGCCGCCCTTGCTCGCCGTGGTTTCGGTTCTCGTCGGCAGATCGCGCAGGTAGCTGGCGAGCGCGAAGAGCGAAAACGAATCGCTGAAGTCATACGCGCCCGTCGCCGCGACGCCGACGCCACCACTGCGCGGGTTCACCTGCGACGGAGTCGTATACGCGCCCGACACCTCGAGCCCGACGTCATGCCCCCACGCGCACGCTGACAGCAGCGCGATGAGCCCCGCAATCCTCACACGCGCCAGTCGTCCGTCTGCTGCGCGGGGCGCGACATGCGTTCAGACGCGAGCCGCAGCACCAGCGTCTTCACATCGGCGTTGCTCGACAGAATCTTGCGGAACGTGTCGGCGTCGACCTTGAGCACCACGCCCGATTCCTTCGCGGCGACGCTCGCGGTCGCGGGCATGCGCGAGACGACCGAGATTTCCCCGAAGACGTCGCCTTCGCGCAGGTCGGGGAACACGCCGCCCGCTTTGAGAAACACCCGGCAGCTCCCGCGGAGAATCAGATGTACGCCGTTGCCGGTGCTGCCTTCTTCGACGAGCACCTGGCCCGCCGCGAAGGGCACCGGCGTGAAGGCCATCGACAGCGCCCAACGCTGCGCCGGCAACAACGCGCCGAACAACGGGTTCGCGCGCACCACGTTCGCCAGCAGCCGCTCGCGGAAGAAGTTGTCGAGGCCGACCTTCACCGCGGGGTGCTTGGCGATGAGGGCCTCCATCGCCGCGCGGGGAAAAGCGAGGAGCACCACGTCGTCCTTCGCTTCGATGGTCGCGAGCCGCGGCGCGCCGGTGAGCAGCGCCATCTCGCCGAAGAAGTCGCCTTCATGCATCTCCGCGACGGCGTCGCCTCCGCGCAGCACCTGCACCGTGCCCTGCGCGAGCGCGTACATCGTGTCGCCGGGGTCGCCTTCTTTCAGCACAGTCTCGCCGGCGTGGAAGACGCGCGCGTCCATCACGTCCTTGAGCAGCGCGATGAACGCCTCGGGGTCGAGCGACGAGAAGAGCGGAATCGACGGCAGCTCGCTCTTCGGCGGCGGCGGCGGTTCGGCTTCGAACGAGAGATCTTCGATGTCGATCTCGACGACGGGCGCGGTCGCGACGACCGGTGCGATCGACGGCGCGATGGAAGACACGTCGAGCTTCGGCGCTTCCTTCGGCGCGGGAGAAGCCGGCGGCGGCGCGCCCTTGTTGTCACGCGACGCGTAGAGCTCCGCGAGCTTCTTCTGCGTGGCGTCATGCTTCGGGTCGAGCGTGAGAATCACGCGGCACAGCGCGGTCGCCTTGAAGAAGTGCCCGGCCTCGGCGTAGCGCTTCACCGTTTCAGAGAACTCGGTGATGGCCTCGGCGTTGCGGCCGGCGCGCTGCAACAGCTCCGCGACCTTCTGGCGAACGGTGACGTCGCCCGGCACGGCCTTGAGAATGCGTTGGTATTCCTCGAGCGCGGCGGAGGTTTTGCCCGCGGTGAGCAACTGCGCAGCGCGGTCCTTCTGACGGCGAACGGCATCGAGCGACATGGCTGCGAACATACTCGCTCTCACGCGCGGGGAGACTCGCGGTGAGAACGTGAAAATTTGCCGCTGTGCTCACATCACCCGGGTTCGGCGACGGCATCGAGCAGCGACGCGTGCCGAGACGCGGTCACCGAAAGGAACCGCGCGACGAAGGCCGCATCCATCGACTCCAGCGCGGCCGCGACGCGGTCTCTGGCGTGCTCCGGCCAACGCGGCGTCAACGCCGACGTGTCCGCCGCGTCGGGTCGCGCGAACACGCTCACCTGCTCCGCCGGCGCCAGCGACAGCAGCGCATCGCTCGCCGCGATCTGCGCCGCGACCCGCATCAAATAGACGCGCGTCGCCCCATCGATCGACGACGGCACGAGCGCGTCGAGTGACGCACGCAGCGCGACTTCGTCGACTCCGGGAAAACTGGCGCGATTGATTTGAAACACGCCCACCGTCGCGCGCTCCGGCGACGTCACGCCGCGAAGACGGCCGAAGCTCCACGACGCGTGCAGCACCGAGTGATCAGCCGACACGCCGAACCAGCGCAGCTTCGATACGTCTTCCCAATGCCGCGCGACGCGCTCCGGAGGCGACTTCGCGCGCGCCACCACCGTCGCCAGCGCGTCTCGAATCTGTTTCTGCGCCGCGAGCCAGCTCATGCGAGCTCCAGAGGTTGGAGACCCGAGCGGCGAAAGAGCGCGCTCACGAATTCGCGCTGCTTCGCGAGCCCGCCGCCGACCGAAATGTCCAACGTGCGGTCCTTGAACCCGACCACGCGCAGCCGCGTCGTGCGCGCCACGAGCGTCATGTACGCGTGGTAGGCGGAGATCAGGAGGAACGGCAGCGTGCAGATGACGCCGCCCGGTTCACCTTTGCTCAGCGTCACGCCGGTGACGAACAGGCTGATCAGCCCCATCGGCAGGGTGATGATGATGAAGGTCACCAACTGCGCGACGTTCATCGCCCGCCACGTCGCGACTGAATAGAGATGGTCGAAGCGCACCGACCTGGTGTCGACGGTGAAGCGGCCGACGATGGGGTCCAGCGTGCCGGAGCCGATGGAGTCGACGGTGACGAGGGTCTGCTCCGCCATCAGCAACCCGGCGGCTCTGGTCTTGAGCTCCCTGCCGCCCTCTTCGCGCACCGGAGTCACCGATGAGTCCATCAACGCGCCGTAACGCAACACGAACGACAGCCCGCACTTGGTACACACCTGTGCGGCGGTCGCGGGGTGCGCGGGCGTTCCACACTTCGGGCAGCTCGAGGCGTTCGGAGGCGCGGGTGGAAACGCAGACGAAGGCAGGGCCATTGCGCGAACTATGCCTTCACTTTGCGGTGCAGCGTCACGCCGTGTTTCTCCATGAGGCGATACATGGTGACGCGGTTGATGCCGGCGGCCTTCGCGGCGCCATCGACCTTGCCGCCGTGCGCGTCGAGCAGGTCTGACAGGTACTTCTTCTCGAGCGGCGCGAGCCATTCTTCGCGCAACTGCGCGAGCGTCTTCGGTGCCTCGGTCTTCTTCGGCTCCGGAGCCGCGTGGCCGCCGCGCATGATCTTCGGCAGATCGCCCGCCTGAATCGTGTCGCCCTTCGCCATCACCACCGCGTGCTCGAGCGAGTTCTTCAACTCGCGCATGTTGCCGGGGAAGTCCCACGTGGTGAGCACCTGCATCGCGTCGTTCGAGATCTGCGAGACCTTGCGCGCGTGCTTCTGCGCGGCCTGCTGCAGGAAGACCTGCGCGAGGATCGGCAGGTTGTCTTTGTACGCGCGCAACGGTGGCAGCTCGACGGTGATGACGCCGACGCGGAAGAAGAGGTCGTCGCGGAACTTCCCGTCCTTCACCATCTCCGGGAGGTTTCGATTCGTCGCGCAGATGAAGCGCACGTCGACGCGTTTGGGCGCCTCATTGCTGCCGAGCGGGCTGACTTCGCCCTGTTCAATCGCCCGCAGCACCTTCGCCTGCAGCATCAGCGGCAGCTCACCCAGCTCGTCGAGGAAGAGCGTCCCTCCATCGGCCTTCTGGAACTCGCCGACCTTGTCGAAGCTCGCGCCGGTGAACGCGCCCTTCACGTGACCGAAGAGCACGCTCTCCAACATCGTCTCGGGGATGGCCGCGCAGTTCACCGTGACGAACGCCTTGCCGGCGCGGCGTGAATTGAAGTGAATCGCGCGCGAGACGAGGTCCTTGCCGGTGCCGCTTTCCCCCGTGACCAGCACCGGCACGTCGGCCGACGAGACCTGCTCGATTTTCCGCTCTACCTCGAGCCACCCGGGCGAGAGCCCCTTGATGACGAACGGCCGGCCTTCGGCGCGCGTGCTGCGAGCGAGCGCGGCGCGGCGCAAGAACGTGGCCGACTCGGCGGCGATCTTCTCCAGCGCCTCCACGTGCTGGTACGAGAACGCTTCTTTCGCCGACGCGCCGAGCGAGAGCACGCCCATCGGCTTGCCCTGCCAGGGTATCGGTACCGCCACGACCGAGCCGACATCGAGGAAGTAGCGCGCGTAGTTCGGGTCGGCCTCCGTGTCGTTACAGAGGTACGCCGACGCGTTCTCGAAGCACGTGAGCGCGATGCCGTTGCTGCGCCCATCACGCCGCGGCTTGAGCAGCGCGCCCGTCCCCGGGAGCGTCACGATGACGCCATCGACCATGTGAAAGTCGACGCTCAACCCCTTCGCCTTCGCGTCCCACAGGAAGAGCGCGCCGTTGCGGGCGCCGGTCTGTGAACACGCGACCTCCACCAGGCGGCGCGCGACCGATTCCATCTCCACGTCGTGAAGCGCCGTTTGCGTCGATTGAGACATAAGTTGCATTCGTAAATCATGATGTTGCTTTAAAGCAACATCACCGGTGCGCCGGTCGCCTTCTTTCAGTGGGTTGTAGCACCGCGAGCCTTGGCCTCAGTCCTGCAAACTGGGGAATCACTCTCGCTTCACTCCATAAAAGAAAGAACAAACCCATGAACGCCCTCCGCCTCTCGATGCTCGCTCTCGCCCTCGCCCTCACCGCCTGTGGTCCTGCCGATGCGCAGATCGACGGCGACGAACTCACGGCGGTCGACGGTGAGCTGACGGCGTCGAGCCGCTTCGAGACGTTCACCGGCAAGGACGGCAAGTTCTACTTCCACCTCCTCGCCGGCAACGGCCAGAAGGTGCTCGCGAGCCAGGGTTACGCGTCGTTGTCGGGCGCGAAGGGCGGCATCGAGACCGTGAAGACCAACGGCGTGAACGCGATGCGCTACCTGCAGCGTGAAGCGGTCGACGGCTCGAGCTACTTCGTGCTCGCGGGCGGCAACGGCGCCATCATCGGCGTCAGCGAGATGTACGCGTCGGCGGCGAACGCGCAGCGCGGCGCCGAAGCGGTGCAGGCCATCATCGCGGTCGTGAACGCGACCAGCCCCGCGGCGGCCGGCGACACGCGCTTCGAGACCTTCAAGGGCCTCGACAACAAGTACTACTTCCACCTGAAGGCGAACAACGGCGAGATCGTCCTCCAGTCGCAGGGCTACTCGGCGAAGTCGTCGGCGACCAACGGCATCGCGTCGGTGCGCACCAACGGCGCGAACACGGCCCGCTTCGAGGTTCGTGAAGCGAAGGACGGCCAGTTCTACTTCGTGCTGAAGGCGGCGAACGGCCAGGTCATCGGCTTCTCGGAGCTGTACGCCTCGAAGTCGAACGCGCAGGCCGGTGTGACCGCGGTCTACAACCTGCTCGCGACTGCCAAGTAATTCGTCACGCAGCGATGCAGTGACAACGCGCTCGAAGTGCCACGTAAAGGGGGCACTTCGGGCGCGAATCTTTTGCGGGGTCAGACGCCGAGGAAGTCGTCGAGCTGGTCGAAGCTCTCGCCCATGCCGGGCGTCGCACCCTGCGCGATGGCTTCGTCGAGCACGGCTTTCGACGGGTAGAGGTCGTGCATCGTCAGCAGCGTCTTCCCGTCTTTCTCTTCGAAGGTGAGCGTCGTGACCTGACCACCTTCGGCGCCTTCTTCATTCGTCCACACCAGGCGCGTCGGAGGCACCACCTCGAGGTACTTGCCGAAGAACGCCGCCGGCTCCGGTGACGCCGGGTGCTTGAAGACGAAGCGGTACGTGCCGCCGACGCGCACGTCGGCCTCGCACGAGACGAAGGTCATGCCGAACGACTTCGGCGCCCACCACTTCATGAGCAGCTCGGGCTTCGTCCACGCTTCGAACACCAGCCGCGCGGGGGCATTGAAGGTTCGGGTGATGACGATTTCACGGTCTGACTTGCGCACTTCGGTCGTGGGGTTCTTCACGGGTTCACTGCCCTTTCTTGCGTCCATGTGACTTCTCCTTCTGTTTGAGGTCTTCGAGCACGGTGTCGAGGTCGTCGAAGCGCGCCGACCAGAGTCGGCGGTAGCTCTCGAGCCACGCGAGCTCCTGTTCCAACCGACGTGGGCCGAGCGTGCAGGTGCGCACCCGGCCGACTTTTTCAGTCGCCACCAGCCCCGCGTCTTCCAGCACGCCGATGTGCTTCTTCATGCCCGTCAGCGTCATGCGGAACTTCTGCGCGAGCTCGGTGATGGAGGCGTCTGCGCGGCCGAGCTGCTCCAGCACTCCGCGACGGGTGGCATCGGAGAGCGCCGCGAACGACAGGTCGAGCATCGGTTGTTGATACTGAACCATATGGTTCAGTGTTTAGAACAAGAAAAACCAGCGCGCAAGTCGATGACTCACGCGCCGGTGATGTTCAGAGCACGCAACTGGGGATGAAGTTGTTCTCGCCCTTGATGACGTTGCGCGCCTGGTACAGCTCGCGCTTCCAGAAGCAGAGCGTGTCGGCCTCGCGCAGGTAGCCGTAATGGTAAAAAGTCGCGTTGAGCTGCGTGGTCGCGACGAGCGAGAGCGGCGACGGGTGCCAGTACTTCTTGCGATGGCCCTGCGTGATGATCAGCGACGCGTCGAACTCGGAGGCCGCAGACGTGAGCAACGTCGAAGCGTCTTCTCCGTCGCCGAAGGCAGTCGCCGCGGCGAACACCGCGTACGCGAAGCGCGCACGTGAAGCGGTGACTTCGAGAGATTCCTGCAGCTCGAGCAGCACCGGGTCGCCCGCGGCATCAATCGCTTCGGCTTCAGCGGCGAGCGCGGTGACTTCGTCAGCGTGAATCTTCAGCTTCGCGACGACGCGCGCTTTGAACTCAGCGCGCGCTTCGGGAGTCATCGCGGCGATTTCAGAGAAC
>JBEHYH010000264.1:0-8890 GCA_048498275.1 Myxococcota bacterium | reverse complement strand
TTCGCGTCGACCGGCTATTGCCCCGGAGACGCGAAGATGCGCCGCGTGGTGCTGTTCGCGCAGGTGGTCGACGGCGGCGAGCCGCAGCTCACGCCGTCACACGGGTCGATGTTGCACGCGCCGTTCGCGCAGCCAGCGCTGCATTGCGTGTCGGTGGTCGTGTAGTGGCACTCGCCGTTCACGCACGAACCGCCCGCCGCATACGTGCGCAGCGTCGACGCGTTCACACATTCGGCCGACGGCGCGGTGCTGCACGAGAGGTCCTGGAACGTGTAGTTGCACTGACCCGCCGCGCAGGTGCCGCTCGCCGCGTACGTGCGCCGCGTGCTGGCGGTGGTGCAACTGTCGCCCGGCGGCGTCTCGCAGCTGATGTTGGTGCAGGGGTCGGGCCGGCAGGCGCCGTCGGCGCAACCGAACGGGCACTGCGTGTCATTGGGCGCGTAGTCACAGAAGCCCTGCGCGTTGCAGGTGCCGGTGGCGGCGTAGCTCCGGCGCGTCATGCCGTCGATGCACAGGGGCATCATCGGCGCGTTGCAGGTGACGTCTTCGCACGGGTCGGCGCCCTGGCAGACGCCGTTGAGACAGCCGTTGGCGCAGGCGATGTCTTGCGGCGCGTACGAGCAGCCGGCGTCGGCGCTGTTGCACGCGCCCGGAGCGATCCATACGCGGCGCTTGTCGGGCGTCACGCAGCTCGGCGCCTCGGGGCTCGTGCACAGCGAGCCCACGCACGGGTCGGCGCGGCACAGGCCGGTGCCGTCGTCGCACCCGAACAGGCACGCGGTCACTTCCTGCCCGTAGACGCATTCGTGGTCGGAGCCCGACACGTTGCAGGTACCCGGAACCGTGGTGGAGACGCTGTTGCCGTTCTCGCAATGCGGCGCCTGGCTCGCGTTGCACGACACGCCGATGCAGGGGTTGGTGTTGCACTCGCCGTCGGTGCAGCCGAACGTGCACTGCGTGTCGGAGTGATTGTAGAGGCAGCCCGATTCGGGGTCGCACGTGCCGCGGTTCGACCAGGTGCGCAACGTGGCGCCCATGCACACCGGCTGCGGCGGCGTCAGACAGCCCTGGCACGGGTCGCCGACGCACGAGTTGGTGTCGCCGTCGCAACCGAACTGACAGACGAACTCCGTCACCGGGTAGTCGCAGGTGCCGAGCGCGCAGGTGCCGGGCGTGGTGGGCGTGTCGCGAATGCCGTCGCCCGTGGTGGAGCACGACGGCGGCCCCGGGCGCGTACACGCGCGGCACTGGTCGCCGCCGAGGCCGCACTGCGCGGCGCTCTGCTGCGAAGGCTTCACGCAGTACCCGGCCGGGCTGCAGCACCCGTCGGGGCAACTGCTCGCATCACACTTGCAGACGCCGGCGAGGCAGTGCTGGCCGACGCTGCAGGCTTCTTGATCTCCGCACGCGCACGAGCCCGTGTCGCTGCAGTGGTCAGCCGTGAGGCCGCAGGACATGCACACCGAGTTGGTCGCGCCGCAGGTCAGCGCCGAGAGCGTCTCGCACGTCGAACCCGAGCAGCAGCCGGTGGAGCAGCTCGACAGGCAGCCGGTGCACGCGCCGTCAGCGCAGCTCTCGCCCTGGCCACACGCCGAACACGCGGTGCCCGCGCGGCCGCACAGGTTCTGCGCGTTGCCGGTGACGCAGGTGTTGCCGTTGCAGCAGCCGTTGGGGCAGGTGAGCGGGCTGCATTCGGAGCCGGTGCCGCCACCACCGCCGCCGGTGCCTCCACCCATCGCGGTCCCGCCGCCCGTGACGCCCGAACCTCCGCCGCTCCCGCCCGCCGTTTCGGTGCAGGTGCCGTTGGCGTCGCAGCCGAACTGAGTGACCTTGTCGAGGTCGACCAGTTTGCAGCCGGCCATGGAGAGAGACAGGAAGGCAGCCGCGGTGAGGGCGCGGTTGAGCGGTTTCATGCGTTCCAAGCTACCCCAGGTGGAGGGTGAACGTGAGGGCGCGGCGCATTTTACCGGGCGCGATTGATCAGCCCCGCAGCAGCGCGCGCAGCACGTCGAACGACTGCTGGAGCGCCGACACGCGCGCACCTTCCCCACGCTGATGCGCCTGCGCGGTTTCGCCGGGCCCGAAGTTCACCGCGTCGACGCCGAGCTCCGAGAAGCGGGCGACATCGGTCCACGCCTGTTTGGCTTCCGACGGCACGCCGCTGAGCTTCTCGAGCTTCTTGAAATGCGGGTTGCCGCCGCACAGACGGCCGCTCGGAGACAGGTCAGTGAACGTCACCTGCGCGCGCCCGGCGACGAACTCCAGTACGTCGCGTTTCGCGTGGTCGATGCTCTTGCCCGGAGCGAACCGGTAGTTGAGGTTCACCTCGAAGTGCTCGGCGACCACGTTGCGCGCGCGGCCTCCATTCGCGAGCGTCGCGCTCATCACCTCGTAGAAGGTGTGGCCCTCGATGACGACGGCCACGCGCTCGCGCTTCTCGAGCTCCATCAACAGCGAACCGGCGCCGTGAATCGCGTTCTTGCCCTGCCACGGGCGCGCCGAATGCGCGGCCTTGCCTTCGAACTTGAGCGTCGCGTGGAGCGAACCCACGCAGCCGACCTGCACCGCGCCGTCGGTCGGCTCCATCGCGATGCCGAAGGCGAGGCGCTTCAATTCAGGCGCGGCGTCGAACAGAGGCCCGAGCCCTGACTCGAGAAACGGGCCCTCTTCGCGCTCGTAGAAGACCAGCAGCAGATTGACCGGCAGCTCGGCGCGGTCGAGCTGTTCGACGAGCGCCATCATCACCGCCAGCGCGCCCTTCATGTCTGAGGCGCCGAGGCCGAAGAGCCGGTCACCTTCGAGGCGCGGAGGGTTCGCTTCAGCGTTGGGCGGAACCGTATCGAGGTGCCCGACGAGCGCGATGGCCGGCCGCGGGTCAGCGCGGTTGCCGAGCACGAACGAATGCGAGACGCGGAGGATCTCCGACGGCGTGAAGTGCTCGCGCGCCCACGCCTCGACGAAGTCGGCGAGCTCCTTTTCGTGACCGATGACGGAGGGGATGCGGACGAGCTCGAGCGCCCGCTCGCCCAGATTCACACCGGCACCGCGAAGTCGCGGAGCGCCGCGTTCAAGGTCGTCTTGGTGTCGGTCGACGCGCTGCGCTTGCCGATGATCAACGCGCACGGCAGGTGGTACTCGCCCGCGGGGAACTTCTTCGGGCGCGTACCGGGGATGACGACGCTGCGCGCGGGCACGCGGCCCTTGTAGATGACCTCTTCAGCCCCGGTGACGTCGATGATCGGCGTCGACGCGGTGAGCACGGTGTTCGCGCCCAGCACCGCTTCTTCTTCGACGATGACGCCCTCGACCACCACGCTGCGGCTGCCGATGAACGCGCCGTCTTCGATGATGACCGGGCGCGCCGACGCGGGCTCGAGCACGCCGCCGAGACCCACGCCGCCCGACAGATGCACGTTGCGGCCGACCTGCGCGCAGCTCCCGACGGTGGCCCAGGTGTCGACCATGGTGCCCGAGCCGACCCACGCGCCGATGTTCACGTAGCCCGGCATCACCACCACGCCGCGCTCACAGAACGCGCCGTAGCGCACGACCCCGGGAGGCACCACGCGCACGCCGGCTTCAGCGAGGCCCTTCTTGAGCGGCACCTTGTCGTGGAACTCGAAGGGCGGCACCTCCATCGTCTTCATCTCGCTGACCGCGAAGAAGAGCAGAATCGCCTGCTTCACCCACTCGTTCACTTCCCACCCGTCGACGTTCTTCTGCGCCACGCGCACCACGCCGCGGTCGACGAGGTTGAGCGTTTCCTTCACCGCCATCGCGTAGAAGGGCTCTTTGACTTTTTCGCGGTCGGCGAACGCCGCCTGCACGCGCTGCTTCAGATCATCGACGTTCATGACTTCGTCCTCCGGCGACGGAGCAGCAACAGCGCGGCTCCCAGCACCAATTCAGGCATCACCTGCGCGCCGCAGCCGAAGCGCAGCGTGGGCACGGCCACTTCACCGTTCTTGAGGTTGGGGTCGGTGCCGGCCTTGAGCTCGTCGATGTCACTCACACCATCGCCGTCGCTGTCGGTGTGCTCCGCGTCCATCGCGTCCAACACCGTGCCGAGCAGCGTCTCGTTGCTGTCGGTGAGCCCGTGCGCGCGCGCGGTCTTGCCGAACGGCGTGTTGACGGTGCCTTTGCCGGTGATGCCGCCGGTGTGACACAGCGAACACTGCTCGGGGATGGGGTCGATGCCGTACTTGGTCGCGATGTACGGCGGGTACGTGTCGCTCGCGAAGGCCGGGGTCGCCGCGAGCGCAAGAAGCAGAAGTCGTCGCATGGCGGTTCTCACAGGTACGCGTGAAGCTGGAGCAGGAGATTGTATTCGAACTGGCCCGCGCCGCCGACCACCGCCGTGCGGCGGAAGACGTTGTCGAGGCGCAGCTCGCAGTGGTTGAAGAAGTACCAGGCCGCCGAGAGCCAGCCGCCGTAGTTCGCGCCGCGCTCGCCGGAGCCGGTGTGCGACGACTCGCCGGTCACCATCACGTGGATGCCCTGAATCGGCTCCCAGTCGGCCTGCACGAAGGCCGCGAACCCGAAGCGGTCAGCCGCGCCCGTCACCTGCCACATCAAGAAGTCGGCCTCGGCGAGAAGGGCGAGCTTTTCCGTCGGCACCAGCCGCGCGAACGCGCCGTGCGCGTGACGCACCGTGGGCTTGAGCGACGTGATGTCGGCGCCCGCGTAGGTGATGAGGCTCGACACGCCGACGTTCGCCGAATTGCCGAACGCGTATTCCGCGAAGCCCGAGTACCCGCGCTCCCGGTAGAGGTCGGGCCCGAGCTGGAAGTTGCCGACGATGCCCATCACCTCGCCGCGCAGCTTGTCGGAGTTGTAGGAGATCGACGCGCCCACCTGCTGGCTGATGTTGAAGTCGGTGCGGGTCAACGCGCGCACGTAGCTGGTGTGCTCGCTGTTGCGCAGACCGAAGGGCAGGTTCTGCCGGCCGGCGCGAATCATCACCGAGTCGTCGGCCAGATTCACACCGAGCCAGAATTCGCGCGCGATCCACGTCGGGGTGTAGCTGCCTGACGCCGAGGCATCACGCAGCGGCAGAATCGTCGCCGGCCCCGTGTTGCGGATACCGATGCCCGTCGACGCGTGCGCCACCACGGGCCCGAAGTTGAGCGTCACGTAGAGGTCGGCCGCCATCAGGAGCGGGATGTAATAGCCGCCGATGAACTTCGGCCCCGACATCGGGCGGATGAGCGAGCCGTACCGCAGGTTGCCCGAGAGGTTGAGCCAGTCGGGGAGCTCCGCGAACCACAGGAAGCCCACCGTCTTCGGGAGGTCTTCGTCGTCTTTGCGCGGCTGCGTGCGCCACTTCACGAGGATGTCGTCCTGCGCGCGGCCGTAGTTGGTCAGTTGTCCTGAACCGGAGGGGTCGACGTGACACGTCGCGCAGCTGCCGTACCCGTGACGCACCATCCACGGGTAGGCCTGCGCGGGCAGCGCCGCCACGCAGAGCAACAACAAGAGACTGCGAAGCATGAAAGAAGCTCTCCTCATCGCGAAAAACACGGCGCGCTACCTTGGGCTGAATTGCCCCTGAAGGGGAAGCGCTTACTTCTTGAGGGCGAACTTCGCGGCGACGGTGATGTCGGGCTTTACGGTCACGCCGAGATAGCTGCGGATCTTCACGCCGTAGTCACTGAGGTTCAGGTCGGCCCTACCGTCGACGGAGATGACGCCGTCTTTGGCGGTGGAGGCGTATTTGAAGCTGACCTCCCTGGTCTTGCCGTGAATGGCGAACGTGCCCTTTGCGGTGCCGGAGCTGCCTTCGAGCTTGAGGCCGTCGAGGGGCACGGTGAGCGTGATGTCGGGGTAGGTCGCAGCCTCCATGTCTTCGCCGAGGTGCTTGTTGCGCAGCGAGTTGTCGGTGTCGACGTCGGCGACCTTCACGGTGACGACGAGGTTCTTGCCGTCATCGGTCACGGTCAGCTTCGAAGCGGCGCCGTGAATCTTGAGGCCCAGCGTGCCCTTCGCGTCGAAGGTGGCGGAGCCGGCGCCTTCCTGCACGAGACCGGCGAGGGCGAGCGATGACACGAGGAGCGACAACACGGGGACGTGTTTCATGACGGGTCGACTTTCTGTTGAGGGGGAACGAGGCCAGCGCGAGCGTCACGGCACGCCGCAGCTGAGGTACTTCAAGATGCGCTGCTTGTCGGCGGCGCTCAGTGATGACCCCTGCGGCATGTTGCCTGAGTTGATGCGGCTGGAGATGGTCGTCTTGCGCGAGAGCACGTAGGCCTGCGTGAACTCGCCCGTGTGCTGGTGGCACGAGTTGCACCGCGTGTTGAAGAAGTTCTGCGCCCAGCTCGCCCAGGTGTCGGTCGTGCAGACGCCTGCGTCGGTGGTGCCGGTGCCGCCGCCCGTCGAACCGGAACCGCCGCCCGTCGAGCCGGAACCGCCGCCCGTCGAGCCGGTGCACGTCGCACCGGTCATGGGGACGCAGTCTTTGCCGAGCACGGTGTTCGATGCGTCGACGATGTTCGCGCAGCGCTGCCCAGCGCCACACGAGACGGTGCTGCAATCGGTGCCGCAGTAGTCACCGAAGGTGAAGCCGATGCAGAAGTTGTTGCCGCCTCCGCAGTCGGTGTCTGACGTGCAGGGAGCGCAGTAGAAGTTGTTGGTGCCCGCGCCGCCACCTGATGCTGTGCCTCCGCCCGAGACGAACCCGCCTCCAGTGGCCGCACCTCCGCCCGCACTCGCGTCGCCACCACCTCCCGTCGCTCCGTCACCGCCGCCCGCGCCGTCTCCACCGCCGGCTGGAGAAGCGCCCGCTGAAACGCACGCTCCATTGGGGTAACTGCCGTCGACCCAACCCTGGAGCGCAGCGAACTCCGAAGCGCTGACGGAGTCGCCGGTGTCCGAGGGAGGCATCGGGCTCTGCAGGTCACCGATGCGCACCAGCGCGCGCGAGGCGTAGGTGCCGCCCGCGGGCGCCATCTTCATCAGGTCATCGCGTGTGACGAGGGAGTTCGGCGCGCCTCCCGCCGGCGTCGTGCCGTGACACGACACGCAGTGGTTCTCGAGCAGCGCCGCGACCTCACACGGCATACCGGAGCCCGGGAAGGAGGCCGTGGTCGACACGCACTGCCCCGAGGTGGTGTTGCAGATCATCCCCACTCCGCACGCGCCTTCGCAGGAACTGACGCGCGCGTTGTTGGCGCACGATACGGCGACCACGAATGACAGAGAGAGCACGGCGGCGCGGGACTTCATGGGGAGCGACTCCTCGGGGGCGATGGCGAAATGCGCAGCACAAAGCCGCTGCGTGCCAAAGACCTTCTCACTCATAAAACGGCCACGGAGAGTTTGGATATTCGATTAAGTGCGGCGTGTCCGCTCCATCGGGGTGATTATGGCGGGCGTTTTTGTAATGATTTTTTTCGTCGTTCGCGAGGCGCGGTTTTGCCCGGTGGGCGGGGTATTTGAGGGCGCAGGAAGTGCGCCGAGGTCGCAATACGCGTTTAATCGATAGCTCTATTCATGAATTGAAACTGGATAATGCCAATTGATAGCTTGCCTCGCGCTCGTGGGCCGGCCCGGGCACAAGGGAGAGTTTTCAAAGTGAAGCAGTTGATCGTCGTACTCGCCGTCGCGCTCAGTGCCTGCGCGGGCCGCGAACAGCAGATCGTGAAATTGACGGGCTCCGCCTCGAACGGCGCAACGCTGTACACCCAGACCTGCGCAACGTGCCACGGAGCGGACGGCAAGGGCACCTCGTCGGGTGTGGATCTCCATGAGCCCGCGAAGAACGACGAGGCCACCGAGGTCGTCGAGACCATTCTCAACGGCCGCAGCAATACGGCGATGATCGCCTACGCCGGCACCTACAGCGACCAGCAGATCGCCGACCTCTACGCGTACATCAAGGCCACGTTCGGTCAGTGAATCGCGCATGAAAAAGCCCCGGGGCGTTCGCGCTCCGGGGCTTCGTCTGTCGCGCGACTTGAATTACTTCTTGAGGTTGAACTTCGCGGCGACGGTGATGTCGGGCTTCACGGTCACGCCGAGGTAGCTGCGGATCTTCACGCCGTAATCGCTCAGGTTCAGGTCGGCACTGCCTTCGACCGACGTGACTCCGTCTTTCACCGCGCTCGTGTACTTGAAGCTGACCTCCTTGGTCTTGCCGTGAATGGCGAACGTGCCCTTCGCCGTGCCGGAGCCGCCTTCGAGCTTGAGGCCGTCGAGGGGCACGGTGAGGGTGATGTCGGGGTAGGTCGCGGCTTCCATGTCTTCGCCGAGGTGCTTGTTGCGCAGCGAGTTGTCGGTATCGACGTCGGCGATCTTCACGGTGACGACGAGGTTCTTGCCGTCATCGGTCACCGTCAGCTTCGAAGCGGTGCCGTGAATCTTGAGGCCCAGCGTGCCCTTGGCGTCGAACGTGGCGGAACCAGTGCCCTCTTGCGTGTAGCCGGCGAAGGCGAACGACGCGGTGAGCAGCGAAACAAGAAGCGCGGACCGAAGCATGGGCAGGTTCCTTTCGAGGTGTGACAACAGGCAGACGTTACGCACGCCGTCGAATTCGATCATCAAGTTCCGTCGTGTCTGCCATGTTGCGTCGCGCCGATGACAGTCACCTGGGACGAGTTCGCGAGTGTCTGCGCAGACGTTCTCCGCACACGCGGCGAAGCGCGCTCCATCCACACCGATGCGAAGCATGATCGCCTCGTGGTCGGCACGGGCGAAGAAGGCATGTCCTTCATTTCACTCAAGCACGCCCGCAAGGAATGGGACGAAGCGCCCCCCGGTGCGCGCGCGCGCGTGCTGCATCGGCGCTTCTGGTCGTCGATTCGTGGCGCTCCGGTGGCCGCGCAAGATCAGGTGCTGCGAGGCGTGTTGCCGCGCGTGCGTGATCGCGCGTGGTTCTCGGCGGTGCGCCGTC
>JBEHYH010000263.1:0-8916 GCA_048498275.1 Myxococcota bacterium | reverse complement strand
CGATGGCCATCGCGACGTTGCAGCGAAGCTCCTTCATTCAACTGCTTCGCCACGTCACGGAGGATTCCGGACTGGGTGACGGTGAGTTCCTCGACCTTCTTCTCGGTGAGCTTCCACTTCTGATCGGGTTCACGACCCAACGTGCCGGAGCCGGAACACGGCGCATCGATGAGCACGATGTCGGCGAGGTCGATTCTCGGCGCGGTAGGGAACGTCACGTGCCGCAGCTTCAGCTCGGCGACGCGGTTCTTCGCTTCCTTGAGGCGCTTCTCGTTCGCGTCCCACGCGTAGACGCGGCCGGTGGGCGTCACCGCGTCGGCGAGCACCAGCGTCTTGCCGCCGGCGCCCGCGCAGTAGTCGACGACGGCCTGCCCGGGTTTCGCGTGACAGAAGTCGGCGAGGAGCTGGCTGCCCAGATCCATCACCTGCAGGCGGCCTTCCTTCATCCACCGGGTTTCGAAGATCGCGCGGCTGCCGTCGGTGACGCGGATCGCGTCGGGCAGCTCTTCACAGGCTTCGACCTCGAGCTGCTTCGCGCGGAGCTCTTCGAGCAGCTTCTCGCGCGTGCCCGCGGGGCGAACTCGCAGCGTCAGCGTCGGCTCGCGATTGAGCGCTTCGAGCACCGCGTCGAGTTCACCTGGCGGCGCGACGGCCGCGATCTTCTCCGCGAGCCAGGTGGGGAATGAGTGGCGCGTCGCGGGGTCACTCAGGTCGACCGTCACCTCGCGCGTGAGCTCGGCCTTGATGAGCTGATCGGGGATGCCGCGCGGGCGAATCGGCCCGGGCAACTGAATCTCCGTCATGATCTTGTCGACCGGCGCCTTGCACACGTACCGGCGCCACATCGCGTAGCGGAAGATCGCCTGATCTTCGGGGAGGTTCAGCTTCGAGTGCCCATGCGCGACCGCGTAGAGGTTCAGCAGGCGCATGTGCCGCGAGAGCTCGCGCGTGGCGAAGGCGATGTAGCGGCGTTCTTTGCCGCCGAGGTTGCCGCCTTCGAAGAGCGCCTCTGAAATCGCTCGGCGCAACGGCGTGCCTTTGATCACCGCGACGTGCGCGTTGAGCGCCGCCGTGGCCGCTTTGCGCGATGCGATGCCGGGGACTTCCATGCGCTTCCTCTCCCACGGAGAGTGGCCGGAGCGCCAGCTCCGGGTGAGGAGCGCGACGCTGATTGACGCCGCCGGAGGCGACTGCTCGTTTCGCCGATCGATGAGCGCACTTGTCTTGATTCTCGTCGCGGCGGCTCCGGTGGCGAGCGGGTACGACGCGCCGCTGCCCGAATTGAAATTCCCCGCGCAGTTCACGCTCGCCGAGGGCATCCCCATCGGGGCGAGGAGCGTCGACGCGGAGACGGCCGACGCGCGCTTCTTCTCGCAACTCCGCGCGCCTGAGTTCGCAGCTCTCAAGCTCGCATACGAGCGAAGCCGGCAACTGCATTCCGGCGAGACGCGCTTCTTCTGGGGAGGCGCGGTGAAGATCAATGGAGCGCCCTTCGCGCTCGCCCATGTGCAGACGGGGCCGGCGGTTGACGAGCCGGCTCCCGAGACGTGGCTGATCGCGCTCGGGCCGAACCGCGAACCGCTGGCGGGCGTGCTCCTCGCGACGAGCAGTCTCCAGACCGTCACCGAGACCGAATGCGACGCCACCGCGAAGTGCACGCGCACCACGAGCTCATTCGACTCCCACGATCACCATCGGCGCCGATGGGACCGCGAGGTGTTCACCGTCACCGGGTTTCGCAACGGGGCGCTTCAGCGTCGCGACGCCGCGCGAACCGTTCGCGACTATTTCGATACCGCGAGCCAGGAGATCTTCACGGTGCTCATCAACGACGCCCTGATCGACTGCTACTGGCGAAAGGGGAACGGGGGCCCGGTGGTGTTGGGCCGCGTCACGGGCGGCCTCCCGGACTTCACGGTCGAGCTCGAAGACCACCGGCGCTTCTCGCTGAAGCTCTCGGCGAACCGCGGCACGCTCGAGGTGACCGCCGACATCAAGACCACGCGCTTCGTCGCCGTCGGTGTCGACACGCCGCCGAAGTTGACGCTCCCGCTCGTTTTCTCGCCGGGCAAACCGGTGGGGCCGCCGTTGCGCGACCGCGAAGTGAACGCACGGCTCCGCGCCTTCGTCAAAGACGACGACCTCGGCTTCGCGAACGTCTGGCTCGACGGTGAGTTCGAATTCCGGGGCACGCGCTATTGGCTCCTGGAGCGATACAGCGAGCTGGCCTACGGCGGCTGGGACGCGAGCCTCGCGGCGCTCGACGCGAAGGGGACGCCCACGACGTTCGTCGCCGCCGGTGAGCTCAGCGTGCCGCTCCACATTGAGAGCAAGACGACCATCACCGCCGACGGAGGCGTCACGGTCACCACCGAAACCGAGCTCAGAGATCAGGACGTCGGAGAACTTCGCGGGCTGCTGCGCTCCGTTCACACGACGTCGTTGATTCCCGGAGGCTTCGCGAAAGTCGCGAAGCAGGACCGCCATCGAACGACTTCGTCGACCCGAAGAGCGGAGAGACGCTGACCTTCGAATATGGCCCCGACGATCGCCTCGCGTACTACTCGCCGAAACCCGAAGCGCCGATCGTGATGCTCGAGGTCGATGGTGATCAGCGAACGAAGAAGTTCGCGGTGCGCTTCAAGAAGAAGTCGAAGCCATACCGGCTCGTACTCTCCGACGACGGGAAGACGCTCGAGTGCACCGGCCCCGACGGCAAGGTGCAGATCTTCGAGTCGTCGAAAGACCCGTGGTCACGCACGCTCGAGCGCGAGTGAAATGCCCTGGCCGACGCCGATGCACATCGTCGCCAGCCCGCGTTCGCCGCCGCTGACTTCGAGCTGACGCATCAACGTGAGGGCCAGACGCGCGCCGCTCATGCCGAGTGGATGCCCCAGCGCGATCGCTCCGCCGTTGGGGTTCACGTGCAGCGAATCATCAGCGAGCCCGAGCTCACGCAGGCACGCGAGGCCCTGCGCGGCGAAGGCTTCGTTCAGCTCGATCGCGTCGAAGTCGGAGATCTTCAACTTCAGGCGCTCGAGCAGCTTCCGCGTCGCGGGCACGGGCCCGAGGCCCATGAACGCAGGTTCGACTCCGGCGACGGCGACGCCGAGTACGCGCGCACGTGGCACGAGGTTCAACTTCTTCACCGCGTCTTCATCAGCGAGCAGCAACGCCGCCGCGCCATCGTTGATGCCCGACGCGTTCCCGGCGGTCACCGTGCCCGGCGTGCGGAACACGGGTTTCAGTTTCTGCAGTTGCTCAATTGTCGTGTCGGCCCGCGGGTGCTCGTCGGTCTTCACCTCGACGAACTCACCGCGCTTTTTCCCCGCGACTTGAACACCGACGATCTCACCTTCGAAGAACCCACGCGCATGAGCCGCCGTGCAGCGTTCCTGGCTGCGCAACGCAAACGCGTCCTGATCTTCGCGTGAGATTTTGAACTTCGCCGCGACGTTCTCCGCGGTCTCGCCCATCGCCTCGACGCCGTAGAGTTCCTTCATCTTCGGGTTCACGAAGCGCCAGCCGATCGACGTGTCTTCGAGCTTCTGGTCACGCGCGAACGCCGTCTCCGCCTTGCTCATCACCCACGGAGCGCGCGTCATCGACTCGACGCCGCCGGCGATGGCGAGGCTCAATTCGCCCGTCATGATGCCGCGCGCCGCGATGCTCACCGCGTCGAGCCCCGAGCCGCACAGGCGATTCACGGTGCAACCCGGCACCGACACCGGCAGCCCGGCGAGCAGGGAGCTCATGCGCGCGACGTTGCGGTTGTCTTCACCCGCCTGATTGGCGCACCCGAGAATCACGTCATCGATCAACGAAGGATCGACCGAGGAGTTTCTCCGGAGCAACTCCCGCAGCGGGATCGCCCCGAGATCATCGGTGCGAACAGAGGCAAGCGAACCCGCGAACCGCCCGATGGGCGTGCGGATGCCGTCGATGATGAACACGTCGCGCATAATCTGCGTAAATCAGACCAGCCGTGTCGTCAGCCACAACGTTCCGTCAATCACTGTCGCTGCTGAAGACCCGGCGCTACGGCACGTACTGGTTCGCCAGCCTTCTCGGGAGCCTCGGCACGTGGGTGCAGCAGGTCGCGCAGCCGTGGCTGATGCTGAGCATCACCAACTCGTCATTCATGCTGGGGCTCGATTCGTTCGCGATGGACGCGCCGATCTGGCTGCTCACGGTGCTCGGCGGTGAACTCGCTGACCGTTCAGATCGCCGCAAGGTCATCTTCTGGTGCCAGTCGATTCAGGCGCTGACGCCGCTGCTGCTCATGGTGTTGGTGCTCACCAAGACCGTGAACCCGTGGGTGGTGATCGCGTGCTCCGCGGTCATCGGCGTCACCGACGCGCTCTCGATGCCGTCGTACAGCTCGATCGTTCCCTCGATCGTCGAGCGTCATCAGGTCGGCGCGGGCATCGCGCTCAAGTCGATGCAGTTCAACCTCTCGCGCATTCTCGGGCCGGCGATCGCGGGCGTGCTGCTCACGTCGGTCGGCGCGGCGGCGTGCTTCGGCATCAGCGCGGCGTCGTACGTGCCGTTCATTCTCTCCGCGTGGCTGGTGCTGCCCGCGTTCGTGGCGACGAAGACGCCCGCGTCGCAAGAGAAGACGCTCAGCGGCATCAGCGTGATCCTCCAACAGCCGCGACTGCGCGGCGCGCTGATGACCGCGCTGACCACCGGGCTGCTCTGCTCACCGATCATCACGTTCTGCCCGGTGCTGATCCGCGACGGGTTCAAAGCCGGCCCGGAGTCTTTCAGCGCCGCGCTGTCGGGTTTCGGGCTCGGCGGCATTCTCGGCGGCGCGACGTTGCTCGCCATCGAGAACCGATTCGACCGCCGCGTTGTCAGTTCGACCGCCGGTCTCGCGTTTGCCGCCGTCGTGCTGCTCTGTGGTCTCACCCCGGGGTTGTGGAGCGTGCCTGTTCTGATGACCCTCGGCGGAATCGCGATGAGCTTCTCGAACACGCAGGCGAACTCGTACCTGCAGCTCGAGTCAGGCGGCCGGCGCGGGCAGGCGGCGAGTCTGTTCATGCTCTCGATGCGCGGAGGGCTCTCGCTCGGCGCGCTCATCACCGGCACCGTCGCGTCGAACTTCGACATTCACAAGGCGCTGATCGTGAACGGCTCGCTCGCGATGGTGCTGCACTTCTTCGTCGGGCGTTTCTGGAGGAATGCGCAGTGATCGGCGCCCTGCTGGCCCTCGTGCTCGCGCAAGACGCGGGCGTGCCCGAGATTCCGCGCGCGCTGGCGCAGTCGATTCTGTTTCTGAAAGCCGAGACGCCGCCCGCGTGTGACAGCGGAGACGAACACGCGCAGATCGTGTGTTTGCTGAGGGCGCGTTACGCGAAAGACGCAGCGGCGTCGAAGTTGGCGATCGAGCTGTACGAGAAGACCGGCACCGTCGCAGGGCAGTTGCCGGCGCAGCCGTTCGATGGCGGCTACCGGGGGAAACTGAAGCTCGAGCCGCGGCTCACCATCGGCCCGCTCCGCACGCATCTGCAATGGGCCGCGAACGCGCTGTTCGACTTCGATGCGTTCTTCGCGAAGCTGGGCGGTGCGCCGAACTACCGCTGGCGCGCGCTGGACTTGAGCTTCTTCGAATCGGTGAAGCGGCGGACTCCGAGCGCCTTCGCGATCGACTGGATGGTTGCGTACAACGTGTCGGGCTCGCTCTTCACGACAGAAACCGGAGTGCGCAGCACGATGTTCCACGAGGTGTTTCACCTGAACGATCAAGAGCACCGCAACTGGTCGTATCGGGCGCTCTCGAAGATCTTCAATTCGATCGTCGAGAGATGCGGCACGAAGGTCGACTGCCTGACTCCGTACGTGGCTGATTCGATCAAGGTGAAGGGCGGCACGTACTACGCGTTTCAGCCCGGAAACGGCGTCGGCGAATACGCAGCCGACCTCGCGCGGAGGTACTACCTCGAGAATCGCGCGGTGATGCACGGCGAGAAGATCGAGAAGCGCTTCAAGTGCGGCCCACCGGAGAACAAGCAGGCGTGGAAGCTGCTCGTCGATGAGTTCTTCGACGGCGTCGACCTTGTGCCTCCGTGCCTCCTCAACTAGTCGAGCCGTATGCGCGTGATGGTCGTGGCGGCGGTGTTCCTCTCAGCTTGCGCACAGCAACTTTCGCGCGATTCTTTCTGCACCGAATTGCTGCGCGCCCAATGCGAGAAGGAGAAGCGCTGCGGCACGGTCTCAACCGAGGTCGACTGCGGGCAGTACCAATCGCTCAACGACTGCTACCTCGACGCTCAGATCGCCTTCGATGCGAAGAAGGTAAAGTACGACGGTGCCGCGGCTCTTCAGTGCGTCGCGACGATCAAAGACGAAGCCTGCAATCTGGTGACAGGCGAATCGATGGCAGCCCGAAGCACGTGCGGCGCGATTTTCGTCGGCCAACGCCGGAGTGGCGAGCCCTGCGGTGGGTGCGCCAACGGGCTCTACTGCGTGAGGGAGACCGCGACGTCGTGCGGGACATGTCGGCAGTTGCCCGAAGCATCTGGGCTTCGCACGGTCGGCGAGACCTGCAGCTACGACAGCCAACAGATCGAGTGGTGCGGCCGCGGAGCGTTCTGTTCGTTTTCGGAGAAAGTCTGCGTCAGACGCGGGCAGCGCGGCGACTCCTGCGGTTCGGGCTCGACTCCGTGCGATGACCGCTTCACGTGTAACGGCACCATCTGTATCGAGCGAAGTGAGTACGGAGGCGCCTGCGTCTATCAAGATGACTGTCTGACCGGACTTTTGTGCGCCGAGAGCACCTGCCTTCTGCAACTCGGCGTCGGCTCCGCGTGCAGCGATGACGTGCAGTGTCTGGGTTCATTCTGCGCCGAGGGCGTGTGCTCGTTGTCGCGGCCGCTCGGCGCCGCCTGCAATACCTTCGTGCCGTCGTGCGGCGCGCGGGCCTTCTGCGATGAAGACACGGCACGATGCACGGCGTTGCCTCGAACCGGCGAGGCGTGTGACGTGAGGTACGGCTGTGATGCGGTCGAGCAGTGCATCGACGGGACGTGTCGAGACGTCTCCGTCGGATGCTACTGAGTGGCCCTCCCCGGACTCGAACCGGGACGACTTTAGGGGTCGGCGGATTTTGAGTCCGCTACGTCTACCAATTCCGTCAGAGGGCCTTCTCTGAGCGGACGGGCTCATACACAGAAGCTGACCGTGACGGCAACGCAAGAAAGTCGTAAGGCGCGCGCCGTCATGATCAATCTGTTGATTGCGCTCGGCGCTGGGTTGTTGGTGGTCGGGCTGGTGAAGGCGCTCGGCTTCAGCCTCATCGCCGGCATCATCCCCGGCACCATCGTGTTCCTCGCGGTCTTCGTGGTGCTCGGCCGCCGGAGCTTCACGCAGTTGCAGGCGGTGGTCGCCGCCGTTCAAGCCGAGCTCTCGGCGATGACGCCGAACAAGAAAGACCAGCAGGCGCGCGGCGACAAGGCGATCAAGATGCTCGAAGCGTCGCTCCCGCTGGGCCGCTGGCAGTTCCTCATCGAGGGCGAGATCTACGGGCAGATCGGCATGATCAAGCACCTCTTCAAAGACGCCGACGGAGCGCTCGCCGCGTTCAAGAAGTCGAGCGCGCGCAACTACTTCGCCAAGGCGATGCAGGGCGCCATCTACTTCCAGAAGAAAGACTTCGCGGCGATGAAGGAGTCGTTCGAAGCCGCCGTGAAGTACGGCAACAAGGAAGGCCTGACCTGGGCGGCGTACGCGTGGTGCCTCACGCAGAACAAGCAGAACGACGAGGCGCTCAAGGTGCTGGCGCGCGCCGTCGAGGCCAACCCGAGCGATGAGAAGTTGAAGAAGGCGTTGTCGGCGCTCCAGAACGACAAGCGACTCAAGATGTCGCCCTGGGAGCCGATGTGGTGGCAGCTCGGCCTCGAGGCGCCGCCGATGCAGCAGCCGCAGTTCGCCGGTGTGGGCCGGCGACGCGGGTTCCGCTGAGACGTTTCAGCCGAGCGACTTCACGTAGGTCGCTTGATCGAGCAGGCCGTCGAACTCGGCGGCGTTGCTCGGCTCGACCTCGATCAACCACGCCTTGTACGGGTCGTCGTTCACGGAGCCGGGGTTGCCGGCGACGTCGTCATTCACCCTGGTCACCGTGCCGCTCAGCGGCGAGAACAGCTCCGAGACGGCCTTGGTGCTCTCGATGACGCCGAACTGACCGCCGGCCTTCACCGTCGAACCGACCTTGGGCAGTTCCACGTAAACGATCGCGCCGAGCGCGTCCTGCGCGTGCCAGGTGACTCCGACGACAACCGCGGAGCCGCTCTTCTTCGCCCACTCATGGTCCTTCGTGTACTTGAGATCAGCCGGGTAGTTGCTCATGTGCGTTCAGCCCTTTTTGTAAAACGGGGTTTTCACCACGCGCGCCGCAACTCCGCGGCCGCGAATATCGACGTGGAACGTGCTGCCTTCAGCCGCGAGCTCGGTCGGCACGTAGCCGATGCCGATGGCCTTCTTCACCGACGGGCCCATGGTGCCGCTGGTCACTTCGCCGACCTGTCGGCCGTCTTTGAGAATCGCGTAATGCTGACGGGGAATGCCGGGCTCGGTGAGCTCGAAGCCGACCAGCTTGCGCGGCACGCCCGCGGCCTTCTGCTCGACCAGCACCTGCTTGCCGATGAAGTCGGGCTTGTCCAACTTCACGATCCACCCGAGGCCGGCTTCCAACGGCGTGTGCGCGTCGTCGATGTCGTTGCCGTAGAGCGCGTACTTCATCTCGGTGCGCAGCGAGTCGCGCGCGCCGAGGCCCGCGGGACCGGCGCCGTTTTCCAGCAGCGCGTTCCACAGCGCTTCAGCCTTGTCGGGAGCAATGTACAGCTCGAACCCGTCTTCGCCCGTGTAGCCGGTGCGCGAGATGATCGCGTCGATGCCCGCGACCTGCCCCTGCGTGAA
>JBEHYH010000262.1:0-8926 GCA_048498275.1 Myxococcota bacterium | reverse complement strand
CGAGCATCAACTTCTCGGCGGCTTCATCGGGGTAGCCGACGCGCACCCGCATCAGGAAGCGGTCGAGCTGCGCTTCGGGCAGCGGGTACGTGCCCTCGTACTCGATCGGGTTCTGCGTCGCCACCACGAAGAACTGAGCGGGCAGGGCGTGGCTCTGGCCTTCGATGGTGACCTGACGTTCTTCCATCGCCTCCAGCAGCGCGGCCTGCGTCTTCGGAGGCGTGCGGTTGATCTCGTCGGCCACCAGCACCTCGGTGAACACCGGGCCCTTGACCAGATGAAACGTGCCGTCGTTCGGGCGGAACACGCTCGTGCCGATGACGTCGGTCGGCATCAGGTCGGGCGTGAATTGAATGCGCGAGAATTGAAGGCCGAGCGCCGACGCCACGGTGCGCGCCGTGAGCGTTTTGGCGACACCGGGCACGCCCTCGAGCAATACGTGACCGCCCGCGAGAAACGTCGTGAGCAGATCTTCGAGCACGCGCTGTTGACCCAGCACGACTCCGTTCAACGCTTCGCTCAAGCGCGTCAGAGCCGTCATTTGCCCATGTCTTTCAGGCCGAAGACGGTGCCGACGACCGAGGTGATGCCGGCGAGCAGCGCGAGAATCAGACCGAACGCGGGCTTCGAGGCCCAGATCTTCTCAGCGCCCCACGCGCCCTGCACGAGCGTGTGGTCCCACGCGAGGCGGAAGTAGACGAGACACCAGAGGCCGCTGATTCCCACCGCGCCCAACTGCGCGATCCACGGCCAGAGCGGGTTCATCGTCGGCATCATCTTTCGCGTGCGCACGAGAATGCCGCCGATCGCGAGCGCGGAGAGGATCGTCACCAACACGCCCGACGAGAAGATGCCGAGAACGTCGCCGTCCTTCGCGGTCTCGGCCCAGGGCAAGAAGGTGGAGACACAGAGCAACCCGGCGCCACCGAGCGCGAGCTTGTCGGCCATCGAGAGCGAGAAGAGGTACTGCTTCGCTTCCGTCATCGACTCGTTCGCGTCCATCTGCTTGTCGACGACGAACTTCTCCGGCGAGCGGCCGGCGTTCTCCTTCCAGTCCTCCTCGGAGAGTTGAGCGCGCCAGTCTTCCTTCGGTTTCGGCGGCGGCGTGTCTTCTTCTTCGCGTCTGGGCGCGGGGGCGGGGCGCTTCTTGACGGCGGGCGCTCCGGCGCGCGTGGCGGGCTTGCGCACGACCGGCTTTGCGGCGGGCTTCGACGGCGGGCGCTTCGGCTTCGATGGCGCGGGCGCGTCGAGGAAAGAGGCGTCGAGCACCGTGTCGCAGTTCGGGCAGATCGAGGCGGAGTCGTCGACTTCGGTGTCGCAATTGGGGCACTGCATGGGCGCGCGGAAGTGTACGGATTCTCCCGCGCTTTGCACTCGACAACCTCGAACCCGGTTCCTACGAGCCGTTCATGCGCACGTTCGTCGTCTCGCTGGCGGTGTTGCTCGGTGCCTGTGCCTCTCAGTCGGGAGCGGTCAAGGACCTCGCGACGATCGCGGAGCTCGAAGACCGCCGCGCCCCGGGTAACCTCGCGCAGCTCGCGACCACGAGCGATGACGGGGCCGTTCGCAGCCGCGCGATGCTCGCGCTCGGGCGTCTGCAGGAACCTTCGAGCGCCGGGGTGATCGTTCAGGGCCTCGCAGATTCCGATTCGCGCGTTCGTCTCGAGGCGGCGTTCGCGGCCGGCCTGCTCGGGCAATCGTGGGTGCGGCTGCCGGAAGACGCGAAGACGCGACTCACGAACGGCCTGCTCGAGCGCGACGGCGTGGAGACCGATGCAGCGGCGCGCCAGGCCATTCTGGAGGCGATGGGCCGCGTCGCGACGCCGGCGCTGGTGGAGCGCCTGGTCGATCGACTCGCCGCGACTCCGCCCGAAGCGGCGCGGGCCTCGTTGGCGCTGGGGACCGCGCAGCTCTCGAAAGCGGCGCTCCCGGAGCGTGCGTTCGGCGCGTTGAGCGCGCTCACCGCGACGGCGCAGCCAGACGAAGTGCGTTTCGGAGCGGTCTCCGCGTTGACGATTTCGAAGAACGTGGCCGCGCGCCCGGCGTTGTCGGCCGCGTTGGAAGACGCGTCTCCAGACGTGCGCGCGCTGGCGGCGAAGGGGCTCGGCGACATCGGCAACGATGAGGACGTGACGGTGCTGCGCAATCACCTCGACGATGCCGACTATCGCGTCGCCGTCGAGGCCGCGCGTGCGCTCGCGAAGGCGTCGTTGCGCTGCAAGCCGACGGCGTGCGCGGCGCTCAGCGCGCTCGGTGATTTGAACGGCCGTGTGCAGCAGCTCGCGCGTGGTGACGTGGCGGCAGGTGGCCAACCACTGCTCGCGCTCACGCAATCGGAGCTGCCGCTGGAGGGAAAAGCGCTGCTCACCGCGCTTCGCTCGCAACTCGCGGGAGTGAAAGCGCCCGACGATCGCACGCGTCGCGACCTCGCGAACCTCGATTGCCGGTTTGCGTACGCGCTCGATCGACTCTCGGGTTCGATGACGGAGACCACGACGTGTGGAGGCGGCCTCGTCGAGGAAGCGCGGCGTTCGCAGTTGGGTTTGCAGGCGTTGATCGATTCGAAGTCGCGCCCCGACGCGGAGAAGTTGGCGCCGCAGGTGCTGTCGTACGCCGACGCGCGTGATGCGCGCGTGAACACCGCGGCGGTGGAGTTGCTGGGAAACCTCGACACGCCCGCGTCGCGCGAAAAGCTACGTTCGCTGCTCGGCTCGGAGGATCTGATCCTCGCCTCGGCCGCGGCGTCGTCACTCGCGCATCTCGACGACAAGACGCAGATCCCCGCGATTCGTCAGCTCGTGCAGCGAGCGGGGTCATCTGTCGATGTCGCAGCCCAGGTCGCCGATGCGCTCGCGATTCTCGACGCCAAAGAAGCAGTGCCTGACTTGAGGCTCTGGCTGCGTTCACCACAGCACGCGGTGCGCACGGCGGCGGCCGATGCGATCACGAAACTCGAGGGCGCTCCGTTGTTCGCGCAGAACGTCGAATACCCGGAGAGCAACCTGTCGCGCCTGCCGTTGCTGCAGAGGGGCACGAAGTTGTCGGTGTCGACGGCGAAGGGCTTCTTCGAGATCTCGCTGTACACCGACGATGCGCCGCTCACGTCGGCGAACATCGCGGCGCTCGCGAAGCGCGGTTTCTTCCGCAACCTGACGTTCCATCGCGTGGTGCCCGACTTCGTGGCCCAGGGCGGAGACCCGCGCGGTGACGGCAACGGCGGCCCCGGCTACACGATTCGCTGCGAGATCAACCACCGCACCTACAAGCGCTACACGGTCGGCATGGCGCTTTCGGGCCGAGACACCGGCGGTTCACAGTTCTTCGTGACCACTTCGCCGCAGCCGCGTCTCGACAGCCGGTACACGCCGTTCGGTGAAGTCACGAGCGGGCAGGAGGTGATCGACCGGCTGCTCGAAGGCGACGGCATCGACGATGTACGCGTCATCGAGCCGCGTTGATCTTCTCGCGCGTGCTCGCGGCGTCGACGTGAAGAACTCCGCGCATGCCGGCTTCGATCGCACCGTTCACGTTGAGCTCGAGATCGTCGACGAACATGCAGTCGGCCGGAGTCACGCCGAGCCGTGACGCCGCGAGCTCGTAGATTTCGCGCGACGGTTTCCGCACGCCGACGTCACCAGAAATGATCACCGCGTCGAACGCTGCTTCGAGTCGACGGCGTGGATAGCGGTCGCCCCAACTGTTCGAGACGATCGCGACCTTGAGCCCGCTTGCGCGAAGTTCTGCCGCGAGCGACCACATCGCTTCGTCGTGCGAGAGATTCGAGAAGAGCCGGTCGAGCAACCCAGCTGCGTTCACGTCGAGCCGCGAAGCGAGCACCTCTTCAAATGCCACCTGCGCGAGCTCTCCACGTTCGAATTGCGCCAGAGGGCTCGTTGAAGTCTTCAGCCATTCGCCGAGCACCTGACGCGCGCGCTTCGGGTCGATGTTCTCGCGTGCAATCCACCTCATCGTCGCGTCGCGGAGCGAGCTCGTCAGCACTCCGCCGTAGTCGAAGAGCACTGCTTTCATCGAATCAACCAGCGGCAGCGCAGCTCGAGAATGATCACCGCCCAGCGCAACGGTTTGAACGCGGGGTTCGTCGTCTGCTTGTTGAAGTAGCGGAAGTAGACCTGCTGGGCGATCACCGCGAGGCGGAAGAGCCCGAACACTTCGTAGAACCGCCACTGCTCCGGAGTGATCGCCCTGCCGGTCCGCTGCGCGTAGTGCGCGACGATTTCAGCGCGCGTCATCATCCCCGGCACGTTGCTCGGCTGCCGGCGGAACATGCGCAGCGGTAGAAAATCATCAGCTTCAATCCAGTAGGCGAGGGCAGAACCCAGATCCATCAACGGGTCGCCGACGGTCGCCATCTCCCAATCGAGCACGCCGCGCACCAGCAGCGGATTCGCTTCGTCGAGCACCAGATTGTCGAGCCGGTAGTCGTTGTGAATGAAACACGCGCCGCGATCGGCGGGCTGATTCGCCGCGAGCCACTGCATCACCTTCTCGAACGAACCGACGTTCTTCGTGCGCGCTCTTCGATACCGATCAGACCAGCCGCTCACCTGACGGCCGACGTAGCCGTCACCTTTGCTGAACTTGTCGAGCCCGGTCGCTTTCACGTCGACGCGGTGCAGATCGACGAACCAGTCGAAAGAAGTGCGGCTCAGGTCGCGCGCCTGGTCACGCGACAGGGTCATCCCCTTCGGCAGATTCGCCCGGAGGATGAGGCCCTTCAGCCGCTCCATCACGTAGAAGTCAGAACCCAGAACGTGTTCGTCGTCACAGAACGCGATCATCTTCGGCACGTAGTCGAAGGCGGGCTTCAACAGCCGCTGCACGTCGTACTCACGGCGCATGTCGTGCGCGCTCTTCGCCTTGCTGCCCTTCGGAGGCCGCCGGAGAATGACTTCGCGCTCCGGGTAGCTCAGCAGGTACGTGAGATTCGAGACGCCGCCGGTGAACTGACGAACTTTCGGCACGCCCTCGAGCCCGGACGCATCTTCAGCGTTCGCGCGGAGCCACTCTGAGACCGCCGCGACGTCGAACGCGTCTTCGCTGCGAACGTCGCGGTCCATCATTCGCTCCGGTATTTCGCGAGCTCGAAGCGCGCCACGATGCCACGATGCACTTCATCAGGCCCGTCCGCGAGACGAATCGCGCGCGCCTGAAGCCACGCCGCCGAGAGCGGAAAGTCTTCCGACATCGCCGCGCCACCGTGGATCTGCATCGCGAAGTCGATCACCTGTTGCGCCATGTTCGGCACCGCGACCTTGATTTCGCTCACCGCGCCGACCGCTGAAAGGTCGCCGCTGTCGAGCAGCCACGCCGCGTGCAGCACCAGCAGGCGCGCCTGATTGATGGCGATGCGCGCGTCGGCGATCTTCTCGCGATTGCCTCCGAGATTCGCGAGTGGCTTTCCAAATGCAGTGCGCGACACGGCGCGTTTGCACGCCAACTCGAGCGCACGTTCAGCGAGCCCGATCAACCGCATGCAGTGATGCACGCGGCCTGGCCCCAACCGGCCCTGCGCAATTTCAAACGCGCGACCCGGCCCCGCGATCACGTTGCTCAACGGCACGCGCACGTTGGTCAGCTTCACTTCGCCATGACCGTGCGGCTCGTCGTACCAACCCATCGTCGGCAGCATGCGCACCACTTCGACGCCGGGAGCGCTCCGGGGAACGATCACCATCGAATGCCGCGCGTGCCGGTTCGCGTTCGCGTCGGTGAGCCCCATGAAGATGAGCAACTCACAGTCGACGTGACCGATGCCGGTCGACCACCACTTGGTGCCGTTGATGACGACCTCATCTCCATCGACCACCGCCGTCGCCTGCATGTTCGTCGCGTCCGATGACGCCACCGCGGGCTCGGTCATCAAGAACGCAGAGCGGATGCGCGCTTCCAACAGCGGCTCCAACCACTGACGCTGTTGCTCGGCGCTGCCGTAGCGCAGCAGCACCTCCGCGTTCCCCGTATCAGGCGCGTTGCAGTTGAAGACGTGCGGCGCGATCACCGAACGACCCGTGAGCTCCGCGATCGGCGCGTAGTCGACGTTCGAAAGCCCCGCGCTACCGTGCGTACCGAAGCGGGCGGCGTACGCGTCACCATGATGCGCGGGCAGAAACAGGTTCCACAACCCGGCGTCGCGCGCCTTCTTCTGCAGCTCCAGCATGCGCGGGAGCGTCTTCCACTGCGTGCCCGCGGCGCGCGCGGCGGCCAGCTCGGCGAAGTACGCCGCCTCGGCCGGCATGATGTTCGCTTCGATGAACTCGCCGACGCGTCGGGCGAGCTCGGCGCCGCGCGGAGAAGGAGACAGCAGCATGAGGAACTCCTCTACGCCGCGGGCTGCGGCGGGTGCTTGTCGTTGCTCTCGAGCAACGCGATTTCGTCGCGAATCCGAATCCACTCGCTCGAGGGGATCGAGAGGAAGACCTCCACGGCCTTCGGGTCGAACTGGGTGCCGGCGAGCCGGCCGATCTCCTTGATCGCGACCTCCAGCGGGCTGCCTTTTCGATACGGGCGATCGCTGACGATCGCGTCCATCGTGTCGGCGATGCAGAACAGGCGCGCGCCGATGGTGATCTCTTCGCCCTTCAGGCCGCGCGGGTAGCCCAGCCCGTTCCACTTCTCCTGGTGCTGGTAGACGATCTCCGCCGCCGGGCGCAGGTACGAGATGTTCTTCAGCATGCGGAACCCGAGCTCCGGGTGCTTCTTCATCTCGACCCATTCTTCGGGCGTGAGCGGGCCGGGCTTGAGCAGAATCGCGTCGCGCACGCCGATCTTCCCGATGTCGTGGAGCAGCGCTCCCTGCTCGATGTGCACGAGCTCGTCGCCGGTGATGCCGTACGCTTCGGCGATGCGCCGCGTGCAGCGCGCCACGCGCCACGAATGCCACTGCGTCTCGGTGTCGCGGTAGTCGAGCGCGCGAATCATGCCTTCGAGCAGCCCGGAGGTCCGCTCCGTCACCTGCTGCTCGAGCGTGGTGTTGAGCTTGAGCAGCTCGAGGTTGCGCAGCGCGACTTCGTCTTGCAGCCGCTGGTGGTCGCGCTTGAGGCGAAGATACTCGACCGCCTGCGTGACCGCGTTGCGCAGCTCGGCCAGCGTCCACGGTTTGGAGATGAGGCGGAACACTTCGCCCTCATTCACCGCCTGCATCGCGACCTTGAAGTCGTTGGCCGCGGTGATCATCAGACGCACGGCATCGCTGTTCCGCATCCGGAGCGAGCGCAGCATCTCCACGCCCGACATGCCCGGCATCATGAAGTCCGTGAGCACGACGTCGAACTCGGTCTCCTTCACCGCTTCGACAGGGTCTGAGTGCGTAATGACCTCGAAACCCAGCGTCGTGATGATCTTGCCCAACGCCTCGGTGATCTGCGGGTCGTCGTCCACCACCAGGAACCGTTCACGCATAAAGAGGCGCGGAACTTAGGGTTCAGGGCCACCAGTTCACAGGTGCGCCGATCGCCTACATGCGGTTTTCGCGGGGTTGGAGGGAAAACTTCTCGCCCGGTTGAAGCGGTCGCATACCATTCTCGACATATGGCTTCGCGCGCGAAAGAGAAGGCGACCGGTGATGAAGGCCCGGTGCCGGTGGTGGTGATGGGGTTGGGTTTCATCGGTCAGGAGATCGCGCGCGCGGCGCTGGCCAATGAAGAGCTCGAGCTGATCGGCGCGGTCGACAAGTCGCCGTCGCTCACGGGGAAAAAGCTGGGTGACGTGGTGGGGGTGCCGTGCGCGGTGAAGATCAGCAGCACGATCGCGCAGGCCGTCGGCCGTCGAAAAGGCGTGGTGCTGCTCCACGCGACGGGCAGCAAGCTGCCGCAGGTCACCGATCAGGTGCTCGAAGCGCTCTCCCACACGATGCACGTGGTCAGCACGTGTGAAGAGCTCGCCTTCCCCTGGTTCAATCACGGGCCGCTCGCCGAGAAGATCGACAAGGCCGCGCAGCGCGCCGGCACGGTGGTGCTCGGCACCGGCGTGAACCCCGGCTTCGTGATGGACCGTCTCGCCGCGACGCTGGGTCAGGTCTGCGGCAACGTCACGCACGCGAAGGTCTCGCGCGTGGTCGACGCGCGCGCGCGGCGTGAAGCGTTGCAGCGCAAGGTCGGCGCGGGCCTGACGGAAGAGGAGTTCTTCGCGCTCGTCGACAAGGACGCGCTCGGTCACGTGGGCATGGTCGAGTCGGCGGCGCTCTGCGCGCTCGGCCTCGGCATCGACTGCGACGACTTCGAAGAAGAGCTGACGCCGGTGTTCGCCGAAGAAGACATCACCGGCGGCGCGTTCACCGTGAAGAAGGGCCGCGTGGCCGGCATTCATCAGACCGCGGTCGGTCTCGCCGAAGGGCAGGAGCGCGTGCGGCTCGAGCTCACCATCGCCGCCGGCGCCGACGAGCCCGGCGACACCATCGAGTTGGACGCCGACCCGCCGATCAAGATGTTCATCCCCGGTGGGGTGTCGGGTGATCGCGCCACCGCCAATCTCGTCGTCAACGCCGCGCCGCGGGTCACCGCCGCGCAGCCTGGTTTGCTGACCGTTCTCGAACTGCCTTCCGCTCGCTGAAAGGATCCTGAGAAAACAATGCTCGACCGCAACGCCGTGGGCCGAACGACGCCTCCCATGCTGAATGAAGTCGAGAAGGGCGCGATTCGCCGGTTCGCCGAAGCGCTGGGTGACTACAACCCGGCCTACTTCGACGCCGAGTACGCGCGCGCTTCCGGCTTCACCGGAGTCGTGGCGCCTCCCTCGTTCCCGCTGTCGTTCACCGCGGGCGTCGACCTGCGTGAGCTGCTCGGGCTCGCCGCCAAGCACCTGCTGCTCGCCGAATGGAGCGTCGACTACGAACGCCCGGTCGTCGCCGGAGATCGCCCGCTGATCACCACCCGCGTAATCGACACCAACGAATGGCCCAGCGCCGCAG
>JBEHYH010000261.1:0-8942 GCA_048498275.1 Myxococcota bacterium | reverse complement strand
ATCGCCGAGTAGTCGATCACCAGCACGCCATCGCAGCGCCCGCATTGCCACACGTCGTAATCGACCGACTTCACCTGCTCTTCGGTGCGCTGCGCGGGGGTGAGGTGCGCGTCGTCGGCGTCTTCATCGAGGCGCTGCATGGGCACGTTGCACGCCGTGCAGACGCGCGGGCGATTGCGGCGCCAGCGGCGGAACATGAGGCCGCCGAACCCGAGCGCGCCGACTCCGGAGAGCGAGAGCGCCGTCGAGTGTTCATCGACGCCTCGCGACAACACATCGCTCATCGGGCGCGGGGGAATGCCGCGCGTGAGCGCCTGCTGAGCGAAGTCGCGCGCGGCCATGAAGTCACCCCGCGCGAGCAGGGTTTCGGCCTTGCGAACCTGTGAACGTTCCCACTCGGTGTGCACGCGGCTCAACGGCAACCAGATGCGCGCCTCGCCCGTCGTTTCATCACGCGCGATGACCGCCATCGCCAGCCCCGAGAGTGGCTCCGCCTGGGTCACGAACTTCGCGACCACTTCATCGATGCCCGGCCGGCCCGCGGTGCTCTTCATCAGCAGAAAGAAGATGCGCCCCGAATCGGCCGCGTAGATGTCACTCGCCGCGACGTCCAACTGCGCGCGGGTCGACGCGTTGACGGAGCCCGAGACATCGACCACCCAGCTCCGCGGGCTCAGCTCGGGGAAGCGCTTCTCACCGCGCACGTACGCGTCGAGCGCTTCGTCGAGCTGCGGCTGATCATT
This sequence comes from Myxococcota bacterium, assembly GCA_048498275.1. GTDB lineage: Bacteria > Myxococcota > Myxococcia > Myxococcales > Myxococcaceae > Archangium_A. Next base: position 8,199 of record JBEHYH010000261.1, on the reverse strand, counting down.
TTCCGGCGTGGTGTAGCTGTTCGGCCCGAGGCCCGCGTTGTCAGCGGAGTGCGGCGAACGCGTCGACGCACCGACCAGCGACGCGATGGCCCGCGAGGCCGACAGCACCGCTTCATCGAGGTTCGCGCGCTTCATGTTGGCGACGATGTTGTCGCGCATCACGATGTCGGTCTGCGACGAGGTGATGGTCGCTCCGTCGCCCAGAATGATCTCGGCCTTGCGGTCACCGACGGCGACCAGAATCAGCACGCCGTCGTTCGTCGTGTGATGGCCGACGCCCCATGCATTGAACAGCCGCGTACCGAAGTCGCGCGGCTTCATGCCATTCGTGCTCTCGATGACCGCGATGCCGAGCTGCGCGGCGCGCGACGCCTCGATGTTGGTCGCGAGGTCGTTCAACTGCGCAACGGTGCTCGAGTTCAGGCGGCCGGTCTGGTCGACCACCCATTGCCCGCGCGGCGGCGGCGAAATGTCTTCGGGAGCTGCGAGTACCGCCGTGAGAGCGACCGCGAGCGCGACGTGCATGCGGCTACTTCACTTCAGCGCCTTCACCGCTTCCAGCACTTCGTCAGCGTGACCGGCGACCTTCACCCTGGGCCACACCTTGGCGATCTTGCCGTCTTTGCCGATGAGGAACGTGGAGCGGATGATGCCCATGAACTTGCGGCCGTAGAGGCTCTTCTCACCCCACGAGCCGTACTTCTCGGCGACGGCGTGTTCGGTGTCGGCGAGCAGCGTGAACGGCAGGCCGTGTTTGCCGGCGAACTTCGCGTGGCGCTTCTCGTCGTCGGGCGAGACGCCGATGACCACGGCTCCGGCTTTTTCGAGCGCGGTGTGCTGGTCGCGGAAGTCGCACGCCTCGGTGGTGCAGCCCGGCGTGTCGTCCTTCGGGTAAAAATACAGCACGACGTTCTTGCCCGCGTAGTCAGCGAGCTTCACCGTGCTGCCGTCTTGATTCTTCAGAGAAAAAGCGGGCGCCTTCTTGCCGGTCTCGAGCATGGAGCGCTGTTTACACCGCTCTCCACCAGGGCGTGGGGCCATCGAGCTGCGTGGGTTCGAAGACCTGCCCCAGCCTGGGCGTCAAGACGCGTGCGTGCTTCGGTTCGGCGAGCTTGAGCAGCGTCTCGGCCGGGTCGTCCCACGCGTGGAGCGCGAGCGCGAAGGTGCCCCAGTGCACCGGCAGCAACGTTCCTCCGCCGAGCATCTCGAAGACGCTGAGCGCGTTTTCGGGGCCGAGGTGAATCGACTTCCAGCTCTCGTGGAACGCGCCGACCTCGAGCATCACGAGATCGAACGGGCCGTAGCGCTTGCCGGTCTCGCGGAACTCCTCGGTGAGGCCGGTGTCGCCCGAGAAGAAGACCTTGTGCTTGTCACTCTGCACGACCCACGAGGCCCAGAGCGTGTGGTTGCGATCGTGCACGCCGCGCCCCGAAAAATGCTGCGCCGGAGTCGCGGTGAACCGCAGCCCTTTGATGTCGACGTGTTCGTGCCAGTCGAGCTCGTGGATTCGTTTCGGGTCGAAGCCGAGCTTCTCGAGCCGCGCGCCGACACCGAGCGCGGTGACGACGGGGATGTTCTGCATCGCCGCCAGCTCCAGCATCGTGTCGCGGCACAGGTGGTCGTAGTGATCATGCGAGAGCAGCACCGCGTCGAGCGGCGGCAGCTCCTTGAGCTCCGCAGGCACCGGGTGAAACCGGAGCGGCCCCGCGAAGCGCAGCGGCGAAGCGCGGGCGCCGAACACCGGGTCGGTCAGCACGCGGAAGCCATCCATCTCCAGCAACACCGTGCTGTGACCCAGCCACGTCACGCGCAAGCCGGTGTCGATGCGCTTGTTCCAATCGTCATTCGGGCGCAGCAACGGCAGCGGGCGCGGCGGCGTGCGCTGATTGCCACCGAAGAAATACTCACCGAGCAACGGCAACGGGTTGCCCTGCAGCCCGGGCCCGAGCCCTGATGGATTGCGGAACACCCGGCCGTCGAACTGCTTCGATGCGCGCGTGCGCTCCAGTCGCAGAGTCATGCGGGGGAAGCTGCCATCGCTTCAGATGGTTGTCTGCCCCGCCTTCGGGGAGCGCTCGATCAACGCGCGGAATTCGGGCGAATCGACACGCATCAGCAACACCTTGAGCTCCACGCCATCGTCGAGCGTCACGCGGCGCTCTTCACCGTGCAGCAGCCCGACGTGACCGAGGCGATGACCGCTCGGCAGTTCGAGATCGAGGCTCAAGCCGTAGCCCTGCCCTTCTTCTTTCGGCGAGAGCAGCAGCCGGTATTTCGGGTGCTGCACCTTGATGTCGCGGCCCTCGAAACCGACGACATGCGGGCGCGCCACGGTCTCGCCGTGCTCGCGCACTTCGACCGCCAGATAGAGCGCTTCGGGAGGCCGCGTCGCGGTGGTCTGCGAGGCACAACCGGCGAGGGCCAACAGACTCACGATCAGAACGCGCGCGCTCATGCCGGCGACCTGTTGCAACCTGAAGACCAGCCCCGACGGCGAGGGAATTCAGCGCGTTGCACGGCCAGAACCTCCCGGGTTGGACAGAAAGACACGAGGCGCGATGACAACATGACAACACAACGGCTCAGGGCCGCCGCGATTGCTGACAAGGTGCGCGCATGACTCCAGCGGAGCTTCGCGAAGCCGAGTTTCCCATTCTCAAAGAGACCGCCTGGTTGAACGCGGCCGCGTCGTCGCCCATTCCAAAATCGGTGTACGCGGCGTGTGAGGGGTTTCTGCGCGAGACGATGGAGCGCGGCGACATGCGCTACCCGGCGTGGGCGAAGTTGAAGAATGACGTGCGCGCGCGGTTCGCGAAGTTCATCAACGCGGCTCCAGAAGAAATCGCGTTCACGCAGAGCACGAGCTTCGGGTTTCACGTCATCGCGCAGATGTTGAAGCAGCGAGGCATCGAAGAGGTGCTGACGCTCGACGCGGAGTTCCCCAGCACGACGCTGCCGATGCTCTACGACGGGTTGAAGTTGCGCGCGGTGAAGGCGCGGGCCGACGGCACGTACGCGCTCGAGGACCTCTCGGCGGCGCTGACTCCGCGCACCGGAGCCATCGCGGTTTCGGCGGTGCAATACGCGAGCGGCTTCCGCATCGACCTGAGCGCGGTGTCGGCGTTGTGCAGGAGCCGCGGGCTCGCGTTCATCATCAACGTCGCGCAGGGGCTGGGGCACGTGCCGATCGACGTGCGGGCGCTCGAGGCCGACTTCGTCGCGGGCACGAGTCACAAGTGGCTGATGGCGGGGTTCGGTACCGGTTCATTGTTCATCGCGAAGAAGTGGCTCGATGACGTGCGCCTGCCATTCGGCGGCTGGTTGTCGGTCAAACCCGAAGAGCAGTTCGAGCCGTGGGTTCACGCGAAGCGCAGTGACGATTCGGCCCTCGCGTTCACCGCTGAAGGCACGCAGTTCCGCCGTGAAGCCTCCGCGCTCGAAGCGGGAGCCGGTGCGTGGACCGGGCTTTACGCGCTCGACGCCGCGCTCGCGTTGCATGAAGCGGTCGGCGTCGCGAACACGCTCGCGCACAACATCACGCTGCAGCTCGCGTTGCGTTCGCGGCTGCGTTCGATGGGTTTCAAGCCGACGATCCCCGACGATCCCTCGTTTCTCTCGGGCATCTGTGTGGTGCCCGTGCAGGGAGCGCCGCTCGATGCGGTGCGCGCGTTGCTGCGTGAAGCGAACGTAGCGACGACTCCGCGCGGAGGTGGCGTGCGCATCTCGACGCACGTGTTCAATGACGAGAGCGACCTCGACCGGCTCGTCGAGGGCATCTCGCGCGTGGGCATCAAGCCCGCGTAGGTTGCGTTCATGAGCACCGACAAGGACGCGGAGGCGGAGATGAACCGGCAGTTGCTCGCGTTCATGATGAACTCCGCGCTCGACAAGCTCTTGAAGAAGAAGCCCGTGGTCGCGCCCGCTGAAGAGAAGCCTGAAGAAACGACGACTCCCGAGAAGTAAACGAAGCGCGATGCCTCCGTGTCGTCGTTGAAGGCACGAGCGGTCGCATCGAAGCCACGGGCGGTAGCGGACGACGAGGGGCGGGAGCTCCCGCGTACGTAAAAACAGTTCGGCTGCGTCTGAACCCGTTTGCTCGAAAGTCAGGGCCTGTTCGCCTCCGAGCACGATGTATGCGTTGAACGCTCGCCCTTCTCACGGCTTTCGGCCTCACCCCGACCCTCTCCCGAAATCGGGAGAGGGGGCGTCGGCTTCGAGGTAAATCGCGCGTCGTGGACCGCACCGAACGCCTGCTCGACATCGTCGCCCTCTTTCTCGACGCGAGCGAACCCATCAGCCTCGACGAGCTGCGCGACGCGTTCCCCGAGGAATACGGCGGCGCGCGTGAGAACTCGCAGCGCAAATGGGAGCGCGACAAACAGGAGCTCCTCGACCTCGGCGTGCCGCTCACCTTCGTGCAGCAGAAAGACGAACAGCCCGCGGGCTACGTGATGGACAAGGAGGCCTATTACCTGCCGGAGCTCGGGCTCTCGGCCGACGAGCTCGCGGTGCTCTACGCGGCAGGCTCCGCGGTGCTCGCGTCGGGTGCCTTCCCCGGCCGGCAGGACCTCGCGCACGCGCTGCGAAAAGTCGGCTTCTTCTCCGATGGCCCCCTGCCGGCGCCGGCGGTGCGGCTCGACCTCGGCGACACCTCCCAGTTCGCGGGCCGCCTCGACGTCTTGTGGGACGCGATCGGCGCGCGCAAGACCGTCGAGCTCGACTACTTCTCACCGCACCGTGGTCAGGGCACGACGCGCAAGGTGAACCCGTACGGGCTCGCGCTGCGCCGCGGAGTCTGGAACCTCGTCGGCTGGTGTCATCTGCGTCAGTCGGTCCGCACGTTCCATGTGCATCGCATTCAGCGGCTGGCGCCGAACACGAAGAGCCCGCGCGTGCCCGACTTCGAGGTGCCGGCAGACTTCCGCGTCGATGCGTGGGTCGCGACGTGGCCGTGGCAGCACCACTTTCACGCGCCCATCGACGTCGAGGTCTCGCTCCGTGGAGATCTCGCGCCGCTGGCCAGTCAGCTCTTCGGCACCGGCGCGACGAGGAACGCCGATGACGCGCGCGTGTTCATCAGCGCCAGCGATCTCGACGGGCTCGTCACCTATGTGCTCTCGCTGGGAGCGCAGGCGCGCATCATCGCTCCTGCCAGAGCAGTCGACCTCGCCCATGAGCTCGCGCGACAGGTGCTGACCGCGCACGAGGTGAAGTCATGACCGAAGGTACCCGCACGCAGGCGCACGAACGGCTCCGCCGCCTCCTCTTTCTCGTGCCGTACATCTCGCGCAACCAGGGCCAGAAGGTCGACGAGGTGGCGCGCGCCGCCGGCATCACCCGCGCGGAGCTGCTCGAAGAGCTCGATCTGCTCACCATGGTCGGCCGGCCGCCGTTCGACCCCGGCGACTACATCGACGTGTATGTGGAAGACGACGAGGTCTTCATCGAACTCGACCAGCGTCTGAGCGCGCCTCCGCGACTCACCGCTGCAGAAGGTGTCGCGCTCGCCGCCGCCGCGGCGCTGCTCAAACCCGCCGAAGGGGGCGCGCTCGCGCACGCGCTGCGGCGCCTCGAGCAGGTGCTCCCGAAGCAGGCGGCCGAACGCTACGCGAGCCTCACGCGCCAACTCGACATCGCCTCGAGCGCGCCCGACACCATCGGCAGCCTCACCCGCGCGGTGAGTGAACGCCTCGAGCTCGAGTTCGACTACCGCGCGCTCAGCCACGGAGGCGCCGAACACCGCCGCGTGCGCCCGCTGGAGCTCTTCAGCCATCGCGGCCAGTGGTACCTCTCGGCGTTCTGTCTGACGCGCAACGGGCCTCGGCTCTTCCGCGTCGACCGGCTCGACGCGCTCACCGTCACCTCCACGCAGTTCGAACCCACGGAGCCGCCGCGTTCAGGCTTCAGCACCGCCGAGCAGACGGTGCGGGTGCGCTTCGAACCGCGCCTCGCCACCTGGCAGAAGGAACGTTTCGGTGACAGTGCGCAACGGCAGCCCGACGGCAGCTTGATCGTCACCGTCCCCGGCGATTCGAGCGCGTGGCTGGCGCGTTGGGTGCTGTCGTTTGGCGGTGGCGCGACGGTGCTCGAACCCGAATGGGCAAAAAGCGCGGTTGCCGATGCCGCACGCGCATCACTACAGTCGCCCTGAACGCATGGGTTTTCAGCTCGTCATCGCCGAGGGCAAAGAAGCGGGCCGGGAATTCGAGTTCGACCAGGCATCGGTTCTCATCGGCCGCACCAATGAGTGCGACGTCATTCTCTATGAGAACGGCGTGTCGCGAAAACACGCGCAGATCTCCGAAGAAGCGGCGGGCTTCTTCATCGAAGACCTCGGTTCTTCGAACGGCACGCGGGTCAACGGCGAGCTGATTTCAGGCCGGCAGACGCTCAAGAGCGGCGACGCGATCTCGCTGGGCCCGGTGCTCTTCAACTTCAAGCCCGTCGAGCTGGAGCCGTCTGACACCGAGCCCAACGCGGTCGAAGGTGGCGCGCACACCCGCGTGGTGTCGGTCGCCGAGCTCAAGAAGTCGCGCAACAAGGGCGTGGTCGGGCTCAACAAGAACGCGTCGCGCGATGAAGTGGCCGAGATGGGCAAGCGCGGCACGCAGATGATGCCGACGCTCAAGGGCCCGCGCCCGTCGATCGGCGGCGCGTCGCGGGGCTCACGGCCGTCGGGGCTCAAGCCGCAACCGTCGGCGCCGCGAGGCGTGGTGCGGAGCTCCGGTTCTCGCCCGGCCGCCGCGGCGTTGTCTGCGGCCGAACGCGCGCGCTACGTGCGTGAAGGCCCGCTCGGCCGCGCGAAGTTGTGGTGGGCCGAGGCCGACAAGGCGAAACGCGGCGCCGTCATCGCCGTCGCCTCGGTGCTCGGCATCGCCCTGCTCGCGGGCCTCATCTTCCTCGTCATCCCCGACGATGGGCCGAAGAAGCCCAAGGAGCCCGAGGCGCTCACGCTCGACGGCACCATTCCGTACTCGTTCGGGCTCGGCGAAGGCGTGATGTACGAGCGGCCCGACGAGAAGACCTTCGACTTCGAAGTGAAGTCGCCGGTCGAGCTGGTGGTGATCGTCCACTTCCAGGCGAAGGACATCAATTCAGGCGACGAGGTGAGCATCTCCGCGAACGGCGTCGACATCGGGTGGGTGCCCCCCGACACGCTCGATTCAGACGAGGCCGATCTGGAACGCATCATCCCCGCGAAGATCGTGCATCGCGGTGAGATCAACACCGTCACCTTCGACAACGTGAAGAACCCGCCGGAGAACAACACCTGGCGCATCTGGAACCTGTGGCTCGAGACCGCGGTGCTGCCGGAAGGCGACGCTGATTCGCTCAAGATCAAGGCCGACGAGCAGATCAAACGCGCCGATACCGAGTGGACCCAGCGCGACATCGGCGCGTCGAACCGGTGGGACGCGTACCACGCGTACCGCGAAGGCTGGCTGATGCTGGAGAGCATCCCCGAGAGTCAGCGGCCGGCCACCTACGCGCTCGCGCGCGACAAGATGAAGGAATCGAAGCGAGAACTTGATCGCACGTGCCGGGAGCTGCTCCGCAAGGCGCGCTCGGCGTTCAATCTCCAGCACTACGACGAGGCCCGGCTCACGCTCGACCACGTCAAAGACTTCTTCCCCAGCAAGGGTCACTTCTGCCCGCGCCGCGCTGAAGCGGAGCGCGAAGACATGGAACTCTAAAACCGTTGCGAATGGGTTGCCTTAGGCGAATAACGCTCTTCGCCATGGCGCAAATCGACTCCTTCAAGACCCGAAGCAAGCTGCCGGTCGGCGGCGTTCCCTACGACATCTTTTCGCTGAAAACCCTGAAGGCCCAGTTCCCCCAGGTGGACAAGCTGCCCTTCTCGCTGAAGGTGCTGCTCGAGAACCTGCTCCGCTTCGAAGACGGCCGCGTGGTGAAGAAGGAGCACATCGACGCCATCGTCAATTGGGACCCGAAGAAGGAGCCCGACACCGAGATCTCGTTCACGCCCGCGCGCGTGCTGCTGCAGGACTTCACGGGCGTGCCCGTGGTGGTCGACCTCGCGGTGATGCGTGAAGCGCTCGCCGGCATGGGCGGCGACCCGCAGAAGGTGAACCCGCTGTGCCCGCTCGATCTCGTCATCGACCACTCGGTGATGATCGACAAGTTCGCCAGCACCTCGGCCTTCGCGGAGAACGTCGACATCGAGTTCGAGCGCAACAC
>JBEHYH010000260.1:0-8948 GCA_048498275.1 Myxococcota bacterium | reverse complement strand
TCGAGTCGCTTCACCGTGCGCTGCACCTTCGTCGTCGCGCGCGCGACCCGCCGGAGCGGATCTTCGACGGTCTTCACCTTCGCCGCGCCCTTCGCCGGCTTCTTCGGGCTGGCCGCGAAGGTGATGACCGTGTCTTGAAACAGGCCCTTGAAGTTCTCGGTGTCGAGGAGCTCCGTTTCCTTCTTCAGCGCGTCGACGAGCTTCGAACGCGGCACCTCGGTTCCGCGATCGTCGTCGCCATGTTTGCCGTGCATCGTGGAGAGCAACGACTGCAACGGCACGCCCGACTTCGAGCGCGTCTTCTTGAACCTGCTCCACAGCAACTGCTTCGGCGTGGCGTTCAAGCTGCCGTGGTGACCGACTTTGTAGACGTCGACGTCTTCGAGCAGCTTCGCGACGCCGGGCATCGTCACCGCGTACGACCAGTTCTCGAGCTGCGCATCGCCGGGGAAGAGCAGCTTCTTCCCTCCGACCTCGAACAACAGGATCACGCTGGTGTTGTTCATCGCCGTGTCGAGGATGCGCACCAGCTCCATCAGCGAGCCGCCGTGCGCCTCGGTGATGCGCTGAGAAAACCAGCGCGCAGAGGGCGGTTTGTCTTTCTCGTGCCAGACGTACCTGCGCTCGAAGAGCGCCTCGCCGCCCGAACGTGTGACGACCGACGCGTTGCCCGCGGCCGCGCTCTTCCGCCAGAAGTGCCAGAACTCACTCGCGTCAGACGAACGCTGCTTGAGGATCGAATCGGTCTGCTCGAGGTCTGGCGGGCCGAGCACGTTGACGGTGACGCCCGGCAGCAGCGCGGAGAGGTCGAGCTTCGAGCCCGCGTTCACGTAATACGCGGTGCCCTTCGCGCCCATCTCGCGCAGGTTCTTCACCGCCGACGCATTGGGGATGTTGTCGTCGGCGATGAACTTGAGCTTGTCGGCCGTCTCGAACCCGAGCGCGAGCCGCATGCGGTCATTCACCTTCGCCGCCGCTCCCGCGACCTCACCCATTTCGTCGAGCGCCGCGAGATGCAGCGCGCGCCGGTCTGTCAGCGAGAGCACCTTCTTCGTCGCGGTCTTCGCGTCGCGTTTGGCGCCGGGGTCTTCAGTCCACGGCTGGATCACCGCGCGCGGCTTGAGCGACGCGATGATGTCGCCGGTGCCCTTGCCGTCGGCCGAGGTCGCGAACCCGCTGATGTGATCTTTGTGCCGATGCGTGGCGACCACGACCTCGAGCTGCCCGCCGGTGCGCGCACGGATGTCGTTCGCGACCTCGAGCATGTGTTTGCTCGTCGCGGCCTTCGGCAAACCGGTGCTGCCGAAGTCGACGAGCACATGCGCTTCGTGGCCGTCGGCGTAGAGAAACGAGAGCAGAAAACAATCGCCGAACCCGACCTGGTACGTGCGAATCGAAAGAGAAACAGGCGCGGCCATCACCAGCCCTCCCCGACGAAGCGGCGCGGAGGCAACGCGCGTTCGAGATGCATCTGCGCGAACCGGCGCGCGGGCTGCAATTGCCGCCGCTCGCTGTAGTACCCGGTCTCCCAGAGCGTCTGCAGCCGGTCTGATTGTTTCTTGCTGCGCACGCCGCTGCCGACGTGGAACTTGAGGCGGCCGAATTCATCGAACACGAGAACACCGCCGCCGTTGAGCCGAACGCGCGTGTCGCCCGGCATGCCCTTCGGAGCCTTGAGGCCGAATGCGCGCAACTCGCGCGCGCGGAGACTCAGCGACTGCACGTATTCAGCGACGGTTTCGCGGAGCGTGAAGCCATCGACGTCGACGCGCGTGACGGGGCGCACCGATGAAACCCACGTGTACGCCTCGGGGTGGAGCTTGAGCTGTTTCTGATTTTCCCAGACGAACGCGAACGCCTCGTCGGCGTCGTGCTTGAGCGATTCGAAGTGATTTCGCGCGAGCGAGATCTTCGCGGCCTGCGGAGGTGGATCCCAGATGCCGTCGCTCTGCGTTTTCACCGGGCGAATGCCATACGCGGCGCACGATTGGCGAATCGCGTCGCGGTAGCCGTAGCGGCGATCGTCCGGGTACAGCTCCGAGTCGACGGTGAGCAGCGCCGAGAGAAAATCGGAGAACTGCACGTCGACCGGCGGCGTGTAGTCGAGCGCGCGGATCACCATGCTGAGCAGATGACTCGCGGCATCAGCGCCTTCTTCGATGACGCGCCCGCGATCGACCTCGGCGCGCTCGCTGATCAGCGGTTTCAAGCGGCGAGCCCACACCTCGAGGAACGCGCGCATCACCGCAGCGACGAGCACCTCGCCGCGTTTGTGCGGTTCTTCGCGGTACTCGGCCTCGTTCACGTCTTCGGGTTTGAGTTCGACGGAGCGGCGCAATGCATCGCCGCGCACTCCGGGCATTTCGTGGCCGAGCTGATCAGCGAGCCCCATCAACGCCGACGCGGCGAGCGCATCGACGGTGAGCTCCTTGCGCTTGATGTGATGACCTTTCGCCTTGAGCGCGGTGCTGATCACCTCTTCGTGACGGAAGACGCTGAGCAACGCGACGACGTCGGCGAAGCCTTCGTGAAACGCGGCTTGATCGACCGACGAGGGCTCCGAGAAGTGCGGGCGAAGACCATCGACGAGCGCGTGCGTGGTCTCGTGCACCACCACGTCATGCGAGAGACAGGTGAAGACCGGCTTGCGATCTCGCCCGGGGAAGTAGCCGAACAACAGCCCTTCATCGCGGCGCGAGTAGTAGGCGTTGGCCTCGGCGAACGCGTGCGGCGCGACCTTGAGGATGTGCCCGTGACCCGGAGCCGCGCCGGGAAAAGCTCCTCCACCGGGCACCGCCCACGACGCGCGACGGCCGAGCGCGTTTTCGAAACGCGAGAGCGTCGACATGGTGATCGCCCAGACGTTCTGCGCGTGAAAATGCGGGTTGCTCACCAGCGCTGAGAGATCGCGTTCATCGGCGAACTCGTCGTCTTCACCGAGCTCGAACGGTTTGTAGAAGGTGTTCGTCGACGCATCGAAATCGACGACGTGAACCCGCGACCCACGCGGCCCGGGAGCGAGCGCTTCGATCGGCACGTCGACCTGCACCGTGAGCGCCTTGCCGTCATCAGCGAGCACCGACGGGTCTTGCCCGAGCACCGTCAACCGGCGCGTGCGTCCGACTCTCTTCGTCAATTCCGACCGCATGTTCCCTCCCAATCGGCGCGGAGCGTCGCTGTGCGCTCCCAATGAGGCAAGCGAACTTCTCGCGTCATCAACGATGACGGCCGCGGAGACCCCTTCGCCCACAGCCACGATGGGCTGCGGTGGCTCAACAGGCGAACATCACCTCGACTCGCGCTTGCTCGAAGCGCGAAGGGAACTTCATCAAGCCGACCACGTGCGCTGCTCACGCGCGACGAACGTCGAGTCACGTTCAGTACGCGGCGGGGCGAAAGGGTCTCTGAACCCGTCATCGTTGATGACGCGAACTTTCGTGGCTCTGCGTGTCCGGCATCGAGACGCGAGGAGACCGTCGAAGTCGCTCGATGATGTCTCGCCGTCCCCGACTTCTCCCGGCTCGTGGGTTTTCTTTCGCGTTGCTTTCCAGCGTGTCGAGGGCGTTGTTCTTTCGCGCGTTCATCAGCTTCCGCGCTCGAGTTCGACCAATAGAACGGCAAGCGCGAGCTTCGAGCACAATCCGGCGTTCAGCGAGAACGACAACGACTTCGTCTGTGCCGCTCAGCGACGCGACTCCGCTACTTGCTGTCGTGCATCACGCAGACTGAATCAGGAGCGCGACTGGTGTCGTGCAGAGATGCCAGCGCGCGACGCCTCACCGCAGCTCAGACCACCGCCGCCATCACCCGAGAGAACCGCTCGGCAGTTTCACGCTGCGCCGCGTGCTGACCGTCATTCACGATGCGACGACCCGCGACGAACACATCGCGCACCGCCGCCGATGGAGCGCTCATCAACACCCGCGCGTCATTCGCTCCAAGCAACGTCGGGTGATTCAGATCGAGCGTGACGAAATCAGCGCGTTCGCCCGGGAGCAGCGAAGCTGGAGCAAGCCCCAGGCTCCGCGAACCGGAAGCCGTCAGTGACTCCAGCAACGTCGGCCACACACCGCCCGGCGCGTTGAGCACATTGCGCCGCAGCCGCAGCAGGCGGAGATGCCCTTCCATCATCTGCGCTTCTTCGAGCATGCCGATGTGCGCGTGACTGTCGGAGCCCAACGAGATCGACGCACCCGCGGCGAGCAGTTCATCGACCCGAACGATGCCGTCACCGAGATTCCGTTCCGTCGAGGGGCACGCGCAGACATTCGCGCGCGCGCGGCCGAGCTCGGCGATCTCTTCCGCAGACAGATGAATCGCGTGCACGCCGGTGAAGCGCTCCGACAGCAACCCTTCACGCGCGAGCAACGAAATCGGAGTCACTCCGTATTCCGCTTCACAGGCGCGCAGCTCCGCGGGCTGTTCGGCGACGTGCATGTGCAACGGGCCCGACTTCCATTCGCGAGCCACCGCACGCAACCAATCCAACGGCACGGCGCGCACCGAATGCGGAGCGAGCCCGACAGTCACGAGTGGATCCTGCTTCGTCTGCGCCGCGAGCTCCGCGGTGCGCGACAAGAACGTCTCGACATCTGCATCGATGAACCGGCGCTGCCGCGGGTTCGCCGCGACGTTGAACCCCGCGCGCGCGTAGCCCACTCGCAGCAGAACGATTCGCAAGCCGACGTCACGCGCCGCGGCGATCACCTGCTTCGCGAGCAGTTGTGGCTCTTCGTACGGCGCTCCGCCCGGCTGGTGATGCAGGTAGTGAAACTCACCGACCGTGGTCACGCCGCTCAACGCCATCTCGAGAAAGCACTGCTTCGAGACGTCGTAGAGCTGCTCCGGAGTCAGCGAATCGGCGGCGGCATACATCGCTTCACGCCAGCTCCAGAAATCATCGCGCTCGTGGCCCGGAGCCAGGTATTCGGTTCTCGCGCGCAGCACCCGCTGAAACGCGTGCGAGTGCGCGTTGACGAAGCCGGGCACCAGCAACTTCCCAGGCAGGCGAACGTCTTGAACTTCACCCGTCGCTTCCGCCGCGATGAGCCCATCGTCTCCGACGAGAACCGACGGGCCGCGCTCGGGCAGATAGCGGATCATGCCGGGTAATAGGGGCGCAGCATGAGGAAGACCACGACGCCGGTCACCGACACGTAGAGCCAGATCGGCCAGAGAATGCGCGTGACCTTCGTGTGACGCGTGAACTCTTTCTTCCAGGCGAAATAGAACGCGGTGAGCGACATCGGCACGATGCCGATGCTCAGCAACACGTGCGACGCGAGCAGCACGAGATACACGGTGCGCACCGCGCCTTCGCCGCCGAACTTCGTGTCACCGTGAACCGCGTGGTACGCGAGATAGCCGACGAGAAAGAGCGCCGACGCCGCGAACGCCGACACCATCAAGTACCGATGAAGGTCTGAACGGCCGCGCTTCACCGCGACCCAACCGGCGATCAGCAGCACCGCGGCCGAGGCATTGAGGCACGCGTTCACCGCCGGCATGAAGCGAAGGTTCAGGCCCGCGCTCGGAGTTCCTCCGTGAATCAGCAACAACCAGATGAGCAGCGCGAGCGCCAATGCAGAGACAATCGCGTTGAAAATGAAGAACCGGCGGTCGGTCGCCAGCGGAGACATCGTGGCCATACAGTCACCTCCAAGGTGTGTCTTACGGGCGTTCCTTACCGATTCCTTTGATTGATCTCCTACGAGAAATCCTGCCAGCATCGCTGAACTTCTCTTCTCCCGCGCAAAGAGGTGGCTGATGCGAATCAAACTCGTCACGAGCACAGTGTTGATCTGTGCCTTCGCGAGCAGTGCTGCGTTCGCGCAGGAAGCCGCGTGCCTGTCGCGGTCAGAGGTCTCGCTCGAGCGCCGGCTCCGGCAGATCTACCTCGACCTGCTCGGGCGCCCGCCGACGATGGCGGAGTACCGCTTCGTGCAGATGAAGGGCGCGATTCTCGAAGAAGACATCGTCGCGCTCACGCAGCGTGACGCCTTCTACGATCGCGTGAAGGACTACCACCGCGCGCTGCTCCGCTCGAACGTGTCGAGCTCGGTGAGCAACGACGAGAACAACACGCTGCTCTCGCCCGATTCGACGTTCAGCAAGGCGCTCGACATTCGCGGCGTGCCGGCCAACGCGCTGCGCGGCCACAACGGCGTCGGCTGCAATACCTTCGTGCTGCAGGACTCCTGCAACGACAGCGTCGAAGATCCGCACCTCGAGCCCGCGGTGAAGACGTGCCGTGACGCCAAGGGCGTGCCGCTGCCGGTGTCCGTCGACTACGACTCCGACAACTACGCCTGCTACACGCTGACGATTCCGAACGGCGCGGGCGAAGGCTGCGCGGGCGCCATCAACGGAGGTTCGTACAACCTGCCGGGCGGCGCGTCTGATGGCGGCACGTTGAAGGTGATGCTCGACCCGAAGTACCTCTACTTCTGTGACGGCCGCCGCAACGCGCTCTCCGATGGCGGCTTCAGCATGAGCTACGTGTACTGCACGCCGAACTCCGCGTTGGTGACGCAGGGGCTGACGCAGGAAGTGCTCGATGGCGACGGCAAGCTGGTGGCGTGGGTGAACCCGGCGCCTCCGTCGGGCGGCGTCGCGCGCCTCGACAAGTGCGGCCTCGACCTCGTCAACGTCGGCGGAGTCACCGGCAACTACGCGATTCAGAACGGCTGCATCCAGCGTGAAGGCTACGTGAACAACGCGAAGGCGCCGTACTGGGACGAGATCAATACCGCCTCGAACACGCCAGTGAAGATGGGCGCCATCGAAGCGCAGACCAACGACTTCAACCCGTGGACCGGTCAGTCGTGCGAGACGCGCCTCACCGGTGATCGCACCTGTGGTTGTGGCGTCGCTTCTCGCCGCTGCGAAGGCGCCGCCAACTTCAAGGCGCGCGTGCTGTCGGTCAACGAAGAGCCGCTGCGCATCGCCGACTCGGTCGTGCGCCGCGATGAGAACTACTTCAGCATGCTCACCACGCGCCGCAGCTTCGTGAACGGCCCGCTGAGCCAGTTGTACCGCAACGCGCAGTCACCCCGCGTGTGGATGGCGACGCCTCCGGTTCGCGCCGACCTCGTGCCCAACGTGCCCATCGGCGAGACCGACACGTGGGTCGAGTACACGCGCGACGAGTACGCGTCGGGCGTGCTGACGACGCCCGAGTGGCTCTACCGCTTCCCCACCGTCCGCTCGCGCACCAGCCAGTTCTGGCAATCATTCCTCTGCAAGTCGTTCGTGCCGCCCGCGAACGCGGCGGTGCCCGCGCCTGAAGATTCGTGCAACCGCGAGAACAACCTCGCCAAGCGCTGCGGCTGCAAGGGCTGCCACGCCACCATCGAGCCTGTCGGCGCGCACTGGGGCCGCTTCGGTGAACGCAGCGCGCAGTACCTCGACCCGATGGAGTTCCCCAAGGTCTCGGCGAAGTGCCGCGACTGCGCGCTCGCGAACAACGTGAGCTGCGACGGTGAATGCGCCAACTACGTGATGCAGGCCTACGACGGCGACGGCGCTTCTTCGCTCGGTCTGTTGAAGACGTACCTGTACCGCACGCCCGATGAAGAGCCGAACATCACCGGCGGCCCGCGCGCGCTCGTCGAGAAGATGATGCAGACCGGCGAGCTCGAGAAGTGCACGGTCCAGAACATGTGGAACCAGCTCCTCGGCCGCCCGATGACCGATGAAGAAGCGGCCATCTACCTGCAGCCGCTGGTCGACGACTTCGCGCAGAACAACCACAACTTGAGAAAGCTGATGGTGCGCATCGTCGCCACCGACGCGTACTGGAGGGTCGACTGATGAAGAACGTTCTCTTCGCGGCGCTCGTGTTGTCAGCGGCGAGCTGCACCAAATCTGACAACGTGACCGCTTCTCCGAACGCATCGGTGAAGCCCGTCGATCTGCCGACCAATCACCCTCCGGTGAACCCGCTGCCCGACCCGGAAATGAACGGTTGCCACGCCGGCCGCGCGCCGCGGCGCATCTCGGTCTCGCAGCTCGACCAGAGCATCATCACCACCACCGGCCGCCAGTGGACCGATCTGCAGGACCTCGCGTCGTCGCTCGGCAAGGCCGACTACGCGCTCGTCGTTTCAGACAGCACCGAGGCCAACCTGGTGTTCGCCAAGTTCCTCGAAGACGGCGCGCGCAAGGTCTGCCTCGCGACGGCGACCGCCGACCTCTCGGTGACCGCGGCGAGCGACCGCGTGCTCTCGCCGGAGCTCAGCATCACCGGCACCAACCCCGACTTCACCACGGTGAGCGACGCGGAGATTCAGGCGAACCTGAAGACGCTCGCGCTCCGCTTCTGGGGCTCGCAGCTCACCGAATCGGAGCTCGCGCAGTGGACGGCGAGCTTCAAGACCTTCGCCACGCGCGCGAAGGCCATCAACAAGCCGGCGCAAGCCTGGGCTCCGGTCTGCGTCGCGATGATGACCGACCAGCGTTTCATCACCTACTGAAGAGAGCGAGAGAACCATGAAGAAGACTCCTGACTTCTCCCGCCGCTCGCTGCTCCGCGCCGGTGCCGCTTTCGCGGGTTCGAGCATCATGGGCGTGCTGCCGTTGCGCGCCTTCGCTCAGCAGATGGCGGGCCTGCCCCCGGCCGACCACTGCTTCGTGTTCGTGTACTTCTCCGGCGGGTGGGACGTGCTGCTGTCCATCGACCCGCGCGACCCGGCGGTCTTCACGCCCGAGCGCGTGAACG
The DNA here is from genome assembly GCA_048498275.1 of Myxococcota bacterium. Taxonomy (GTDB): domain Bacteria; phylum Myxococcota; class Myxococcia; order Myxococcales; family Myxococcaceae; genus Archangium_A. The sequence goes on along the minus strand of JBEHYH010000260.1, from coordinate 229 downwards.
AGACGCGCATCTTCCCCGACTACGCGGCGACCACGAACATCACCGCGGCCGACCGCGGCATCATCAAGCCCGCGGGCAGCAACATCGAGTTCGGCCCCGCCATCGGCAACATGCGCAATCACTACGACGTGATGGCGGTGGTGCGCGGCATCAACATGAACACCGTCGCGCACGAAGTCGGCCGCCGGTACTTCATCACCGGCAAAGAACCCGCGGGCGACGACGGCTG
>JBEHYH010000259.1:0-8953 GCA_048498275.1 Myxococcota bacterium | reverse complement strand
CTGATGGCCCTTCTTGAGTTCTTCGCGCACCAGCTTGTACGCGCGGCCGCGCGCCTTCTCGGTGAAGACCTTCGTTTCAATCGGCGTACGGCCCGGCGGGAGTTCGTCGATCACCGACACGTCGAGATCTCCGTAGAGCGTCATCGCGAGCGTTCGTGGAATCGGAGTTGCCGTCATCACCACGACGTCGGGGCGGGTGCCCTTGTCCATCAGCATCTGGCGTTGAATGACGCCGAAGCGGTGCTGTTCGTCGATGACGACGAGGCCGAGTTTTGAAAACCCGACAGATTCTTGAATCAGCGCGTGCGTCCCGACCGCGACCTGCACGCGGCCGGTGGCGAGCCATTCACGCTGGCGGCGCTTCTCGGTCGCGGTGCCGCTGCCGGTGATGAACGCGACCTGAACGCCGAGCGGGGCGAGCAAGCGCGTGAACGTGCGGTGATGCTGCTCAGCGAGAATCTCCGTCGGAGCCATCACCGCGACCTGGAAGCCGTTCTGCACCGCGAGCGCCGCGGCGATCATCGCGACCGCGGTCTTGCCGCTGCCCACGTCACCTTGAACGAGGCGGTTCATCGGCTCCGGCCGCGCCATGTCGCGCGTGAGCTGCGTCACCACGCGGTCCTGCGCGCCGGTGAGCGTGAACGGCAGCAACGCCTTCGCGCGCTCGACGAACTCGGGCTTCGTGTCGAAGGCGAACCCCGGCTGCACCTTCACGCCCTGCCTCCGCAGCGCCATGCCGAGCTGCAGGAAGAACAGTTCGTCGAACGCGAGCCGCTGGTGCGCGTCAGAGACGTGCAGATCGAGCGCATCGATGGGCGCGTCAGCCGGAGGGAAATGGATGAACTCCAGCGCCTCCCCGAGGCCCATCAGCCCGAGTTTTTCACGGAGCGGAGGCGGCAACGGTTCGTCGATGGTCGCGGCGAACCTGCTCGCGACCTTGTACGCGAGCTCGCGCACCTGCCGCTGCTCGTGGCGCTCGAAGCCCGGGTACACCGGCACGATTCGATTGAAGTGAATCGGCGAAGTCTCGACGTCATCAGCCGGCTCGATCTCAGGATGCGGAATTTCCCAACCGAAGTTCGTCGCGCGCACTTCACCTGAAGCGACGAGCTGTTTGCCCTCGGGGAAACGGGCCTTGAGCCACGGGCCGGTTTGAAAAAAGACCGCGGCGATCGAACCGGTCGCGTCGGCCAGCACCGCGCGAAACTGCCGCCGCCCTCGCCCGAATGATTCTTCGGCGCGGCGAACGGTGGCGATGAACGTGGCGCGCTCCCCGCTCCTGAGCTGCGCGATCTTCTTGAGCGTGCGCCGGTCTTCGTAGACGCGCGGGAGCAGAAACAGCACATCACCGACGCGAACGATGCCCTTCTTGTTGAGGGTTCCCGTGAGGCGGGGGTTGCGCACCAGCTTCGCGTCTTTGAGCAACGTCGCGAGCGGCCCGGCCCCGGGAGCGATGCTCAGAATTCTCGCGGGGCTCTCTTCTTCTGCGTTCGCGGCCTTCCGTTTCTTCGCGGCCGGCTTCTTCGGTTCTTTCGGCGGAGCCGCGGGTCGGCTCGCGCGCACCGGCCGCGGCTCGCCGACGGGCTCCGTGCCGGCGCTCTGCGCACGTCGGGCGACGGGTTGCGCAACCTCGCGTCGCACCGGCGCACCCGACGAAGACGCCGGAGCCGCGACCCCGCCGCGCACGATCACCAGCACGCGCGAAATCGACGCGCGCCGCGCGGTCTCGTCATTGCCGTCGATCTTCTCGAGCTCCGCGGCGAGCGCCTCCGTCACCCGCGCGTCGACGAGCCCCCGGGAGCGCTCGATGGCATTGCTCAGGTTGCTCCGCAGGCCCTTCACCGCCGCCAGGTTCGCCGAGCCGAGCGCGAACTGAAGCGGCTTCAGAAGAACTTCGAGTGGACCGAGGTTAGGCGACATCCTCGAACGCGACGGAGAGCACTTCGTACTCGCGGTTGCCGCCGGGGCTGTTGATGGTCGCGATGTCACCGACCGACTTACCGATGAGCCCGCGCGCCACCGGCGAGTTGATCGAGATCCACCGCTTCTTCAGATCGGCCTCGAACTCGCCGACGATGCGGTAGTTGACCTTCTTCTCGGTCTCGCAGTCGAGCAGCTCGACCGACGCCCCGAAGAGCACCTTCTTCTGGCCCTTGAACGACGCGACATCGATGACCTCGGCGCGGGCGATCCACCCGTTGAGGTTCATGATGCGGCCTTCGATGTGACCCTGCTTCTCCTTGGCCGCGTGGTACTCGGCGTTTTCACGCAGGTCGCCGTGGGCACGCGCCACCTCGATCTCGGCTGAGATCTTCGGGCGCTCCACCGACTGGAGGTGCTTGAGCTCCTCCTGCATTTTCTTCAGGCCAGATTGCGTAGTCGGAAACCGTTCGTCGCTCATCGCGAACTCCTTGCGAAAGCCGCGCAAAATAGCGCCCGGCGGCTGTCGGGTCTACCCTGTATCCCGTGTTGTCCGTCAAAGAACTCCGGGCCCTCTCGGCCAAGCTTTCGCCTGAACAGCTCCGCAAGCAGCTGGGCCCCTTCGTCTTGATTCAACAGCCGCCCGACAAGGCGTTCTCCACTCCGCGCACCGAAATGATGGGGTCGCTCCCGGTCAACGTCCGCGAGACGAAGATGGTCGCGCCCGAGAAGGTGTCGGCGGGTGCGCTCGGCCTGCTCTTCCAGTTCGACGATCTGGTGGTGGCCACCGTGCCGCCGCTCAAGGACGACGACGAGCTCACCGTGGGCCGTCAGCCCGACAACGATCTCGTGCTCGATCATTCGTCGGTCTCGAAGCGTCACGCGATTCTCAAGTGGGACGACGCCAATCAGCGCTGCACCGTGAAAGATCTCGGGAGCACCAACGGCACGATGCTCAACGCGAGCACGCGAATCCGCAATGAGATCACGCTCAAGAGCGGCGACATTCTTTCGTTCGGTGACGTCGGCTACTGGTACCTCACGACCGAGCAACTGCACGCGCGCCTGAAGAACTCGTCGCGCGGTTTCAACGTCTGACCCGTCGCGCCCGGGCCACGACCTCATGGCGCCGGTCACGAAGCCGGAGCTTGGCGGGCAGTCGCGCCTCCGTCGTCAGCGATACAGCAGTACGTACGCGACACAGAACATCGCCATCACCAGCGACTGCGCCGCCATGAACGCCAACACGCCCATCGCGACGCGCAGCCCGGACCCGGCGACCGAAACGTTCAGCGTGTCACGACGCACGACGGTGGTTCCCGCCCAGCCGTCGCCGTGACGCTGCTTGAGAGGGGAGCCATCCATCGCCGCCTTGCCGATCAAGCCGAAGAAGAGCGAATCGATGAGGTACCCCAACTCGCGCACCACACAGGCGCCGAAACCGGGGCGTTCGCCGGTGACCGACACCACGCGCAACCCGAGCATCGCCTTCCCCGGAGACACCCCGGCGAGCCACGCGCCCGCCACCGCCCCCGACATGCTGCTGCTGAGGCCCGACAGCACGTTGAAGAGCAGATTGTTCGACTCGAACGAGCTCGCCCAGCCCGGCGCCGCGGCTCCGAGCAACTGCAAGATGGCGAGAATCACCGCGCCGATCATGCCGCCGATGAACCCGACGAACTGACCGACGAGCAGGTCGATGATGCGCGCGCCACCACGACGGCCGAAGCCCACGGTGTCGTCGGGTTGCGGAGCGTGCGCTCCATATTTCGCCGCGCATTCCGGGCACAGGCCCGAAGCGTTGAGACATTCACCGCATCGAAAAGTGCCGCACCGCGAGCACGGTGTTCCCGTGCGATCAGCGTGTGCGACACACGTCCCCGTCAGAACCGCCCCGTCCATCTCGCGGAGCGTAGCCCGATCAGAGTTTCTCTTTGAGGCCCCACTTCACGACGGGCGCGGCGATCTCCGCCTGCTCGATGAGCCACGGCTTCAACTTCGCCGAGTAGCGCACCGATTTCGGAATGTCGTCGCGGCCGACGGCGAGCGCCTTGTGCTTGAGCAGCTCGACGCGCGGGTGATCCTTCGCGACTCCGGGAGGCGGCCGCTTCAGCTTCTCCATCGCGTCGATGATGAAGCCCTTCTTGCGTGTCGCTTCGACGAGCGCGCCCAGCTTCGGGCCCTCTTTCTCGTCGAGCAGCTTCTTGCGGAGCTTCAGCAGCGACGGCGTCTCGAGCCGGTAGAACCCGAAGCCGACGAACTCCTCGGTGCCGAGGTGAAAATAGAGCGCGGCCGGCCCTTCCATGGGCGCGTTGCCGTCGAAGGGGATCAGCCCGGCGATGTGCGTCTTGTACGGCCGCTTGTCTTTCGAGAAGCGCACGTCGCGATTGATGCGGAACACCTTCGGCGGGCCGACCTTGCGCGCGTAGATCTTCCCGATGGGCGCGACGAGCTCGTCGAGCAGCGTCTTCATCGGGTTGAGCCACAGCGCTTCGTACGCGGCCTTGTTCGCCTGAAACCACTCACGGTTCTGCGCGAGCGCCAGCGCGTCGAACCAGGCCACGCCCTCTTTCGCGAAACCCTCGAAGGCCATGGTCAGTAGCTGTCGACGAGGAGGAGGTCGGGCTGCTCGACGTACTTGATCAGCTCGTACGCGAACTCCGCGCCGGTGGCGCCGTCGATGACGCGGTGATCGAAGCAGAAGCTGAACAGCATGATCGGCTTGATGACGATCTGATCATCGTCGGTGACGATCGGGCGCTTGCGCATCTTGTGGATGCCCATGATCGCGACCTCGGGGTGATTGATGATCGGCGTCGCGAAGAGGCCGCCGGTCTGCCCGAGCGAGGTGATGGTGAAGGTGCCGCCGGTCAGCTCTTCCATCTTGAGCTTCTGATCACGCGCCGCCGCGCCGAGCCGGCCGATCTCGCCCGCGAGTGAACGAATCGAGTGACGGTCGGCGTTGCGCACGACGGGCACGGTGAGGCCCTGCTCCGTCATCGCCGCGATGCCGATGTTGAACTCGCCGCGCACGATGAGGTCTTGCGTGGCCTCGTCCATGTTGGCGTTCACCTGCGGGAACTTCTTGAACGCGCGCAGCACGGCCTTCACGAAGAACGGCAAGAACGAGAGCTTCACGCCCTCCTTCGCCAGGCTGGTGTTCACGCGCTCGCGCACGGCGACCAGGTTCGAGACGTCGACCTCTTCGACGAACGCGTAGTGCGGCGCGGTGAACTTCGACTTCACCATCTTCTCGGCGATGCGCTTGCGCATGCCGCGCATGGGGATTCGCTGATCAGCCTGCGACGAGCTCAACGGCGCGAACGTCTGCACGGGGCGAGCCGCGGGAGCCGCCGTGCCACCACCGGAGATCACCGCTTCGACGTCGCTCTTGAGCACGCGCCCCTGCGGGCCGGTGCCGGAGACCGTGGAGAGATCGATGTTGTGTTCACTCGCGATGCGGCGCGTGACCGGCGTCGCGAGCACCTTCTCGTTGCTCTTCGCGGCAGCAACAGGCGCAGCGGCTTTCGGAGCTTCGACGGCCGCAGCCGCCGTGTGCGCGTTGGGCTGCTTCGGAGCCGCGCCCGCGACTTCAATGTCGGCGAGCCGGTTGTGCACCTTGGCGATCTCGCCTTCAGCGCCGTAGGTCTTGATGACCTTCCCCGCGACGGGCGACGGCACCGACACGGTGGCCTTGTCGGTCATCACCTCGACGACGGTCTGATCTTCCTTCACCGGGTCGCCGGCCTTCACCAGCCACTTCACGATCTCGCCTTCAACGACACCTTCACCGAGATCCGGGAGCTTGAATTCGAAGAGCGCCATGCGCGCCCACGTAACTCAGGTCGCGGAGCGGCGAAACACGTTCGTGCAGGCGCGTCGCGTCAGTCAGACGGCGACGGCCGCGGTGCGTTCGCGCTCCATCAGGCCCTTCATGAAGAACTCGGCGGCGCGGTAGCTCGAGCGAACCAGCGGGCCCGACGCGACGTAGAGGAAGCCGTAGCTCTCGGCGAGCTTCTGGTACTCGGCGAACTTCTCCGGCGAGGCGAAGCGCTGCACGCGCAGGTGGTACTGCGACGGCTGCAGATACTGGCCCAGCGTCAACACATCGACGCCGACGTTGCGCAGGTCCTTGAAGCACTGCTCGAGCTCTTCATCGGTCTCGCCGAGGCCGATCATGATCGAGGTCTTCGTGTAGATCTTTTCCGGCCGCTGCTTGAGGTACTCGAGCACGCGCAGCGACTGCGCATACTTCGCGCGGCGATCGCGAACGGTGGGCGTCAGACGCTCCACGGTCTCCACGTTGTGCGCCACCACATGCGGGCGCGCTTCGGCGACGATCGCGAGCGACGACTCCACGCCCTGGAAATCGGGGATCAGCACCTCCACCGTCGTCTTCGGCGATTCACGCTTGAGCGCCGTGATCGCCGCCGCGAAGTGCGACGCGCCGCCATCGGGGCGATCGTCACGATTCACCGACGTCACCACGATGTATTCGAGGCCAAGCTCACGCACGGCTGACGCGAGGTTCTCCGGCTCCATCGGGTCGAGCGGAGGCGGCGCACCGACCTTCACGTGACAGAACCGGCAGGCGCGCGTGCAGACCTCGCCCATCAGCATCACGGTCGCGGTACCGCCACCCCAGCACTCGGCGATGTTCGGGCACCGCGCCTCTTCACACACCGTCGCGAGCTTGAGCCCCTTCACCAGGCCCTTCACGCGCTCGAAACCCTCCCCCTTCGGCAGCTTCACCTTGAGCCAGTCGGGCTTGCCTGAAGAAGTGGCGACCGGCAGTGGCAGGCGGTTCGGAGTAGCCATGCGCGCTCATGTATTGGCGGCCTTTCGGCGCGTCAATTGGTCGGGCTGGCGGGCGCCGCAGGAATCAGCTTCGGCACACGACCCAAACAACTGGCTTCGTCTTCCCAATCGATGAACCGGCGCGCCTGCTTGTCGAGCCGGGCACGGCAGCAATCGAGCTCGGCGAGCCCACGATTCCACCCGACCGTCTCGAGCCAACAGGTGCGCGTCTGACGATCGATGAGGTACGACGCCGCGCCTCGGGCATCGCCGCCCAGGTAGTACTCACCAGCCACGATCGAGACGAGCCGGCCAGACTTCACGACGTCGCCCTGCTCTCTGACGCAGCCCGACGCAGCCACCACCACGAACACGCCAAGAACACGAAGCGACATGGGCCGCTCGCATAGCAAAATTGCCCCAGAATACCGGCCCGTTTGTTCAAGGCGCTGACAAACCACCGCGAATCCGCCGCGACGCGTCGATTCGACAATCGGGGCATGACAGCGATCTCCTCGACGACCAGCGCAACCCGAGCCTCATCGACTTCAGCAGCCAAAGCCGCCACTCCGGCCGCGGCGCCGAAGGCGAAGGCCAGCTCTTCATCGGCTGCATCGACGTTCACCCCGGCGACCAAGCTCGGTCAGAAGGGCCTCGATCTCATCAAGAGCTTCGAAGGTCTTCGCCTGAAGGCCTACCAGGACTCGGTCGGTGTCTGGACCATCGGCTACGGCCACACCGGCGGTGTGAAGCCGGGTCAGACGATCACCAAGGCGCAGGCCGAAGCGTTCCTCAAGAGCGACACCGGTTGGGCGCAGGACGCGGTTCGCAAGAGCGTCAAGGTGCCGCTGACGCAGGGCCAGTTCGACGCGCTCACCAGCTTCACGTTCAACCTCGGAGCCGGCGCGCTCAAGAGCTCCACGCTGCTCAAGAAGCTCAACGCGAAGGACTACGCGGGCGCGCAGAAGGAGTTCGGCAAGTGGGTGCACGCCGGCGGCCAGGTGCTTCAAGGGCTCGTGCGCCGCCGCGCGGCTGAGGCGGCGATGTTCGGCAACAAGGCGCCGAGCGGCAGCGGCACGACGAAGCCGCCGACCAAGCCGCCCTCCACTCCGACGACGGGCAAGGTCGACTACCGCGTGCGCGCGGGCGACACGATGAGCGGCATCGCGGCGAAGTTCAAAACCACGCTCTCCGCGCTCAAGAAGCTCAACCCGCAGATCAAGAACCTCAACAACATCTCCGTCGGTCAGTTGATCCACATCAAGGCGGGCAAGAAGGCGACTGCGCCGGCGAAACCCACCGCTCCGACGAAGCCCGCGACGCCGCCCAAGACCACGACCAAGACGGTCGACTACACGGTTCGCCCGGGCGACACGATGAGCGGCATCGCGGCGAAGTTCAAAACCACGCTCTCGGCGCTCAAGAAGCTCAACCCGCAGATCAAGAACCTCAACAACATCTCGGTCGGCCAGAAGGTGCACGTCAAGAAGACGACGACCACCGCGACGCCGCCCAAGCCGCCCTCCACGCCTTCGACTCCGTCCACCGGCGGGAGCACGGCGATCCCCAAGGGCATCCCCAACACCACGGGCATGAGCCAGGCGAAGAAGTACGAGCTGTATTCGAAGTACGTCGCGAAGAACGGCGACGCGCAGGCGAAGAAAGACCTCGCGGCCGGCAAGCGCGTGATCGTCGGGCTCCGTCAGAACACCGACTTCGGCTCGGGCTCGGCGTACCGCGGCACGTACGACGACCGCATCGTCGTGATGTGGAAAGACGCGAAGGGCCCGCACGTCGCGGAGTTCAAGTCGAACACCGAGCCGTCGCGCCGCTGGGCCGATGACCCGTCGCAGGCCAGCAAGCCGGTCGGCGAGCTCGTCGAGAACAAGACGTTCCACTACCAGCGCGGCTTCCGTTCGGGCTTCGGTGACGTGCAGTCGGGGGGCAACAACGTGCTCGTGCCCGACCTGAGCTACGGCAACCCCGCAGTGCGCCGCGACACCAACCGCGACCACAAGCTCAACTCGAAGGACAAGATCTACACGGGCGACTGGGGCGGTCAGGGCTACTACTTCCACCGCGGTGGCACGACCGACACGTACTCGGCCGGCTGCCAGACGATGGACCAGGGCCGCTTCAACACCTTCTGGGACGCGCTCGGCGGTCAGGCGAAGTTCAGCTACGTGCTCGCCGCGGTCTGAGAAGATTTCGCAGTGAAGCGAAGAAGCCCGAGATG
>JBEHYH010000258.1:0-8975 GCA_048498275.1 Myxococcota bacterium | reverse complement strand
CAAGCGGGAAGGGCGGGGTTCTTTTTCTGGCGGTTTTGGAGGACCAACCAATGGGTTGCTCCTCACGAGCCCGCCTCCGCGCTTGCAGACGTTCGCGCTCTTCTTTTCTAACAGCGCGAGGAATGGTGCGGCGTTCACGGTGCGTCGCCGTGCTCGTCGCGCGGTGGTCCCGTTCCTTCGCGCACGCTTCTTCAAGCAGGGAAGGCGGGTTCTTTTTCTGGCGGTTTTGAGGACCAACCAATGGGTTGCTCCTCACGAGCTCCGCCTCCGCGCTTGCAGAAGTTCGCGCGTGGACGAGGGCCTGCCCGACGATCGGCAGGGCGCGCGTTTGTTGCGCGACTGCGCCCCTTCAGCGCTTCTTGTCGAACAGCGCGCGGATCGCGTCGGCTCCTCGGCGGAACTGGCCGCTGCCCACGTTCGTCGCGCGCCAGGTGACGGTCTCGACCGCGTCGAACACGCGATCACGCAGCGAGAGATTCTCGGGAGCGCTCTGCGCGACCGTCGAGCTCGGCGCGCTCGCTTCCAGCGGCCGGCGTTCGCGCGGGTCGACGGTCGTCCAGTGCATCGCGGCGGGAGCGCCCATCGCGTAGCTCCCGGGGCGCGCCAGCACCGGCGCGTCTTTGCTCACCGAGCTCGCGTCAGGCAGCGGCAGTTTGCGCGCGAGCCGCTCGAACACCTCGAGCACCTGATTCACCTGCGAATCGGTGTGCGTCGCGCCCGGCGTCAAGAGCAGCCGTGACCGCGGGCCCGCGAGCCAGCCGCGACACGCGATCGAATGTTCAGCGAGCGCGTTGAGCCACTGCACGCAGAGCGCTTCGTCACCGATCCACGCCGGGATCCACGGGGTCACGCAGGGGCCGGTGTCGAACCCGCGCGAACGCAGACCGCCGATCATCTTCTGCGCGACATCGAACAGCCGCGTGCGGCGCGCGCCTTCGGCCGAGGAGATCTCGAGCGCCTTGTTCGACGCCGCGATCAACGCCGCGGGAGGCACCGGCAGCGCTCCGCGCAGCGCCTCGATGAAGTCGGCGTCACCGAGCACCAGCGTGCCCGCCCCGGGGATCGCGCCACCCAGCGGCAACAGCCGCAGCGCGGTCTGCGCCGAGAGCGAGAGGTGTTCGACCGCGCCGCCGCCATTCGGGCCCAGCACGCCGAGCGCGTCGTCGATGACGATCAACCGCGCGTGATGGCGCTGACAGACCTCCGCGTAGCGCGGCACCACCGACAGATCGCCTTCGAGCGGGTGGAGCGCCTCGAGCACCACGCCGACCAGCGAATGACTCAACGCGGTCTCGGCCTCTTCAGGCGTCGAGACCTGGGCGGAGTCTTCGAGCACGCGGCGCCCGCGCACTTCGGTGAGCAACCGCCACGACGGCAGCAATTCGAGCAGCGCCGATTCGTGATCGATGATCAGCGCGGCGTCCGCTCCGAGCAGGGAGGCGGCGCGATCTTCGAGCGCGGTCTGCAACCGCCCGCCGGGCAACGACGCGAGCCCGTGATCCTTGAGCGTCGCCGAGGCCGCGTTGCGAACACGCGTGTCGGCTCCGAGCCCGAGCAGGTCGTCTCCGGCCAGATTCAGGAGGCGCGCGCCGTTGCTCTCGATTTCAGCCGCGGAGGGGATCGAGTCGGCGCGGCAATTGACGACCGCCCGCCCGCGCACGTTTCTCAGCAGGTCGACCGGCATGACTCACTGCCCACGCGCGCGGATGCGCTGCACGACCTTCACGTAGAAGTCGGGCGCGTTGAACAAGATGCCGGCGTTCATGCCCATCTCGTCGAGGTGATCAGCGGCGATGCATTGCACGAACGTGCCGTAGCGGGCGCTCTCGACGGGCACGAGGCCGTCATTCACGTTGGGGTCGAAGGGGTTCCCCTCGAGGTACGTGGCCGTCAATTGCAGCGCGGGGTTCGTTGGGTCCAGATCCCACGGGTCGTTGTCGATCACGCTGTTCTTGCACGCGTCGCGACCGGTGCGGAGGTTGGTGCGGCCCGCGTAGCTCTCGTAGATCACGCCCGGCGCGTCGACGTAGAGCGCGTTGAACTGCGCGGCGCCGTCGGTGCTCAGGTCGAGGAGCTGCGTGCGCAGATTGGTGCGGTCTTGATTGTCGAGGCTGTAGATGCCGAAACCCATGAGCGCGACGACGGCTTCGACGACCGGGTCGACGACGCTGGGCGCATCGTCACCCAGCGCGGGGATCACGAGGTCAGCGACCCTGGTTCCAGAGTGCGGAGTGGAGACCGTGGTGATGCTCGCGATGCGATCGCCGTAGCCGAGCCCCGCCGGGCTCGCGAGCAGCCGCGCGTCGAGGCCGCCCTGCGAATGCGCGACGAGGTTGAGCTTCTCCGCGTGCGTCGCCGCGAAGATCGCCTCGAGCTGCGGGCTCAACTGCGCCGCGCGATCAGCGCTGCTGGTGTACGGCGAGACGGCCGTGAAGAAGATGTCGGTCTCTCCGACGCCGGTGAGCGCGTCACCGACGCCGTTGAAGTAGTCGAGCGGCCCCGAGTTCCCCCAGCCGGCCATGCCGTGCAGGAACACGATCGGGTACGGAGGCCCCTTCAGCGGCGGCCCGGCGTCGACCACGCCGGCGTCCCAGACGTAAATGGGGCCTGCATCGACCGCGACGCCGGCGTCGAACCCCGCGTCTTCATCGTCAGGGAGCACCGCTTGAACCTTCTCGGTGCCGCACGCCATCACTGCGCCGACGACGAGGAGGAAAAGGGCGGTTCGCATTCGCGCGAGGACATACCACATCGGCATCTTGCGTGAGAGCAGGTGGGCTGCTAGGTGCGCGCCTCCCTTTCGCTCCTGAAAGGGTTTTACCGGACCAATGGCCCACTGGCGCTACGTCCGAGAGAAGGAAAAGTCACATGAAGGGTCTCATCGGCAAGAAGGCGGGCATGACGCAGGTCTTCAACGACGAAGGGAACGTCGTCCCCGTCTCGGTCATCGATACGTCGTCTCTCGAAGTCGTCGGCAAGCGCACGCTCGAGAAGGACAAGTACACGGCCGTGGTTCTCGGCCTCGACGACGCGAAAGAGAAGCACCTCACCAAGGCGCAGATCGGCTCGTTCAAGAAGGCCGGCGCCAAGGCCAAGCGCATCGTTCGCGAGTTCCGTGTCGACGCGAAAGAGCTCGAAGCGTTCAACGTTGGCGAAGCGGTGAAGGTCGACTCGCTCTTCAAGAAGGGCGACCTCGTCGACGTCACCGGCATCACCAAGGGCCGCGGTTACCAGGGCGTCGTCAAGCGCTGGAACTTCCGTGGCTTCGGTCAGACGCACGGTACGCACGAATACCGCAAGCACCCGGGCGCGATCGGTCAGCGCAAGACGCCGGGCCGCGTGTACCCGAACAAGAAGCTCCCGGGTCACTACGGCGTGGAGCAGGTCACCACGCAGAACCTCGAAGTCATCGCCGTGTATCCCGAGAAGAACATCATTCTCGTGAAGGGTGGCATCGCCGGCCCGAACGACTGCCTCGTCACCGTGAAGCCCGCGGTGAAGGTTGCGATGCGCGCCGCCCACAAGGCTGGCAAGAAGTAAGTTTTCTCGTCGTACCGGAGTTCGCCTTTGATGCTGCGGACCTGTGTCGTTCTCAGCTTGGTGCTGGTGGCTTGCGGCTCTTCGCCGCAGCCGCTGGCCTTGGGCACCTCGTGCACTCCGGGAGTCTCGGAGTGCGCCTCCGGGCTGTGCCTCGCGTTGGATGATCAGACCGGCTACTGCACGGACACGTGCGCGGCCGATGATCAGTGCCCCGAGCATTTTCTGTGTCAGGCCGCCGGCCGGTACGGAAAGATCTGCAAGCCGTTGACCGGCTGCAAAGAAGAAGTCGACTGCCCGTCGGGCCACACCTGCAACACCGAGACGGGCAACTGCTACATCGCGGTGAGCCGTCAGTTGTGCGCGCCGTGTGAAGACGCGAAGCAGTGCCCCGAAGGCGGCGCGTGCTTTTCGGCCATCGGTTCAGGAGAGCAGTTCTGCACCGGCCCGTGCGGTGACGCCGATGCGTGCCCGACCGGCTACGAGTGCCGCGAGCTGCCCATCGGCCGTGATGGCGCGCTGTCGAAGCAGTGCACGCCGCTCAATGAAACGTGCAACGCGGGCCGCGGCATCTGCGGTTCGTGCCAGGGCGATGACGAGTGCGGCGGGCCGTATGATCTGTGCGTCCGCAACGTGGTGTCGGGTGAGACGTTCTGTGGTCGCGACTGCAACCCGTCGAAGAACGTCTGCCCGGCGACCGACCCGAGCTGCGACCCGACGACGCTCGATTCGGCGGTGAACCCTGATTGCCCGAATGACTTCGCCTGCACCAACATCGGCAAGAGCGACGACACCTCGGTGATCGGCCCGTTCCAGTGCGTGCCCAACAGCAACACCTGCGTCGACTACTGCGACACCACCGATAACCTCGCGCAGGTCGGGCAGTGCGGCACCGGCAAGGTGTGCTCGAACAACAAGTGCGTGGCGGCGATCGATGGCCGCATGTGCGCGCCGTGCGCCGATCACGATGACTGTCGCGCGGGTGGCTTCACGGAGAACCGCTGCATCGTGAACAACTGCACCGACTGCCCGTTCCAGGGTGAGTCGTTCTGCTCGACGCCGTGCACCGATGACAACGCGTGCGTGCGCAGCTTCGGCGTGGGCTTCGTGTGCAAGCCGGTCGAAGACCCCGCGAGCCCGCCGCGCAGCTACTGCATGCCTCAGCGCGGCACGTGCCGCTCGGGGCTCGGCAAGCTCGGTGAAGACTGCGGCGCCTCGGGAGCGCAGGACTGTGTGACCGGCATCTGCCTCACGTCGGGGCTCGCTGATTTCTGCTCGGCGCCGTGCACCGAGGATGCGCAGTGCGGCGATTCGCGCTTCCGCTGCTGTGAGGTGTCGACCACCACCGGCGGTTACGACTGCACGCCTGAACACCGCGGCCCCAACGGCCCGCTCAATGGCTCCGGCGTCTGCGCGCCGTATGGCGGGCTGTTCGGTGACGACTGCTCGCCCGGCCGCTCGCCGTGTCAGAGCGGCACCTGCCTCGACCTCGGCACCGCGCGCGTCTGCACGATCACCTGCGCCGACAACGACTGCCCCACCAACTTTTCGTGCCGCGACGCCTTCGCGGCCGATGGCGTGACCGAAGCGAAGGTCTGCTTCCCCAACGGCGGTGGTGTGCCCGGGTCTGATTGTTCATTCGGCCCCGCGGCGTGCGGCACGGGCCTCTGCATCCGCAAGGACAGCGGGCCCATCTGCACCCAGTATTGCGACGACAGCACTCCGTGCCCGGAGACGTGGATCTGCGCGGCGCAACTGACGGTCACGAATCAGTCGGTTCAGGCCTGCATTCCTCCCGCGCTGCAGGGGGGCTGATTCTCAAGCGGCAAAGTTTTGAAAAAAGGCGTGTACGGCCGGGCGTCGCAGCGTGTTAAGCCGCCCAACCTTCGAGAGACCCACATGACGTTGCTCCGGTTTTCCATTGCGCTCGTCGGCGTGGTGGCCCTGATGGGCTGCCGCGATAAGTCGCATGCGCGGAAGATCATCGAGCCGTTCGCGATCGTGCCGGGAACGCCGAGCGTCGATGACGCGACGCCCGCGGTGCTCACCGATGACACGCGCGCCACCGACAACTTCGGCGTGAACGTGCCTCGTCAGTGCGACGCGTACCAGCAGGTCGCGGTGCGCAAGGTCGACATCCTGTGGGTCGTCGACTCCTCGGGGTCGATGGCGCCGAAGCAGGCGCGTCTCGGCGCGAACTTTCAGGGCTTCATCAATCAGCTCGCGAACGCCAACCCGCCGATCGACTTCCACATCGGCGTGGCGTCGACCGACACCGACGACGCGAACACGCGCGGCCGCCTCCGCCAGTGGAACCTGAACGGCACGCGCAACGACTACATCGCGTGCACGCCCGACAACGGCGCGCTCACCTGCAACACCGGCGACAACGCGAGCGTGGTGACGGCGTTCCAGCAGATGTCGGCCGTCGGTATTCTCGGCAGCGCCTCGGAGCGCGGTTTGTACGCGGCGTATCTGGTGCTGACCAACGCGAACAACATCTCCAACGAGACCTTCGAGCACTTCGTGCGCCCCGACGCGTCGCTGTATGTCGTCGTGGTGTCTGACGAAGACGACGCGTCGTGTTCGCCGATGACGCGTCAGACGACCTGCACCGCCGACCCGGGTTGCCGTTGCGCGCCCGACAACGCGCTCTCGGGCACCGGCGCGTGGGGCAGCACCGACTACTTCACGCGCTTCTTCGAGACGTACAAGGGCTACGGCAACGCCGATTCGGTCGCGGTCGCGGCCATCGTGGCGACCGATGACGTGCCCGTGCCCTCGCAGTTCGGCGATCCGACTCCGCACGTCGGCTGCTGCAAGTCGCTCAACGGCGACGCGTGCCCTGATGGCGGCACCAACGATGGCGGCTTCGAGATCTCGTACACCGGCTCGCGCTACACCGAGGTGGCGGCGAAGACGGGCGGGGCGAGCGTGTCGATCTGCCAGGACGACTTCTCCGATGCGCTGTCGTCGCTCGGCTACGCGGCGTCGGGCCTCAAGAGCGAGTTCCGCTTGAGCCGCGGCCCCGACCTCCGGGTCGATGCCGGCGTCGCCGAAGGCCTGAGCGCCTATGTCAGCCCCGCGAACGCCGCGAACTGCGCGGTCGACGGCAACTGCCCCGTGGAGACGCCGTTCTGCCGCAACGGCCGCTGCGCCCGCGTGGAGCCGGTCTCGATGACCGCCGCCGCCACCGGCGCCGACTATGTGAAGTGCGAAGCAGGCACGTTGCGTAACTCCGTTCGATTTGAGGGCACATCGGTGCCAGAGCCGCTCAGCACGGTTGAGGTCTGTTACGAGGTGCTGACGACGTTTCAGAACAGCTGTCCGTAGACGAGGTGACGAAAAGCTTTATGACGCGCAAGACATTCACGCTGTTGGGCTGCTTGGTGGCGTTGAGCTCCGGGCTGGCATTCGCCGAAGAGGGTGACGAAGAACTCGTCGAGAAGGTTGCCGTTCGCAACCGCCTCTTCACTCCAGGTGGGCACTTCGAGCTGGGAGCCAACATCGGCTTCACGCTTCTGCCGCGACTGACGGAGCACTACGTGCTCAATCTCCAGGTCGCGTACAACATCGTCGACTGGTTCGCGATCGAAGCGCGCGGCGGTTGGGCGTTCGGCAACCTGACCTCGCTCGGTCGCCAGGTGCAGGACGGATTCGCCGACGGCACCACGGGCGATGACGCGCAAGACCTCTGGCAGATGACGGGCCACGGCGTGCTCGGCGTTCGCTTCCAGCCGATCTACGGCAAGGTGAACCTCATCGGCGAAGGCTCGCTGCACTTCCAGCTCTACCTCGGCGTGTACGGCGGCGTCGCCGCGCTGAAAAAGGAGTCGCTGGTGCTGTGCCCGGCGGGCCGGAGCGCGTGCAACGACTGGATCGCGAATGGCCGCAGCGGTGCGTCGCCGTTCACCTTGAGCAACGACGCGTCACAGACCTACAGCAAGGTGAGCCCGCTGGTGTCGCTGGCGCTCGGTTTCCGTTTCATGTTCGGCCGCGAGGCGCACCACTCGGCGCTGCTCGAAGCGCGCAGCTGGAGCTGGCTCGACTCGTATCTCACGGGCGTCAACAAGGCGTCGGTCAGCGAGGCGAACCCCACGGGCGGTGGCACGGTCAACACGTCGACCAACCCCATCACGAACCTGATGACCGTCAGCATCGGTTACGCGTACATCTTCTAAGTGAGAGGCACTCTTCACATGGTTTCCTTTCGTGACTCTTTGATTCTGGCGGCGTTGTTGACCGCCGCTCCGGCCGGTGTGGCGTTCGCCGCCCCCACCGCCCCGTCTGATGCGCCGGTGACCGTCGCGCAGTCGAACGATGACGACGAAGACGATCCGGCTCCGGGGGCGACCACGCCCGCGGCCACCACGCCGGCGGCGAACGGCACGTCGAACACCTCCGCGACGCCTGCGCCTGCCGAGACCGGCTCGGCCCCGACGTCGACCGCTGAACAGCAGAAGCTCGTCTCGGGTGCGCCGCTCTACAACCCGAACGTCGCCGTGCACATCGTCGAGCAGAAGAAGAACTCCGAAGCGGGCCGCTTCGAGATCGCGATCTACCCGGCCGCGGTGCAGGTGAACGGCAAGTTCACGCAGACCATCGGCTCGTTCGGCAGCTTGATCTACCACCTGCAGGAGAACTTCGCGTTGCAGGTCACCGGTGGCTACAACTGGTGGAACGTCGAATCGGGCTTCAACGGTGAGCTGGTCGAGAAGTTCCGCGTCGAAGCGCAGGCCGCGACCTCGCTCCTCTGGACCTGGGGTGCCCTCGGTGGCGTCGAGATCACGCCGTTCAACGGCAAGTTCACGCTCTTCGAGAACACGCTCGCGCACTTCAGCTTCATCGTGAATGGCGGCCTCGGCGCGGGTGGCACGCGCCATCAGCTCAAGCCTGAGACGGTTCGTACCTCCGACGGCACGGTGAGCCCGGCGACGTATGGCGACACCGGCGTGAAGTTCATGGGCTCGCTCGGCTTCGGCTTCCGCCTGCGTCTCGGTGAGCACGTCGCGATTCGTCTCGAAGTGCGCGACGTCGTCTACACGGCGCGCATGGAGCAGGTGAACGGCTGCAACCTCGAAGACCTCACCGCGATGGACGCGAAGGTGGTCGCCGGGCAGGAGCCCGACACCGCCTCGGTGACGAGCTCGTGCAAGGTCGACACCTTCAGCGGCACCGACCCCGACACCGGCCAGAAGCGCTCCGTGGGCGTGAAGCTGGCCAAGAACCTCGTGCAGACGCAGAGCTCCGACGTGCTCAACAACGTCGGCGTCTACCTCGGCGTCTCGTTCCTCTTCTGATCAGGCCAAAGACACCATGAAGCGTTCATTCATTCTCGCTCTCACGCTCCTGGCCGCCGGCGCTTTCGCGCAGGACCTGGCGACCTACAACCGCGCGTTGTCCCTGAGCACGTCCCAAGTAGCCCCCGCGCACGAAAA
>JBEHYH010000257.1:0-8985 GCA_048498275.1 Myxococcota bacterium | reverse complement strand
GGTTGCTGGACGCGATTGGCCCGGTGCTCGATGCGGTGCCGCAGTTGGATGACGCGGTGAAACGAACGCGGGGGACGATGGCGCGCGCTGCGAGCCGGCTCGCGAGCCGTTACGCAGCGTCATTGCGAACGCGTGATGAAGTGCTCGTGGGTCAGGTGCGCCGGTTGCAGAGCGCGCTGTACCCGCATGATGAGCCGCAAGAGCGCGTGCTGGGTTTTCCCGCGTTCGCGGCGAAGTCGGGCATCGCGCGGTTTTCATCGATGGTTCTGGAGTCGGTCGTGCCGTTCTCCACGTCAGTACAGACGCTGTGGCCGCTCGTGGTCTCCGGCGTCGCGGAGGCGTCATGAAAATCGGTCTGGTCTGTCACGCGAACTTCGGCGGCTCGGGCGTCATCGCCACTGAACTCGGGCTCGCGCTCGCCGTGCGCGGGCACGAAGTGCATTTCATTTCGTCAGGCGTGCCTCCGCGCCTGGTCGCTGCGCCGAATGTGACGCTGCATGAAGTCGTCGCGCCGTCGCACCCGCTATTTCCGAATGGCGAGTTCAGTGTCGCGCTCGCTTCGCGGTTGGTCGCGTTGGGGCCGAAGCTCGACGTGCTGCACGTCCACTACGCCATTCCGCTCGCGGTGAGCGCGGTGCTGGCGCGGAGCGCGCTCGGTGAGTCAGCTCCGAAGCTGGTGACGACGGTGCATGGCACCGACGTGCTGACGCTCGGCGCGGAGCCGTCGTTCTCTCCGATGGTGCGTCACGCGCTGCGGAACAGTGATCTCGTCACCGCGCCGTCTTCGTTTCTCGCCGCGCGCACGAAGGAGTTCGCGGGCGTCGAAGCGCTGCAGATTCCGAACTTCGTCGATGCGCAGCGGTTCGTGCCGGCGGAGAAACCGGGGCGCGTGCTGCTGCATGATTCGAACTTCCGCGCGATCAAGCGCGTGCGCGACGCGGTCGAGATCTTCCGGCGAGTGAATGACGCGTCGCTGGTGCTGCTCGGCGATGGGCCTGAACGCGCCGGCGTCGAAGCGCTTGGCTTGAAGGGCATCGAGTTCCCCGGCGAGCAGAAGAACGTCGTGCCGTTTCTGCAGAAGGCCCGCGTGTTCCTGCTGCCGAGCGAGATGGAGAGCTTCGGGCTCGCGGCGCTCGAAGCGATGAGCTGCGGCGTTCCGGTGATCGCATCGAAGGTCGGTGGCATTCCTGAAGTCGTCGAAGACGGAGTGAGCGGTTTTCTGCACCCCGTCGGCGATGTCGAAGCGATGGCCGCCAGCGCGCGCCGATTGCTCGACGACGACGCGTTGCACGCGCGCATGTCGTCCGCCGCTCGCGAACGCGCGCTCACGCACTTTCAAATCACGCCCATCGTCGAACGGTGGGAGGCGACCTACGCGCGCCTGTTGGGGAACAAGAAATGACGGGACTGATGATGAGCCTTCTGCTGGCCGCTCCCGCGCCGCAGCATGACGGCGCGAAGTTGTTGAATGACCTGCGCCGCGTTCAGACGTTGGGCACGGTGCTGTACGTCGCCGCGCACCCCGATGACGAGAACACGCGGTTGTTGGCGTCGCTCGCGAACGAGCTGAAGTGGCGCGCGGCGTACTTGTCGTTCACGCGCGGCGAGGGCGGTCAGAATTTGATCGGCGCCGAGCTCGGCCCGCTGCTCGGAGTGATTCGCACGCAGGAATTGCTCGCGGCTCGTCGCGTCGATGGCGCGGAGCAGTACTTCACGCGCGCGCGCGATTTCGGGTTCTCGAAGAGCGTCGATGAGACGCTGCAGATCTGGGACCACGATCGCGTGCTGGCCGATGCGGTGTTCATCGTTCGCACGTTGCGGCCCGACATCATGATCACGCGGTTCCCGCTCGAAGCCGGTGGCACGCACGGACACCACACGGCGTCGGCACGGCTCGCGCTCGAGGCGTTCAAGGCCGCGGCCGACCCGAAGTTTCACCCCGAATGGCCGACGTGGCAGGTGAAGCGCATCGTGTGGAACGCGTGGTCGCCTGACCGCCTCGCGAAGCTGCCGGAAGGCACCGTGCAGTGGGACTCGAGCAAGTACAGCGCGCTGCTCGGGTATTCGTACGGCGAGCTCGCGGCGGAGAGCCGCAGCATGCACAAGAGCCAGGGCTTCGGAGCCGCGCCGGTACACGAGGGCAGCGTCGAGAACTTCGCGCCGCTCGGTGGTGAAGCCGCGAAGTCGTCGATCTTCGAAGGCGTCGATGCGAGCTGGAAGCGTGTGCCGGGCGCCGAGAAGTTGAGCGCGCTGCTCGACAAGGCGAACGCCGAGTTCAAGGTTGATGAACCGGCAAAGTCGATCCCCACGTTGCTCGCGGCGCTCGAAGAGCTGCGCGCGTTGCCTCCGAATCAGTGGAAGGAACAGAAGCTGAACGAACTCACCGAGCTCATCGCGGGTTGCGCCGGGTTGTTCCTCGAAGCGAGTTCGCCATCCTGGAGTGTGACTCCCGGCGGCAAGGTGAAGCTGAACGTCGTCGCGCTGAATCGTTCGGGTGCGCAACTGAGGCTCGAGAGCGTGAAGGTGCTTTCAGCGAGCGCGACGCCAGCGGCGAATCTCGAGCGCAGCAAACCCACACAGCTCGAGCTCAACGTCGAAGTCGCTCCAGATGCTGAGCTCTCGACGCCGTATTGGCTCGAAGAAGCTCCCGGCAAAGGCACGTGGACGATTTCTGACAAGCGCCCGATCGGCGCCGCGGAGTTGCCGTCTGTGTTCACGGTCGAGTTCAAGCTCTCGAGCGGCGCGTCATCGTTCACGCTGCGTCGCCCCGCGTACTTCAAGTGGACCGACCCGACCGTCGGCGAGCGCTATCGGCCGATTGAAGTGCTCCCGGCGCTCGTCGTGAAGCCGGCTGAAGATCTCCTCGCGTTCACTGATCTGAGCGCGAAGCCGCTCAAGGTGACGGTGAGCGCGAACGTCGACGCTCAGAAGGGTGAACTCTCGCTGCAACTACCCGACGGTTACGCTGTCGAGCCGGCGTCGATTCGGTTCGAAATCGAGAAGTCGGGGCAGTCGCGCGAGTTCAGCTTCATGGTGAAGCCGTCACGCAAGGACGCTCCGGCGAGCGGAACGATCACGGCGATCGCGGGCGCGTATTCGAAATCACTCACGCGTCTCGAGTACGGCCATATCCCTGTGCAGACAGTCTTGTTCCCCGCGCAGGTGAAGGTGATGCGCGTCGACCTCAAGCGCGGAAGGGTGAAGCGCATCGGCTACATCGCCGGCGCTGGCGACGAGGTCGCGCGGTCACTCGCGCAGGTCGGTTACGAGGTGGTTCCGCTCAGCGACGAAGCGCTCCGCGCTGAGAAGCTCGGCGCCTACGA
This sequence comes from Myxococcota bacterium, assembly GCA_048498275.1. Lineage (GTDB taxonomy): Bacteria > Myxococcota > Myxococcia > Myxococcales > Myxococcaceae > Archangium_A. The sequence goes on along the minus strand of JBEHYH010000257.1, from coordinate 5,662 downwards.
CGCGATCGTTCTCGGCATTCGCGCGTACAACGTGAACCCGAAGTTGCCCGGCGTGTACGACCGCTTGATGCAGTACGTGAAAGACGGAGGCGTGCTGCTCGCGCAGTACAACACCAGGAACTGGCTCTCGAACGTGCCTGCGCAGATGGGGCCGCTGCCGTTCGAGGTCTCGCAAGATCGCGTCACCGACGAAACCGCTACCGTCACGCGCGACAGTCACGTGGTGTTCAAGTCACCCAACGTGATCACCGACGCCGACTTCGACGGCTGGGTGCAGGAACGCGGGCTCTATTTCGGCGCGAAGTGGGACCCGAAATACGAAGCGCCGATCACCATGAACGACCCGAATGAGCCGCCGTCGAAGGGCAGTCTGCTGATCGCGAAGCATGGCAAGGGCCGCTTCATCTACACGGGGCTTTCGTTCTTCCGCCAGTTGCCCGCGGGCGTGCCCGGGGCGTACCGGCTCTTCGCGAACCTGCTCGAGAACCCGAAGTGAGCTCGATCGACTGGGTGGTGTTGTTCGCCACCATCACCGCCATCGTCGCGTTCGGTCTGTGGAGAACGCGCGGCGCGCAGACGGCGGCGAACTACCTGCGCGGCGGCACCGATTCGAAGTGGTGGACGATCGGCCTGTCGATCATGGCGACGCAGGCGAGCGCGATTACGTTCCTGTCGACTCCGGGGCAGGGCTTCGAAGACGGCCTCGGCTTCGTGCAGTTCTATTTCGGAGTGCCGATCGCGATGGTGTTCCTCTCCGCGACGATCGTGCCCATCTATTACCGGACGCGCGTGCTGACCGCGTACGAGTACCTCGAGCAACGCTTCGATCTGAAGACGCGTCAGCTCACGGCGATCATCTTCCTGTTGCAGCGCGCGCTCGGAGCCGGCCTCTCGATCTACGCGCCGGCGATCATCATCTCGACGGTGCTCGGCTGGCCGCTGGTGTGGACCAACCTGTTCATCGGGCTCATCGTCATCGCGTACACGGTGCTCGGCGGCACGCGCGCGGTGAACCAGACGCAGCAACTGCAGATGACGGTGATGCTGGCCGGCATGGCGCTGGCGTTGGTCTTCATCTTCAAGTCGTTGCCGGTGTCGCCCGGTGACGCGCTCGGCATCGCGGGCACGCTCGGCAAACTCAACGCCGTCGATTTCTCGCCGCGCTTCGACACGCGTTACACCTTCTGGTCGGGCATCACCGGAGGCACCTTCGTCGCGCTCGCGTACTTCGGCACCGATCAATCGCAGGTGCAGCGCTACCTCTCGGGCGAATCGCTGAAGCAGACGCGCCTCGGGCTGTTCTTCAACGGGCTGGTGAAGGTGCCGATGCAGTTGATGATTCTGCTCGTCGGCGTGATGGTGTTCGTCTTCTTCCAATTCAATGAGCGCCCGGTGTTCTGGAACGCGCCGGAGCTGGCGAACGTGCGCACGACTCCCGCGGCGCCGCGGCTCGCGGAGCTCGAAGCGACGCATGCGAAGCTCTTCGGCGAGAAGAAGACGCTGCTCACGCAGTGGCTGACGAATCGTGACGAGCCCACCGCGACGCGGCTGCGCGAAATCGAAAAACAGGAACGCGTCGTTCGCGAAGACGCGCGAAGACTCGTCAAAGAGGTCAACCCGAGCGCGAACATCAAGGACGCCGACTACGTCTTCCTCACGTTCGTGATGCAGCGGTTTCCTCCCGGGCTCATCGGCTTGCTGCTCGCGGTGATTCTGTGCGCGGCGATGTCGGCGACGGCGAGCGCGCTCAATGCGCTCGGCACCACGATGGTCGTCGACTTCTACAAACGCACCTGGAAGCCCGGCACCACCGACTTGCAGAGCGTGCGCGCGAGCAAGGCGTTCATCGTCTTCTGGGGCGTGCTGGCGATGCTCTTCGCGATGTTCGCGGGCCAGGTCGACAACCTGATTCAGGCCGGCAACATCCTCGGGTCGATCTTCTACGGGCCGATGCTCGGCGTGTTCCTCGTCGGGTTCTTCATGAAGCGCGCGCGGGGAACTCCGGTGTTCATCGCGGCCTTGCTCGCGCAGGCGCTCGTCGTCGGCGTGTGGCTCGGGAGCGACATCGGCTTCCTCTGGTACAACGTGATCGGCTGCGTCGCGGTCGCGCTCTTCACCGCGGTGGGGCAGCTTTTCTCGCGCGAAGTGAAGTGAGCGCGGTTAGCTGTCGCGCTCATGCGCTACCAACTCCTGGGTCGTACTGGTCTGTACGTTTCTGAACTCTGCCTCGGCACGATGACGTTCGGCGGCAACTCCGGCATCTGGGGCGCCATCGGCAAGCTCGGCAGCAAAGACGTCGAGTCGATCGTCGGTACCGCGCTCGATGCGGGCGTGAACTTCGTCGACACCGCCGATGTGTATTCGGATGGAGAGTCCGAGCAGCTGCTCGGCGCGGCGCTCAAGACGCTCGCGCGCCCGCGTGAACAGATCGTCGTCGCGACGAAGGTGCGCGGCCGCGTCGGCCCCGGCGTGAATCAGATCGGCCTCTCGCGTTCGCACATTCTCTCGAGCATCGACGGCTCGCTGCAGCGGCTCGGGCTCGATCACGTCGACCTGTACCAGATTCATGGTTTCGACCCGTCGACGCCGATTGAAGAGACCGTGGAGGCGCTCGATGCGGTCGTGCGCAGCGGCAAGGCGCGGTACGTCGGCTTCAGCAATCTCCCGGCGTGGCTCGCGGCGAAGGCGCTGACGTACGCGACGCAGAATCGGCTCGCGCGGTTTCAGAGCGCGCAGGTCTATTACTCAATCGCGGGCCGCGACATTGAGCGGGAGATCGCTCCGATGGCGCTCGCGGAAGGCGTCGCGATTCTGCCGTGGAGCCCGCTCGCCGGCGGGCTGCTCTCCGGCAAGTTCGACCCCGACAAGAAGGGGCCTGGTGATGCGCGCCGTTCGAACTTCGATTTTCCGCCGGTGAACATGGAACGGCTGCCGCACGTGCTCGAAGCGTTGCGCGCGGTCGCGAAGGAGCAGGGCGTTTCAGTCGCGCGCATCGCCCTCGCGTGGCAGCTCACGAAGCCGTTCGTGACCAGCATCATCATCGGCGCGAAGACGCGCGAGCAGTTGGTCGACAATCTCGACGCGACGAAGGTGAAGCTGACTCCGGAGCAGGTGAAGACGCTCGATGACGCCAGCGCGCTGCCGTCGGAATACCCGGGCTGGATGGTCGAGCGTCAGACCAGCGACGTGCGCGGCGTGCAGAAGTGACTGCGGCGCAAAAACGCTGCTAGTCGAATCGCAGCGGTGGTCTGACGGCGGGAAGAGTGATGTTCGCGAGTGCGTTTGACCCTGGGTGTTGAACGATCCAGCGGCGCGCGCGAGTTGCGATCGTCAGGTTGATGCGTTCCACGTACCGCGCTGTTGCCGCTTCCGAGAGCACTTGAACGGTATTTGCTCGATCGCCGTGCGTGCGCGTCGTGAGGTGTAGGCATTGGTTGGGACCTATGGGGAGATACACGTCGTCAGCCGTTGCCCATGAGCCGCCGTAGAGATGGGCGCCTGGACGAGACATGTCTTCCCAAGATGTGACGCAGGCATCGGACGTCAACAACTGCGCCCCTTCGATTTGGATAACCATCCACGATCGATTGCAGAAGAGTCGCGCGAGTCGTGGAGCTGCTCCAAGCATCGCTTGAATCGCTTGCTCAGGTGCGACGTTCACAACGAGGTGCTCGTTTACTCGTTGTGCCACTTGAGCGAGGTCTTCGAGTTCCTTTGGTGCCGGTTCGCGCCCGTGCCGAGTTCGAAAGACTTTGCGTAGGAACGTTTCACTCTTAACCAAGCGCTTCACAAAGAACTTCGCGCCTTCTTCGAATATTTGCCTACCTACCTCGCGATACTCGGCGCCGCGGAGGCATTGAAAGGCCACGAACATCGCGATCGGTTCGCGGTCTTCCTCCAAGAATTCGTTGTTGGCTACGCGCTCAATCGCGGGCGCTGCATCGCTCTCCATTTGAGACAGGAAGTTCTCCACCGCATTCTGCGCGAGCGTCGGCACGTCAATGCGGTAGTAATCTCGCTCGGTACACGCATCTTTGATGTTGAGAACGTGTGTTCGTTGCTGGTCACGCGTTGTGGCTTTTACCTGCGACTTCTCATTTGCGAAGCGTTCCAGAAGGAATCGCGGAACAAAATGGTGCTTTCGCGGCTCGCTCATTTCGGCTCGATATCGCGAGGCGAGCCATGCTGTGAATGTGTTCAGTCTCGCTTAGCCGCGGGCGCGGAGGGCGGTGACGATCATGCGCGAGGCCGGGCTGCGATTGAGCGTGTAGAAATGAATGCCCGGCACACCGCGTGACAACAGTTCGCTGCACTGGAGCGTCGCGTGCGCGACTCCGAGCTGCATCACCGCGTCGTGATCGTCTTTCACCTTCTCGAGCGCGAGCTGCAGGCGCATCGGCACGGTCGCTCCGCACATGCGTACGAATCGCGTCACCTGCTCGTAGTTCGTGATCGGCATGATGCCCGGCACGATCGGCACGTTGATGCCCGCCCGCCGCGCGCGTTCCACGAAGTCGAAATAGAACGCGTTGTCGAAGAACAACTGGGTGATGACGAAGTCCGCTCCCTCATCGACCTTGCGCTTGAGGTTCTGGAGGTCGGCTTCCTTCGTCGCCTCCAGATGCCCCTCGGGATATCCAGCGACGCCGACTGAAAACCCGTGGTCCTTCTTGCGGATCAGTTCAACCAGTTCATTCGCGTACGAGAAGCCGCCGGCGGCCGCCTGAAACGAGGTCGCTCCCTTCGGCGGGTCTCCACGGAGCGCCAGCACGTTGTCGATCTTCGCCGCCGCCAGCCGCGCCAGAATCTGTTCCAGCTCCTCGCGCGTGTGCCCGACGCACGTCAGGTGCGCCATCGCTTCAATCCCGGTGCGCGCCTTGATCTGACTCACCAGCTCCAGCGTGCGATCGCGCGTCGAACCGCCGGCGCCGTAGGTCACCGAGACGAACCCGGGGTCGAGCGCGCGCAGGTCTTCGAGCGTGTCCCAGAGTTGCTTCTCGCCTTCAGAAGTTTTCGGCGGGAAGAACTCGAACGAGAAGCAGGGCTTCGACGGGTTCAAGCACGTGCGGATCTTCACGTGGTTTCCTTCTCACATTGAACAAAGTGCGTCACCCGCTATGAAGCGCGCGCTCATGGCTCCACGTCAAACGCCTCTGAACGCCGCGCACCGCAAGCTGGGCGCACGCATGGTCGACTTCGCCGGTTGGGACATGCCCGTGCAGTACACCGGCGTCATTCCCGAACATGAACTGGTGCGCACGAAGGTCGGTCTCTTCGACGTGAGCCACATGGGTGAGATCGAGTTCCGCGGCGCTGGCGCGCTCGAAGAAGCGAACCGGCTCATCACCAATGATCTCTCGAAGGCGGCCGATGGTCAGGCGGTCTACGCGGGCCTGCTGAACGAGAAGGGCACGTTCGTTGACGACGTCGTCGCGTATCGCTTTTCTCCGGAGCACATCTTCATCTGCGTCAACGCGTCGAACGCCGACAAAGACTTCGCGTGGATGCGTGACAACGCGAAGCAGGTGAAGCCGGTCAATCGTTCAGACGACTACGCGCAGATCGCCGTGCAGGGCCCGCAGGCGTTCGCGCTGGTGCAGAAGCTGGCGAACAAGCCGCTCGACGGCGTGGGCACGTATCGCTTCACGCAGGGGCAGGTCGC
>JBEHYH010000256.1:0-8989 GCA_048498275.1 Myxococcota bacterium | reverse complement strand
ATCGCCGTATACCTCGAGACGGTCGCCGCGCCGCTCGAGCAGGAGATCAACGGCGTCGAAGACATGATCTACCTGTCGTCGCTCGCGAACTCCGACGGCTCGATGACGTTGACCGTCACCTTCCGCCTCGGAGCGGATCTGGACCGCGCGCAGGTGCAGGTGCAGAACCGCGTCGCGCAGGCGTTGCCGAGATTGCCGCCCGACGTGCAGCGCATCGGCGTCACCACGCGCAAGACCTCGCCCGACCTCACGATGGTGGTGCACCTGTTCTCGCCCGACGGCCGCTACGACGACACGTACATCCGCAACTACGCGCTGCTGCAGGTGAAGGAGCCGCTCGCGCGCATTCAGGGCATGGGCGACGTGCAGCTCTTCGGCTCCGGCGACTATTCGATGCGCGTCTGGCTGAAGCCCGACGCCCTCGCCTCTCGTGGAATGACGGCGAGCGACGTGGTGCGCGCGCTGCGTGAGCAGAACGTGCAGGTCGCGGCGGGCACGTTGGGGCAGCAGCCGGCGCCGACGGGCACGGCGTTTCAGTTGAACATCAACGCGCGCGGCCGCCTCGTCACCGAGGAGGAGTTCGCGGAAGTCGTGGTGAAGACGAGCGCGTCAGGCGCGCAGGTGCATCTGCGTGACGTCGCGCGCCTCGAGCTCGGCGCCAATCAGTACGCGCTGCGCAGCCTGCTCGACAATCAGCGCGCCGTGGCGATTCCGATCTTCCAGGCGCCGGGCGCGAACGCGCTCGCGGTGTCCGACTCCGTGCGCGCGACGATGAAGGAGCTGTCGAAGAACTTCCCCGACGGGCTCACCTACAGCGTGGTCTACGACCCGACCCGCTTCGTGCGCGCGTCGATCAGCGAAGTGGTGCACACGCTGTTCGAGGCGCTCGGCCTCGTGGTGCTCGTGGTGTTGCTGTTCCTCCAGTCGTGGCGCGCGTCGGTGATTCCCATCATCGCGGTGCCGGTGTCGATCGTCGGCACGTTCGCGGTGATGAACCTGCTCGGTTTCTCCATCAACGCGCTCTCACTCTTCGGGCTCGTGTTGGCCATCGGCATCGTGGTCGACGACGCGATCGTGGTCGTCGAGAACGTCGAGCGCCATCTGCATCACGGGCTGTCGCCGAAAGAAGCGACGCGCAAAGCGATGGACGAAGTGTCGGGCCCCATCGTCGCCATCGGGCTCGTGCTCTGCGCGGTGTTCGTGCCGGTCGCGTTCCTCCCGGGGCTCACCGGTCAGTTCTACAAACAGTTCGCGCTCACCATCGCCATCTCGACGGTCATCTCCGCGTTCAACTCGCTGACGTTGAGCCCCGCGTTGGCGGCGTTGCTGCTGCGGCCACACGACGCGCCGAAAGACGTGCCCACGCGCGTCATCGATCGGCTCTTCGGCTGGCTGTTCCGCCCGTTCAACCGCTTCTTCGACGGCGCGTCGTCTCGCTACGTGAACTCGGTGAAGACGGTCGTGCGGCGTTCAGGCGTCGCGCTGCTCGTCTACGGAGGGCTGCTCGCCTTCACCGCGTTCAGCTTCACGAAGGTGCCGGGCGGTTTCATCCCCAGTCAGGACAAGCAGTACCTCATCGCGTTCGCGCAGTTGCCTGACGCCGCGTCGCTCGATCGCACGGAGGCTGTCATACGCCGTATGTCACAGCTCGCGCTGGAGACGGAGGGTGTCGAGCACGCCATCGAGTTCCCCGGGTTGAGCATCACGGGCCTCAGCAACGCGCCGAACGCGGGCATCGTGTTCGTAGGGTTGAAGCCCTTCGATGAGCGCACCGGCAAGTCGCTCTCGGGTCCGGCGATCGCGGCGACGCTCAACCAGAAGTTCAAGCAGGAGCAGGACGCGTTCATCGCCGTGTTCTCACCGCCACCGGTTCAAGGTCTCGGCACCGTCGGCGGGTGGAAGTTGTACGTCGAAGATCGCGGCGGCCACGGAGCGCGGGAGTTGTTCGACGCGAACCAGAAGCTGCTCGGCGCGGCGCGAAAATCACCAGACCTCGGCGGCCTCTTTTCCGGTTACCAGTTCTCGGTGCCGCAGCTCTACGCCGACCTCGACCGCGCGAAGGCGACGGCGCAGGGCGTCTCGGTCACCGAGGTCTTCGAGACCATGCAGGCGTATCTGGGTTCGCTCTACGTCAACGACTTCAACCGCTTCGGGCGGACGTTCCAGGTCATCGTGCAGGCCGAAGCCGCGCGGCGCTTCACTCCGGAAGACGTGCTCTCGCTGAAGACGCGCAACGCGAAGGGCGACATGGTGCCGCTCTCGAGCTTCGTCACCGTGAAGGAGATCGTCGGGCCGGATCGCGTCACGCACTACAACGGCTACCCGGCGGCGGAGCTCAACGGAGGTCCCGCTCCGGGAGTCAGTTCGGGGCAGGCGCTGGCCGCCATCGCGGCGCTCGCACGTGACGAATTGCCGCCCGGCTATGGCATCGAGTTCACCGATCTCGCGTTTCAACAACAGGCCGCGGGTGACACGGCGTTCTTCGTGTTCCCGCTCTGTGTGTTGCTGGTGTTCCTCGTGCTCGCCGCGCAATACGAGAGCTGGTCGCTGCCGTTGAGCGTGGTGCTCATCGTGCCGATGGTGTTGCTGCCGGCGCTCGCCGGGGTGTGGCTCGATGGGAGCGACAACAACATCTTCACGCAGATCGGTTTGTTCGTACTCGCCGGGCTCGCCTGCAAGAACGCGGTGCTGATCGTCGAGTTCGCGAAAGACGAAGAATCGGCCGGGCTCGATTCAATCGCTGCGGTGCTCAAGGCGTGTCAGTTGCGCCTGCGCCCGATTCTGATGACGTCGATCGCGTTCATCATGGGCGTGTGGCCGCTGGTGACTTCACGCGGCGCCGGTTCGGAGATGCGTCACGCGATGGGCGTCGCCGTGTTCTCGGGGATGATCGGCGTGACGATCTTCGGTCTGCTGTTCACGCCGGTGTTCTTCGCGGTGCTGCGTGCGCGGAAGGCGAAGAGAGAAACCACTCCGCCTGAGATCATCGCAACTCCCGCATGAACTCCCTCGCGCGAAGCAAGATGAGGGCGCCAAGAATGTTTCGACCCTCACCCCAACCTCTCCCGAAATCGGGAGAGGGGGCATTCCGTTGATTTCCCAAAACATCATGTGACTGTGGGTTCACTGCCGCGCGCTTTCGCTGAACGAACTCGCGAGTACGGTGCAGCCCATGCCGCGTATCACCACCGATCGCCCCACCACCGTCACGCCGCAGAAGAACGAAACGCCCGCGCAACCCGCGACGACGGCGCCGGTCGCGAACACCGGCTGGGCTCCGAAGAATCTCGCTGACCCGGCGGTCGCGAAGAAAGACGCGCTCGACACGAAGTGGGTGCCGCGAAAAGGCGACCTCTTTACCAACGGCGTCTCCGCTGACGATCCGCTCCAGGGAGCGCTCGGTAATTGCTACCTCGTCTCGGGCCTCTCGTCGCTCGCCGCAGTGCAGCCCGACGTCATCAAGAACGCGATTCAGGCGAACGCCGACGGCACGTACACCGTCACCTTCCACAAAGACTCGTTCTTCGGGTTGTTCGGCAAGAGCCAGAAGCCCATCACCGTCACCGTCGATGGCGACATGCCGACGAAGAACGGTACCGGCACCATCTACACGCACGGCCGTGACTCGAACGAGCTGTGGCCGATGATCATCGAGAAGGCGTACGCGCAACTCGACGGCGGCTACCAGACTGTCGGCAAAGGTGGAGCGCCGACCACCATCTGGCAGGCGCTCACCGGCAAGTCGGGCGCGATGACGCCGAACCTCGTCGAGAGCAGCTCGAAGCTCTGGGAGAAGATGTCCAACGCGCTCGCCGAGAAGCGCCCGGTCGCCGCCAGCACCGCGCCCGCGCTCAAGAACTACGAAGGCACCGGCCTCGCGAAGGGTCACGTCTACGCGGTGCTCGGGCTCGAAGAGAAAGACGGGCAGAAGCTGGTGCAGCTCCGCAACCCGTGGGGGAAGACCGAGCCCGGCAACGATGGGAAAGACGACGGCATGTTCACGATGCCCATCGAGACCTTCAAGAAGCAGTTCGCGTTCACCTTCTTCGGCGGGTGATTACGGCGCGTGCTCGACGATGAGCGCGCGCAGATGTCTGCAATACGCGTCGACGTACTCGTGCAACCACGGGTTCATCAGCGTGTGCCGCAAGAGGAACACGCCGTCGTCATCGAGCTCGACTCCGAGGTCGATCGAGAGCTGCTGTTTCTCGTCGGGAGCCAGGTGCGCGAGCGGCACCGTGGTGCATGAACCGAAGAACTCCCGCGACTGCACCGGCAGATCTGCGCGCACCGACATCGCGTCGTAGAGCTTCCGCGTCAGCGCGTTTGCGGCGCGCAGCGAACGATTCCCCGTCGGGTTCAGCGCGAGACAGATGAGGTTGCAGTCGGGTTCGAAGGGCACGACCAGCTTCACGCGTGGCTTCAGCTCTTCGGCGAGCAGCTTCAGTTGGTCGAACAGCGCCTCACACGTCTGCACCGAGCGCGCGATGAGCCGCCCGAAGTGCGCCGAATCCAACGGCAGCACGCGGTGGTTCACGTAGCAGGCCGCAGCCGCGGCTCCGGGGCGGCTGCCTTCGAGGCTGAAGCGGCCCGGGCGGCGGAATCGCGCGTCGTCGTCTTCGTCGCCTGAAACGAACACGTACGCCGCATCTTGTGTGAGCAGGTCGCAGCCGCGGCGGTCGCGAAACAGAATCGCTCCGCAGCCGAACGGCACGAAGCCGAGCTTGTGCGGGTCGACGGTGATGGAGTCGGCTTCTGCCAGCGCCGCCGTCGCGCGATGCACGCGCGCGCTCGGAAAATATTTGAACTCACGCGCCACCGATTCGCGTGAACGCAGGCCGCCGGCTTCATCTCGAAACAGCGACGGAATGTAGCCGCCCCACGCCGCGTCGACGTGCAACCAGAACTGCAGCGGCGCTCCACGCAACGCGACCAGCGCGTCGATCTCATCGAGCGTTCCGAACTCGGTGGTGCCGTACACCCCGACCACCGCGAGCACCGGCAACCTCTTCGACGCGCGCGCTTCGAGCATCGACTTCAACTCACGCACATCAACCCGACCATGCGCGGTCGGCACTTCGACGAGCTGCCCCGCGCCGAGGCCAAGCAGCTTCATCGCCTTCTTCCACGAGTAGTGCGCCGTCGCCGGAGCCATCACCACGAGCTGCGCCACCAGCGGGTGCTTCGCCGCGAACGCCGCGAGCCCGACGTGTTCGACCCGCGAACGCTCCACCTCCGCGCGAAACGCAGCCGATTCGCCGCGCACGCGCGTGAGCAGCTCGAGCGTCTCCGCGACGCTCCAGTTCAGCAGTGAAAAATCATCTTCACCGAGCCGCGCGTCGAGCCGTGTTCCTTGCGTCTCACACGCGTCACGCACCGCGAGCGGGTACAGGCGAACGGCGCGCGCGAGCCACAAGCCTTCGTCATTCGCGACGGTTCCGCCTGACGTGAGATGCCCGAACGCCTCCGCGCCGAACCCGAACATGCGCGCGAGCTGCTGCGCGACCTCGAGCTCCAGCTTCACCGTCACCGGCGCTGATTCTTCGACGACGTTGTTCGGGTTGTAGAGCGTGGTGACCAGCTGCGCGATCAGCCCGGGCATCAGCAGCTCGCTCACCATGTGGCCGACGTAGCGCGGGTGAAAGAACGGCACCGAGCGCTTGAGCTGCGCGGTGAGCTGATGGAGCTCCTGCCGGGTGCGCGCGATGCCGTCGAGGAACGCGGCGTCGTATTGCTCGCGCACGGTGATGGGCGGCGTGTCTTCAGGGTGAAAGTTGCGGCGCCAGAACACGTGGTCGCGCACGAGCTCGAGCAACGCGCGTTCGAAGAAGTCGTTGTTCTCGCCGTACGCGCCGAGAAACCAGGGAGCGAGTGGGTCAGCCATCCCTCCCGAATACGCCTCGCGCCCGCGGCGCTCCCGTGCAGAGTTTGCGTCTCGGGGCGCCGCGCCACAAATGCGGTATTTCGCTCGGGAAAATGCCCGCTGATCTGCCGCCGGTTTTTACAAGGTGCGCAGGAGCCTTCTGGTCGAGATGTTTCGACAACCGGGCATGACCACGCCCGTCAAACAACTCAACGCAGACCTCGCGAAGTTCAAGTCGCTCACCTCGAAGGAGACCAAGGCGCTCGCCACGGTGAAGTCGCAGGAGGCGCAGATCATCAAGAGCTACCAGACGGCTCCGTCGCTCACCGCGTTCAAGGATGCCGCCGCCCGCCTCGTCGCGCTGGGCGCGAAGGAAGAGCAGCTCCGCGAGCACTACGACCCGTCGATCGCGAAGGCGAAGAAGGCCGCGCTGAAGGATCTGCCGAAGGCCGCTCCGTCGCTGTCTTTGAAGACGTTGAACGCCGACCGCAAGACGCTTGGGTTGAAGCCCGTGAAGCACGCGCCCGCGCCTGCCTACGGCGAGCCGTGGAAGAAGGGCAAAGGCCAGCTCGAAGGCGGCGACACGTCGCACTACCAGTCGCAGGCGACCTTCGAGAAGTCGATCGCGCACTCGCAGTTCGCCGCCATCAAGGCCACCGAAGGCACCAGCTACGTCGACCCCACGTTCAAGAAGCGCTGGGCTGAACTCGGGAAGAAGGTCGATTCAGGAAAGATGTCGCTGCGCATGGCGTACCTGTTCCTCGACAAGGGCAACGGCGCGGGTCAGGCGAAGCACTTCCTCAACACGCTGGGCATTCACGGCAAGCTCAAGCCGGGCACGCGCCTCGCGCTCGACTGGGAAGCCGGCGCGCTCTCGAGCCCGCAGACGTTGAAGGACGCGGCGAACGAGATCCACAAGGTCACCGGCCTGTGGCCCGTCATCTACACGTCAGGCAGCCAGGTGAGCCGCGCGAAGGCCGCGGTGCCGCACGCTCCGCTCTGGGCCGCGCAGTGGACCGGCGGCAAGGCGAACCACAACGTGCCCTTCGTTCAGTACAGCGACGGCCCGGGCTACGACCACGACGTGTTCAACGGTGGCACGGCCGCGCTGCGCAAGTTCGCCGGCTTCTGATCAGCTCCGAGTGGGAATGAGCCGCGCCATGGTGCTTCGCCATGGTGCGGCTTTCCATTTCTCGGGGAAGCAGCGCGCGAGCAGCTCGAGCATGATCGACACGGCCGTCGATGCGCCCGGCGAAGCGCCGAGCAACGCCGCGATGGAGCCGTCGGCGCTGGTGACGACTTCGGTGCCGAACTTGAGCTCGCCTCCGCCCTTGCCGTCGTTCTTGATGATCTGCACGCGCAAGCCGGCGACCTGTACTTCCCAATCGTCGCCGTTCGCGGCCGGGTAGTAGCGGCGCAGCAGCGCTTCGCGTGCTTCTTCAGACAGCATCGCTTGCCCGACGAGGTAGCGCGTCAAGTCGACGTTCGCGAGACCGGCGCTCATCATCGTGGCCGCGTTGTGGATGCCGATGGAGCCCAGCAGATCCATCCACGAGCCCTGCTTCAAGAACCGCGTGGTAAAGCCCGCGTACGGGCCGAACAACAGCTCCTGCTTTCCATCGATCCACCGCGTGTCGAGGTGCGGCACCGACATCGGAGGCGCTCCGACTTCAGCCTGCCCGTAGACCTTCGCGTGATGGCGTTCGACGACCGCGCGATTGGTGCAACGCAGCCACTGCCCGCTCACGGGGAACGCGCCGTAGCCCTTCGCTTCGGGCACGCCCGATTGTTCGAGCAGCGACAGCGAGTAACCACCCGCGCCGATGAACACGAACTTCGCGTTCACCGAGCGCTCGTGACCGTTCGAGAGGTCCTTCACGTCGATGCGCCAACGCGCTCCGTCGCGATGAAGGCCGCGCACTTCGTGATGCATGTGCACCGCGCCGTTGGGCTGCTTCGAGAGCGAGTCGAACATCGCGCGGGTGAGCGCTCCGAAGTTGACGTCGTTGCCACGGGCCATGCGCGTGGCCGCAACCGTCTGCTTCGGGTCACGGCCTTCCATGATCAACGGCACCCAGTCACCGATGCGCGCGGCGTCTTGCGTGAACTCGAGCCCTTCGAAGAGCGATGAACGCTTCAGGCCTTCAGCGCGCGTGCGCAGAAATTCTGAATCGTGTTCGCCGGTGACGAAGCTGAGATGCGGGACCGTTCTGAGGAACGTCGCGAGCTCTGGCAGCTCGCCCGTCGCAGCGAGCGAGTTCCACAGCTCGAGGCTCTCGTTGAACTGCGCGGCGATCTTCACCGCCTTGCTGCAGTCAACCGAGCCATCCTTCGCGCGCGGCGTGTAGTTGAGCTCACAGAAACCCGAGTGCCCGGTGCCCGCGTTGTTCCACGCGTCGCTGCTCTCGGCGGCGGCGGTGTCGAGCCGCTCGAAGGTCACGATGCGCAGATTCGGTTCGAGCTTGCGGAGCAGCGTGCCCAGGGTGGCGCTCATGATGCCGGCGCCGATCAACACCACGTCACATTCAGAACTCACGCCCTGACCCTACTTCGCGACCGCGCGCCTATCGCGTAGTCAATTTCACGTCAGACCCGAGCAGGTCACGACGGATGTTCGCCGCGAGCGCCGCCGTGGTTTCACGTTCCTGACGAAGCTCGGTGATGGATTTCTCGAGCTCGAGCAGACGCTGACCCAACTTCTTCGCGGCGTCAGGAGCCGTCGTCTTGCCGATCGCCGCGAGGTTGTCGCGCGTACGGGCGATGTCGGTTTCCGTCTGGCGCAGCTTCGCGTCGAGCTTCGCCACCATCGCCGACGCATCTTCGGCGCGCGTCACTTCGGCCTTCAACTGCGTGAGCAACGCCTTCACGTCATCGGGCATCTTATGGGTGAGCAGCGCGGCGATGCGCGGCGACGACAGCGACTCGGCGCCGATGCGTTCGACGACCGCGCCCTCCTCGACCAGCTCCACCGCTTCGGAGGCCTTCGGCGCGACGTTGATGCGGCCGTACCGCGGCTGCCCCGGAGAGCGGATGTCTTCTTCACCACCCGACACCACGCGGTACTTCTGCTCTTCGAGCTCGACCAGCACCACGCGCGGCTCGTTGGTGCGCGAGGTGAACTCGAGG
>JBEHYH010000255.1:0-9075 GCA_048498275.1 Myxococcota bacterium | reverse complement strand
GAACCTGGCGCGCTCGGTTTCGTGGCGAAGAACGTCGGCTGGGGAGCGGGCCCGCGCGCGAGCCAGTACCTGGTGGTCGGTGCGAAGGCGCGCGCCGTGCTGCAGGGCCGCTTCTCGGCGAGCGTCGATGACGTGCGCGCCCTGGCGGTGCCGGTGCTGCGTCACCGCGTACTGCCCAACTTCCACGCCGAGTCTGAAGGGCTCACCAGCGTGAAGCTGGTCGAGCAACTGGTCGCGACCGTCAAACCCTGAACGATGCGTTGGTTTCTGGGTGTGGTGGTGGCGTGCGCGACTCTGGCGCGCGCGGAATCGTCGGCTGAAACGGTCACGCATCGGCTGCCGACCGTCGCGTTTCGTGCGTCGGTGCTCGCCGGTGGAGGATTCGTCATCCCCGAACCGGCGTGCCCGGGCTGCGAAGGGCCGTCGTCTTCGTCTTCCAGCTTCTCGGCGGGGCTCGAGTTGGCGGTGGTGCGGCGCTGGGAGGCCGGCGAGAGCTACTTCGCGAACCAACTCGTCTGGTACCCCATCTTCCCTCCGCCGGCGAAGTTCGGGTACCCACAGGCCTCATTCCACCAGATGCTCGCCGTCACCGCGGAGTTCGGTTTTCTCGCGCGTGTGCAGGGCCGCGCTTTGTTCGGCGGCGGGTTGTTGGCCGCGCTCTCGTTCGATGAACCGCTGGGCCGTCAGCGCGCGAACCTCGTCGCCTTCGGCAGCGTGGTGATGCCCGGTGCGTCGATGCGGTTGTCGTTCGCCCTCGACGAGCACGAGGTGCACCGCGTGGGCGCGAACCTGTGCGTGCTGGTGCGCCTTCTGGCTCCCGGAGTCGTGGTGCTCCCGACGCTGAGCTACTCCGCCACGGTGCCCTGGTGACGCAGATGCGCTGGTGGGTGATGACGGTGTTGATGGCTTCAGCGGCGCACGCCGGCGAGCGCGGTTTTCAATTTCGAGCCTCCATCGACACCGGCCTCGCCGGGCAGGCGCGCCTGACGTCGTGCGCTGATTCGTGCAACGGCGGCCTCAGCAGGCTCGAAGTTGGGCCGCTGGCGGCGCTCGGAGTGACGGCTGGCGCGCGCTTCGGGCTCTTCTCGTTTCACGGCGGCGGAGAGCTCCAGTGGACCTGGTTCGGCATCGATGGCCACTCGCTGCGCGCGGGCCCGTTGCTCGGCGTCTCGTTTCACATCGAACGCTGGTTGGTGCTGTCGCTCGACACGAAGGGCCTCTTCCCGCTGCTCGGCGCACCGTTCGGCGCCCTCGGCGGAGCGCTGCGCTGGGGTTTCGAACTCACGAAAGACGGCACGCACCAACTCTCGGCGTCGGTGGGCGCGATGTGGGTCGGCGGCGTGCTGTGGACGACGTCGGTCGCGTACATCCTCACGCTCTGAGCGTGTAGAACCGCTCGGTGATGCGATGGCTCCTGGGCGTGATGGTGGTGGTTGCGGCGGTGGTCCATGCCGAAGAAGCGCCGGTTCATCGGCAGCCGCCCATCGCGTTGCGCATGTCGGTGCTCGCGGGTGGAGGCTTCATCCTCCCCGCCCCCACGTGCTCAGGCTGCGGAGCCGTCACCTATTCCACCGCGAGTCTTTCAGCCGCGGCCGAGCTGGCGGTGGTGTTGCGTTCGCGTGCGGGCGAGGGCTACTTCGCGAATCAGCTCCTCTGGTACCCCATCTTCGACATGACGCCGCGCTACGCGCTCACGTCGGGGCTCATTCAACAGATGCTGGCGCTCACCGCGGAGGTCGGGTTTCTCGGCCGCGTTCACGAGCGCGTGCTCTTCGGCGGAGGCGCGTTGGTGGCGCTCTCTTTCTCTGATCAACGCAGCTTCGGGCCGCGCACGCTGAGGCTGTTCGGCAACGTGGTGATGCCGGGTCTCACGGCGCGTGTGTCGCTGTTCCTCGACCAACTCCAGATCCACCGCGTGGGGCTGAATGTCTGCGTGTTGGCGCGTCTCGCCGCGCAGGGAGTCATCCTGCTCCCCACGCTCAGCTACTCCGCGGCGCTGCCCTGGTAGTCAGGCTGATTTCAGAATCAATTTCGCTTGAGAGCGCGCGGCGGCGACTGCACATTACGCATCATGTCAACCGCGCCTCACTACAAGCACAACGTCCGCGACACGATGTTCAACCTCTTCGAGTTCCTGCGCGTGCAGGACACCTCGCTGGGCAAGCAGCCCTTCGGTGACCTCGATGAAGCGACGGTGCGGCAGACCATCGACTCGATCCTCCCGCTGACGACGGGCCTGATGGCCGAGGCGTTCGTCGAGGGTGACCGCCAGCCGCTCATCTTCGACAAGGCGAAGGGCTCGGTGACGCTGACCCCGCTGATGAAGAAGTCCATCGAGCAGTACTACGAGGGCGGCTTCAACCTCGTCGACCTGCCGGCGCATCTGGGCGGCATGGGCGCGCCTCCGTCGGTGCAGTGGGCGGCCTTCGAATTCATCGCCGGAGCCAACCCCGCGGCGGCCTTCTATTTCCTCGGCAACACGCTGGTGCGCATCCTCGACGTGCTGGCGACCGACGCGCAGAAGAAGCACTTCGTCGCGCCGATGCAGGCGGGGCACTGGGGCGGCACGATGGTGCTGACCGAGCCTGACGCGGGCTCCGATGTCGGCGCCGGCCGCGCGAAGGCGAAGCACATCAAAGACGACCTGTACCATCTCGAAGGTGTGAAGCGCTTCATCACCAACGGCGACTTCGACGCCGCGCCCAACATCATCCACCTCGTGCTGGCGCGCCCCGAAGGCAAGGGCCCGGGCACCAAGGGCCTGTCGATGTTCATCGTGCCCAAGTTCCTCGTGAACGAAGATGGCTCGCTCGGTGAGCGCAACGGCGTGTTCGTCACCAACGTCGAGAAGAAGATGGGCCTCAAGGCGTCGGCCACCTGTGAACTGACGCTCGGCGATTCGGTGCCGTGTCAGGGCTGGCTCGTGGGCAACGTGCACGACGGCATGCGCCAGATGTTCCACGTCATCGAGAACGCGCGCATGGCGGTGGGCATCAAGTCGGCCGCGACGCTCTCGACCGGCTACCTGAACGCGCTCGCGTACGCGAAGGAACGCAAGCAGGGCGCCGACCTCGTCGCCGCCGCGACCGACCGCAACGCTCCCCGTACCACCATCATTCATCACCCCGACGTGCGTCGCATGCTGCTGATGCAGAAGTCGCACGCTGAAGGCATGCGCGCGCTGGTGCTGTTCGCGGCGTCGATTCAAGACGCGGTGGAGCTGAAAGGCGGCCACACCAACCACGACGCGGCTGAACTGAGCCAGTTGAGCGACCTGCTGCTGCCGCTCATCAAGGGCTACTGCTCCGAGAAGACCTACGAGCTGCTCAACCTCTCGCTGCAGACGTTCGGCGGCTCGGGCTACCTGCAGGACTACCCCATCGAGCAATACATCCGCGACCAGAAGATCGACACGCTCTACGAGGGCACGACGCACATCCAGGCGTTGGACCTCCTGATGCGCAAAATCGCGAAGGACGGCGGCGCCACGCTCGGCCGCCTGCTCGAGCAGGTGAACGCCACGCTCGCGAAGGAAGAAGGCGGCGACGCGCTGAAGGCTGAACGGGAGGCGCTGGCCGGCGCTGTCGACGCGCTCCAGGGCGCGATGGGCACGCTGATGGAGAAGCTCGGCGAGTCGCTCTACCACGTGGGTCTGCAGGGCAATCGCCTGCTGTTCGCGCTGTCTGAAACCATCATCGGCTGGCTGCTGATCCGCCACGCGGCGGTCGCCATCGAGAAGGCGAAGACGGCCGGCGAGACTGACGGGCTCTACTACGTGGGTAAGAGCGCTTCGGCGCTCTTCTTCGCGCACGAGGTGCTCCCCAACGTCGCGCTCGCCGCGCAGCACGTGCGCAACAGCAAGCTCATCGCCATGGAGCTGTCGGAAGACGCGTTCTGAAAAAATGACGCGCCCCATGGGCGGGCGCGACGTTCATCGCGGTAGGCTGCGGGCGCGTGCCGAGCCCCACGAAAGACGAAGCGGAGCAGTTGCTCGCGTCGCTCGGCGTCGCGTGGGATTCGGGGAACGCGAGGCTCGTGAACGAGCACTTCGTCGCCCCCATCCGGGATCTCGACGAATACGCGGGCGCCTGGGGCCGGCTCCATTCGGTGGAGGCCGTGCTTCCCATCGACGACCGGCGCGCGCTGCTCGTCGCGCGGAGCTCTCCCGGCGGCCTCGTGGGCTGCAAGCTGCTGCGCGGGCGCGACGGCGTGCTGCGGCTCGAGATGGGGTCGATGCTGGGCGACCCCACGCAAGCGGCGATGACGCTCGACGCCTTTCTGCAGCGCGCGGAGTCGATGCTCAAGCCGCCGCGAAAGATCGAACGGCGAACGGCCGAGACGTGGAAGCCCGCGCCCGCGCCCACGCCGCTCGACGAGATTCCGTACCTCGGGCTCGCGCGGCCGGCGGTGAGCGAGCACGAATTCGACGCGCTGCGCGCCCACAGCGGAGCGCCGCTGCCCGAGGGGTATTCGAACTACGTCACGCGCTTCGGCGAAGCCGACGATTCGGGCGCGGTGCGCGTATACCGGCCGACGCACGTGCTCGAGCATCGTGATTGGTGGCGGCGCCGCATCGACGCGTATTGGTTCTGGGCGCCCGCGGCCGACGGCTTCGACCAGGACGCGGCGTACGAATCGTACGTGCTCGCCGACACCTTC
The DNA here is from genome assembly GCA_048498275.1 of Myxococcota bacterium. Lineage (GTDB taxonomy): Bacteria > Myxococcota > Myxococcia > Myxococcales > Myxococcaceae > Archangium_A. The sequence goes on along the minus strand of JBEHYH010000255.1, from coordinate 4,416 downwards.
GAGGGCGATGAGATGCTCTGGCACCCGAAGCGCGCGGGCTTCTACGTGCTGCCGCGCAATCATGATCAGATCATCGCGCGCGCGATGGAGTTCGAATCGGTCGTCGCGTGGGCGGTCAGCGCCGGCGACCTCGCGCGCGTGTCGATGCGCCGCATCGCTCCGCTTCGTGACCGCGTGTCGCACGCCTTCAAGTACGGCGACCTGGAGCGCGCGTCGGTGGTCTCGACACTCGTCGCCCTCGGCAGCGGCGCGGTGACGTCATCGGCCGGGGAGAGCGCCGTGGTGGCCTGGCCGGCGCACGGGCTCGAGGTGATTCTCACCGACGACCCGTACGTCGCGCTCTCGCATGAACCGGCGACCAGCCCCGCGTTCGTCGCCGCGGTGCTCGCGGCGTTGAAGCCGTTCGGCATCGAGCGCCGCTGAAGCTCAGCGGCCCGTGCACTCGGCGAGCGTGAGCGTCTCGAGCTCGCCTTCGACGTGGTGATGCAGCGGCACTCCACGCACCACCGCGCTCACGTCTTCAATCAACTGGCGCTGGCAGGTCTGCGCGTCGCCATCGAGGAAGCGCTTCTCGGTGAGGTCGACGCGGAGGTCGACCGGCTCGATGCCCGGGTTGTTCTGGAGAATGTTGTCGGCGTTCATCTGCGGCGTGCATTCACCAACGGCCGCGCACGGGAGGTTGGTGCCTTCGACGCGGTGGTCGAAGTGCGCGAGGGAATCGAGCTGGGGGATCGACACCTTCAGGAAGTTCTCACCGCCGTAACCGAGCACCGTGCAGAACACGCTGGTGTCGTTGAGCTCGAGCGAGATGGGCGTCGTCACGTCGCTCACCGTGCGCGTGAGCACCCACTGGCCGCGCGGGAGAACGGTGGTGGTGACCTCGACCACCCGCGTCTCCGGAGTGCCGGAGTCGATGACCGTCGGGTCTTCATTCGCGGGTTGAAAGCCACAACCAGCGAGCACCATCAGCGCGAGGAGTTTTCTCATGAATCGCTTCATCCCCCAGATGATGCTGATTCATCCAATAGATGACCGGTATCCATATCATAGTTGATGGCTATGGAAGCGCAGCTCTCGCACGCAGACCTCCGGTACTTCTGTGAAGTGGCCCGGGCGGGGAACATTTCACGCGCCGCCGAGCGCCTCGGCATCAGCCAGCCGTCGTTGAGCACGGCGGTGCAGCGGCTCGAGAGGCGCTTCGGGTGCGACCTGTTGCTGCGCAGCCGCACCGGCGTCGAGCTCACCCGCGAAGGGCGCCTGCTGGTGTCACGCGCGAGCGCGTTGTTGCTCGAGTGGGAACGTCTGGAGTCGGCCGTGAAGAAGCAGGCCGACGAGCCCACCGGCGCGTGGCGGCTCGGCTGTCACATCACGGTCGGGCTCAACTGGTTGCCGTCGGTGGTGCCGTCATTGATGCGCCGCTGGCCGCAGCTCGAGCTCGAGCTGGTGCACGACCTGTCGCGGCACATCACGGAAGAGGTGGTGAGCCATCAGCTCGACTTCGGCATCGTGGTGAACCCCGTTCGGCACCCCGACCTCGTCATCAGGGAGCTCGCCCACGACGTCTTCACGCTCTGGGGGAACAGCGCGCGGCTCGAGTCGACCGTTTTGTACGACCCGGAGTTGCTGCAGGCGCGTCAGGTGCTCGGCGCGCTTGAGAAGCGCGGTGTGCAGTTCGAGCGCAAAATCACGTCGTCGAGTCTCGAGGTGCTCGCGCATCTCGCCGTCGAAGGAGCGGGCACCGCGATTCTGCCGATGCACCTCGCGCATCGCATGCGGCCACGCCTGCGGAAGCCGCGCGGCGCGTGGCCCGAGTTTCGCGATTCGGTGTGTTTGATCTACCGGGCCGACGTTCAGCGATCGGCCGCGGCGAAGGCGTTGGCCGAAGCGCTCCGTCACGCGCGCCCGGTCGCGTGACTATTTCAACGGCGTGACGGAGCTCTTCAAACTGCTGCTCCATTTGAAGCGCAGCGCCTTGTTCATGACGTTCAACGGCGAATCACCCGAGCACGTCAGGTTGTAGGTCGCGAACCTCGCCTCAGCCGGAGCCTTCACCGTGCCCTGGCACTGCAGGCTGATGGTGTTGCTGATGCGATTGATGTCGAGCTTGAACTTCACCGTCCACGTGTTCGCTCCGGGGCCGCAGGTCGCGGCGCTGGTGAGCGTGGTGTCATCGGTGGAGCTCGTCGCGCCATTCACCGAGTACACGCGCTGCAGCATCACCGCCGTCGCCTCGGCCACCGCCGTGCGCGTCTGTTCAGAACACGGCTCACCTTTGCCCGCGGCGACGATGACCGGGTCGGGCATCACCATTCGAGCGGCGGCGGTGAACGCGCCGTTCCATTCGTTCAACGACGGGTCAGGAGCGCCCGCGTACATCTGCGCGAGCGTCTTCGTGCTCGAAGCCTTCGTCTTGCGGGCGAGCAGCTCGCCGTAGCTGCTCTCGATTTCCCACTCGCTGTCGATGAGGAGCGGCGGGCCTTTCTTCATCACCAGCTTGAGTTTGTTCGGCCCGTGTTCACCCACCGCGAGCACCGTCAGTTCGAACTGCGACTTCACGAACGTGTTCGGGCCGGTCGCGCTGATGCCGCTCTTCGCCGGGGTGAGTTTCACCGCGCGGGTATCATCGAGCGTCCACGACCAACGGCTGCCTTCGGCGGGCACCGCACTCGTCATCAAGCTGATCATCAGCGCGAACATGAGCGCGACCGTAGCTCACGGAGCGGGTGGTAGACGCGCGCCTTCCGTCGCGAGGAACCACTCGGCGAAACACGGCTCCCACGCGTGCGTGAAGCGCGCGTGCCCGACGAACTTCTTGATGATGTCGCCGGCGCCGAAGCGGTTCAAATCAGCACAATCGGCGATTTGTACAAATCTGTGCGCCTTCGCGCATTCAGCCTTCGCTTCGTCGACGCGCGCGGTGAGCTCACGCGTCACCAGGTCATTCGGGAACTTCTCGTTGCCGGGGTCTTCGACGCGCAGCGGCTTGTCGAACGTCTTCCCCGCGCAGGTGTACGTGAACGTTCCCTGCACCTTCATCGAGCGCAGCTCGAACGTCCGCATCGGGTCGTCTTTCGGCGCGGGAGGCGGCAGGTCGCACTTCACGTTCAGCTTCACGTCGAGCCCGGCCGGCAGCGCGGGGAGCTCCGGCTTCGTGTCGCATCGCCACCGCGCGGAATCCCACCGTCCGGCACCCGCGAGCTTCGGCGCCTCCTCCGCTCCAAAACTCTCGGCGAGCTTCAGATGCAGCCACGCCGCCTCTGGCACCGGCTTCGTCGTCTGCGCGCGGGCCAGCGCACGAGCCTTCGCTTCATCACGCGCGCGGGTCACCGTCTTCCGCGCGATCGGCACGGTGATGAACGACGCCGACAACTGCGCCGCGAGGCCGGGCTTCCCGTCGGCGAGCGCTTTTTCCACCTCGGCCTGCACCGCGCGCCACGCCGACTCCAGCTTGCTGCGAATCTCCGTCGACGCGCCGTTCGGTTCCCACGGCTCCAATTGCGCGCGCAGTTTCTCGAGCGCGGCGGGGTCGCTCAGTGAATCGAGACAGTGCTGCGCGGCGCGCACGAGCTCCGGCTTCACCCTCTCATCGGCCCCGTCGCCGATGAGGCATTCGACCTGATCACACGCATTCACCTGCGCGCACATCGTCGCCGGCATCGCGGGCCCATCACTCATCTGCTCCGGAGCCTCGACCACCAGCTTCTTCAGCTCCTCGTCGTCACGTCGCTCCGACGGCTTCAACGACGCGTTCCGTGCCGCACGTGCGCGCGCCTCTTCGACCTGCGCGCTCAACTGCACGACTTCATCACCCAGCATCGAACGCACCTCGTCAGCGCCGTAGACCTCGGTGAGCGCGTTCAGCTCTGCCTGCACCGCGCCTGGGCCTTTCGACTCACGCCGATCGAGCAGCGTCGCCACCGTGTGCCGCGCGCACGCCCGCCGCGCGGAATTGAGCGCGCTCGTTCGCCGCACCAGTTCGTCACCGGGCACGCGCGCCGTCAGCTCGTCGCTCTCCGAGCGGAAGCGCGCGTTGAACTCCGCGAACGACTCACATTCATTCGCGGTTTCAGTCAGCGCTCCGCTGGTGGTCGCACAAGCCGTCAGCAACACACTCGAGAGCAACGCGCGATGCATACGACCCGTTTAGCAGCGGCGTTCGCGAAGTCAGGTTGCGTGCCACCACGCCGGCCTTACCGTCAGGAATCGACGGCGGAGTGTGTCGAAACCTGTGCTACCGAGCGCCCCAAATGAGTGACGAGAAGGCCAAGGACTACAAGTCGACGTTGAACCTCCCGCAGACCGAGTTCCCCATGAAGGGCAACCTGGCGCAGCTCGAGCCGAAGATGCTCGCCGCGTGGGACGAGAAGAAGACCTTCGAGAAAGTGCTTGCCCTGGTTCGCGGCGAGCACTTTCTCG
>JBEHYH010000254.1:0-9079 GCA_048498275.1 Myxococcota bacterium | reverse complement strand
TACAGCACTTGCGCGACGGCATTCGCAATCACTTTGTCTTGTTTGTGGAGGTGCTGAAGGACCGCGCCGGCACGTCGATGGAGGTCGAACCGAACGTGACGTCGGGCGATTTTCTGACCGGCTTTCTGCTCGGTACGCGCGAAGCGCTCGGGCAGAAACACCGCGAATCGATCACGCTCTCGCTGCCCGAGGTTTCAGCCAAGACGCTCGGCGCCGCGATTGCCTTGTTCGAACGTGCCGTCGGCCTCTACGCCAGTTTTGTACATATCAACGCGTACCATCAGCCCGGCGTCGAAGCCGGCAAGAAGGCCGCGGAGTCGGTGCTCGCCGTTCAGCGCAAACTGTTCGCGACGTTGAACGCCGAAGCGCGTGATGTGGAGACGCTCGCGAAGGCCGCGGAGGTCGACACCGAGACGGCGTTCCTCGTGCTGCGTCACCTCGCGGCGAATGGCCGCGTGAAGGTCGATGGTTCTGGGTTGGCTGCACGTTTCAGCATGTGACGCCCTCACCCAACCCTCTCCCGTACGATGGGAGAGGGGAAGGCAGCGATCAGCGCCGTTTGACGTGCGTACCGGGCTGCTCTCCGCTCAACGCGGCCTTCGCTGACGCGTCACCATCGAGCACGAAGCGCGCCCACGCGGTGATGGTGCGCTCGGCGAGGGCGCGCGCTTCGTCATTGTCGAGATACGTGAACGTGCCGCCGTCGAGCTCGCGCACGCCATCTCCACAGCCGGGCACGAAGCTGCCGCCGAGTCCGGCGATGTCGCTGAAGCTCCAGTGCCCCGCGTTCTCGACCTCGACGAGCCACGTCGGCCGCGGCGCGTGCATGAAGTTGTCTCGAATGAAGTCGTTGCCGATGTACGAAATCGAGTTGTCCTCCATCGAGAGCAGCCACGAGAGCGGGCGTTCGACGCGCGTGATTCCGCCGGAGTTGAGGATTGAGTCGGCTGGCGCGGCGATGAGGAAGCCGGCCTTCACGCGCGAATCGATCTCCACCACGCGCGCGGTCGTCACCGCGCCGAAGCTGTGGCCGACCATCGCGACGCGCGTCTCGTCGGCATCGAAGTCAGGCGACGCGAGCATTTCGTCGATGACCGTTTCGATGTCGTTCGCGCGCACCGCGAGGAAGGCGTCGTTGAGCGGAGCGCCGGCGTCGAAGAGCGTGTTGTCGATGTGATCAGGCGCGGCGACGAAGAAGCCATGTGACGCCAGCCGCGCGGCGAGCGTGTGCATCGAGAAACGAAACCCTTTGTCGCAGTGACTGAACACGATGAGCGGGAATTTGCCGGTGGCATGCGGCGCATCACGTGCTCCGAGCGCGCGGCGCGGCGTGCACTTCGCTGGAGCGAGATCGATCCAGGTCTTCAATTGCGCGCTCCGCGACGGGTCGCTCTCGAACGCCTCCACCGCGAAGCCGGCGTTCGACGCTTCGCGCGCTGAATCGGCCGCCGGGTACCAGACCTCGACGGGCAACACGCGCCCGCCATCGGTGGTCACCGTGAGATGGGTGACGCCGGTCGCGTAGGCGCCCGGCGTGTCGAAGTTCTCCCCAGCGTCAACGTTTGAAGCCGAGGGGCACGCCATCAACGAAACAGCCGCGAGCAGCATCGCCAGACGCATGCCGCGAACATCTCACGTCAATGCGGCAAGTGCGTGCACGACCAGCTCCCGCCGCCTTGAGACACCGGCACGTCACCCGATGAACAGCTCGGGAGCTGCGACGGTGAAGCGCAGCGCCACGACGAGCCCTCAGCGCGCAGCGTGTCGCCGCTGGAGCAGCTCGGCAGCAGCTTCTCGGGCGAGTGGCAACGCCAGCGGCCGAAGCCCTCGCTCTGCAGAAAGTCGCCGGAGCTGCACGAGGGCAACACATTTTCCGCGCCCCAGCTCGCCGATGCGCGCTGTTTCTCGAGGAGTGACTTCAGCGTCGCGCAGTGGAACCCGCTGCCGTTCGAGACGAGGAGCTCACCGGAGTCGCACTGCGGCATCGGCGTGGCACTGACCAGGAGCGACAGGAGCGCGGCGTGGGAGATGTTCATGGCGCGCTCCTACGGTGAGACGCGCTCGCAAATTCAGTCGTCGCGCGAACCGAGCAGCCAGACGAGCGCGCTGAACCCGAAGAGCCGGAGCAGCCGGTTCCGGGTGGGCGCCGACGCGGAACGCAGTCTCGCCGCGGGGAAGAGCTGCAGGATGTTGCGCAGCCGCTGCTCGCCGAATTCGTCGATGCCCGAGGCGGTGAGCCGCGCGCCCTGCGGTGTCTTCGTCACCTTGATGGTCGCGCGCTTCACCTTCATGTGCCGGAGCGCGTCGGCGAGATCGTTGCGCAGACCCGTCGCGACCGAACCACGCACCAGCCGCACCTCGCCGTTTCGAAACGACAACACGAACAGCTCGTTGGCTCGGGAAAGGAGGATGACGCCCGCGAGCACAATGAAGGCGATGATGAAAATCACGCGCGGCAGGGTAGCAGCCTCGGTAGCGTTCAGCGCATGACCAACACCGAAGCGTTCGAAGATGCGCAGAAGCGCGTGAAGCAGCTCCCTGAAGCGCCCGGGCAGAACGACATGCTGGAGCTGTACTCGCTCTTCAAACAGGCGACCGTCGGCGACGTCACCGGTTCACGCCCGGGAATGTTGGACTTCGTCGGTCGCGCGAAGTTCGACGCGTGGACCAAGAAGAAGGGCACCTCGAAAGACGCGGCGATGACCGCCTACGTCGCGGTCGTCAACCGGCTCACCGGCACGAAGTAGGTCGCGTTCCTTCAAGTCAGCGAGGCGCGTGTCCGCTACAGGGCGTTCATGCGCTTCGCCTACGCCGTTGCCGGTTCACGTGCGCTTCTCGCGCTGGTCTTCTCGCTCGCGTTCATCGTCACGCCCGAGGCGTTGATGCCCGGGAGCTCCGCGGAGCCGGCGCGTTCGCTGGCGCTGCTGTTCGTGAGCCGGAACGTCGCGTTCGGGCTCGCGTTGCTGGTGCTGGTGGTGCGCCGCATCGACGCGCCACTCGCGTGGGTGTTGATGGTCGATGTCGCGCTGCAGATCTACGACGCGGCGTACGCGCACGACGCGACCGCCATCGTGCCCGTCGTCATCGGCGTGCTGGAAGCGCTCGCAGCGCGGCAGTTACTCAAGCGCTGACGGTGTAGCCGCGCGCGGTGAGGCGCTCGTTCACGAACACTTCAGCGGCGAGCCAGTCTTGCGTCGGCGTGCCGTTGCGGAAGTTGCGGCGTTTCGCGAGGAGGAACGCGGCTTCGCGGACGAGCGCGTCGACCTCGTGCTTCGCGACGAGCTTCGCAGGCGGCGCGTCGACGACCGCAACCGGAGCCGTCACTTCGACCTTCGCGACGGGCGCCGGCTTCGCTTCGGTCTTCGCGACGGGAGCGCTCTTCGCCGGGGTGGTCGCGGCGACGACCGCGGCCTTCGTCGGCGTCGTCTCGGCCTTCACGCGCGCGTCCATCGGAGCGCTGGTCCTGGCCGTCTTCGCGCCGGTGGTGACCTTCTTCGTCGTCTTCTTCGTGGTGCCCATGGTGTTTCCCCCGAGTGCTGCGAGTTGAGGGCTCGCCTTCGCACGCGGAGATCGCCGGCGCAACAAACGCGTCAGACGCCGAGCCGCTTCATCTCGCGGTCGTGCAGGCGCGTGAGCGTGACGAGCCCGACGATGGCGCCGATGCCCGCGTAGAGCATGTCGCTCTGCGCGTCCCACACGTAGCCCTGGGTGCCGAGAAACGCGTCGCCGCCGGCGGGGTCGAGCGCGAGCGCGGCTCCCCATTCGAAGAGCTCGTAGAGCGCCGCGAAGCCGAAGATGACGTTGATGAGAATGAAGACGAGCCAGCCGTTGCGCTCGAGCTTCGTCTTGCGGAGCAGCACCTCGCGCACGATGAACACCGGGAAGAAGCCGAACGCGAAGTGACCGATCTTGTCGTAGTTGTTTCGCGACCAGCCGAACGCGTGCTTCGCCCATTCACCGAGCGGCGCCTTCGCGTACGTGTAGTACCCGCCGTACACGAGGATGAGGATGTGGATGAACACCGCCACGTACACGAAGCGCGTCATGGGGAACCGCTTCCACGTCGCGGCGAGCGCCACCAGGCCGACGAGCCCGGGCCCGACTTCGAGCAACCAGTTCAGCTTCCCCTCGGGCGTGGTGAGCAGCGTGAACGCGAAGATGATGAGCAGCGTCACGCCGAGAATGAGTGGCAACCGCGATTCACGATTCACGGCGTGGACTCTATGCCGGGACGTGACGCTTCTTTGAGCGCATCGAGATCGAGCGTCGGGCCGTCGGCAGTCATCAACACCGGCATCAGCGTGAGGCGAACGTTCTGTTGAGTGCAGGTGATTCCGGCGATCGCTCCGTGCGTTCCTTTCGCTGACCAATCGCCGAGCGAGAGCGCGAGCACGTGTTCATCCCACTCCACTTCACGCGCACGACGCTCTGCTTCTTCTGCGCTCAGTTCGCCACGATGGGCGAGGGTGATGACGCAGCTATTCGGCTGAGGGTTGCATCAGCGAGATTCACCGCGCGCACGATCAACTGCATGCCGTTGAACGAGCGACGCAGTTCTTTCCCGACCACCAACAGCGCGCACGGCACCCAGCGGGCGATCGCGGTCATGCCGTGCTTTTCAGGCCGCGTCAGTTGCGCGCGTACATCGTCATCACGCACGCACCGCCGAGGCCGAGGTTGTGCTGCAGCGCGTGGCGCGCGCCATCGACCTGACGTTCACCGGCGGTACCACGCAGGTGCCACACCAGCTCCGTACACTGCGCGAGACCGGTCGCGCCGAGCGGGTGACCCTTCGAGAGCAGACCACCCGACGGGTTCACCACGAACTTGCCGCCGTAGGTGTTGTCGTCTTCGGTGATGAACTTCTCCGCGCCGCCTTCGGGGCACAGCCCGATCGCTTCGTACGTGAGCAGCTCATTCGCCGTGAAGCAGTCGTGGAGCTCGACGACCTGCACGTCCTTCGGCCCGATGCCGGTCTTCTCGTAGAGCTCATTCGCCGCGGCCTTCGCCATGTCGAACCCGACCATCGAGATCATCGACTGACCGAAGCTCGAGGGGAAATCGGTCTTCATCGTCTGGCCGGCGATGCGCACCGCGGGCTTCAAGTTGTGCCGCTTCGCGAAGTCGTCGCTGCACAGAATCGCCGCCGCCGCGCCGCACGTCGGAGGGCAGCACTGAAAACGCGTGAGCGGGTCGAACACTTCGTCGCTCGCGAGGATCTGTTCGACCGAGAGCACTTCGCGGAACAACGCGTACGGGTTCTTCGCCGCGTGCTTGCGCGCCTTCTCTGAAATCTTCGCGAAGGTTTCGCGCTTCGTGCCGTGACGCCAGCGGTACTCGCGGCCGGCTCCACCGAACATCTGCGCGGCCGGCGGCGCGGAATTGAAACCCTGCTGCTCGTTCATCACGTTGACGAACGCTTCGAGCGGGTTGGTGCGGTCCTGCCATTGGGTCTGCAGCGCGCCTTTCTGCATCTGCTCGAAGCCGACGGCGAGCACGCATTCGGCCATGCCGCCCTCGACCGCCTGCCGCGCGAGCCACAGCGCGGTGCTGCCCGTCGAACAGTTGTTGTTCACGTTGATGACGGGGATGCCGGTGGGCGCGATCGAATACACCGCGCGCTGACCGCACGTGGAGTCGCCGTACACGTAACCGGCGTACGCCTGCTCGACGAACTTCCAGTCGATGGCCGCGTCCTTGAGCGCTTCTTTGATCGCGCCGTTCGCCATCACCTCGTAGCCATCGCTGGCGCCGGGCTTCTGGAACTTCACCATTCCGACTCCGAGAACGTTCACTTTGCGATTCATGGTGGTGCCTTTCAGACGAGCGACTTGAGGAAGGAGAGATGGTGGGCAGCGAGCAGCTCGCCGTCGACGCGCAGCGCGCCGTGTTGGTAGAGCGAGCGCGCGTCTTCACCCTTCGCGAGTGCGGCGAGCGCGTCATCGGTGAGCGTAAGGCGCGTGTTGGCTTTCGCGTCGAGACCCGGTTTCACGCTCGGAGTTCCGCTCGCGAGATCAGCGGTGAACTCGAAGCCCGCGTCTTTCACCTTGAACGAGATGACGGCGTTCACTTCCTTCGCGAGGCCGGGGTTCTTGGTGAGGCGTTCCTGGAGCGCGGCGAAGATTCTGGGCGCGATGACCGATGCTCCAGCAGGTGCAGCGGGCGCGGCGACCGGTTTCGCCGCGACTGACGACGCAGCGGCCGCCTTGTCGATCTTCTGCAGGAAGTTGAGCTTCTGCGACGCCATCACGTTGCCGGTGATCTTCAGCTTGCCGCTCTGGAACAACTTCATCGGGTCGGCCTTGCCAGCCACCATGTCGAGCCAGTCGGCGTCGGAAAGCGCCAGCGTGCAGTCGGCCTTGTCGACCGTGCCCGCCTTCACTTCGCCCTTCTTCAAATCGAGCACCCACGCCGATGCGGGCGACGAGATGTTGAACTGGTACACGGTGTTGATCTTCTTCAGCTCGTCGGTCTTCGCGACGTACGCGCCGATGGCTTCGAAGACGGCCGGTGTGTTGATGCCGCCGCTCGGAGCAGCAGCAGGAGGAGCGGGTGATGCAGAGGGCGCCGCCGACTTGTCGATCTGCTGGAGGAAATTCAGCTTCTGCGACGCCATCACGTTGCCGGTGATCTTCAGCTTGCCGCTCTGGAACAGCTTCATCGGGTCAGCCTTGCCGGTGGCCATCGCGATCCAATCTGCGTCGCTCAGCGCGAGCGTGCAGTCGGCCTTCGCGACCGTGCCCGCTTTCACTTCGCCGCTCTTCAAGTCGAGCACCCACGCTGAATCGGGGCTCGAAATGTTGAACTGGTAGACGGTGTTGATCTTCTTCAGATCAGGCGTCTTCGCGACGTGCGCCTTGATGGCTTCGAAAATCGCCGGCGTCGAAACTTCGACAGATGCAGCAACCGGCGCGGGAGCTGCAGCAACAGCCGGCTTCGCCTTCGCAGTCGGAATCTCGGGGAAGAACTCGACAGCCGCGTTGCTGATCACGACCTTGTTGCGCTCCACGACGGTCGCGCGGGCAATCACCCGCAGATCATTTTCCTTCCACAGCTCGATCTTCAGCGTCTCGCCGGGGAACACGGAGTCAGCGAACCGCACGCGGATGCTCTTGAACGTGCGCGGGTCGCCCTTCGCCATCGAGTTGATCGCCGCGCGCGTGACGAAGCCGAACGTGCAGAGCCCGTGCAGAATCGGTTTTTCAAAACCGAACATCGTCGCGAACTCCGGGTCGACGTGGAGCGGATTCCAATCTCCGAGCAGTCGATAGAGCAGCGCCTGATTCTGATCAGTCTTCTCGGTGATCGTAAAATCGGGAGCGCGATCCGGCGCGACGTTCACGTCAGCAGAAGGTCCGCGTTCTCCGCCCCAACCACCGGCGCCGCGCACCACCGTCGACATGTCGTTCTTGATCAGCAGCTCGCCCGTCGCCGCGTCGTACGAATCGAAGTGCGTGACGACCAGCGCGTGCTTGCCCTTGTCGAAGATGCCCTCGACGTGCGCCTGGTGCCGGAGCGTCGCCTTCGCGGGCAACGGGCGCACGAGCTCGAGGTACTGCTCGCCGTGGAGGATGCGGTCGAACCCGTAGTTCATGCCCGGCGGCGTGATGCCCTGTTCGGCGAACTTGAACACCGCGTTGAGCGCGGGCTGCACGCCGTAGCTGGGCAACGAATAGAAACCATCGCCGTTGCGCTCGTAGACGAGGTGCAGATCTTTCACGTCAGTCGGGTTCTTCGCCGCGCCGACGGCCAGCGCGTAGAGCGCGAGATCACGTTCGTCGTACTGCGTCTGAATCTCGGGGAACTTCCAGCCGAGCGCCTGATCAACGTCGATGAACTCGTTGCCGCCCTTCGATGGCCCCTTCGAGAGATTCTCGAACACCGGCCCGAGCGAGTCGGTGATGTTCGCCGGGTGCGTCGACTTGCTGAAATCGGTGACGGTCTTGAACGCCGCCTGCACCGCTTCCGCCGCGATCTCGCGACCCACGGGGAAGAACTTTCCCTCCGCGCGTTCCCAGCGGAGCTTGCCGAAGAACCCGCCGCCGACCTCGAAGAGCCCGCTGTTCTCTTCGCAGCGCTCGTGCGTGAGCCAGCCGACGAGCGGCGTCACGTATTCCGGCTTCAAATTCTCCATCGCTTCGGGAGGAAGAATGCCCTCGGTCATGCGCGACGCGGCGACCGGCGCGATGGTGTTCACCAGCACGTTCTTCTTCGCGCCTTCGATGGCGAGGGTGTTGCCGAAGCCGACGAGCGCCAACTTCGCCGCCGAGTAGTTGGCCTGGCCGAAGTTGCCGTAGATGCCCGCGGCCGACGCCGTGAAGATGATGCGGCCGTAGCCTTGATCACGCATGTACGGCCACGCCGCGTGCGTGCAGCTGAACGCGCCGTTCACGTGCACGCGGAAGATGATGTCCCAATCGGCGGGCGTCATCTTCGCGAAGCTGACGTCGCGCAGAATGCCCGCGTTGTTGATCAGAATGTCGATGCGCCCGAATGAATCGATTGCGGTCTTGATGATGGCCGCGCCGTTCTCCACGGAGTCGTAGTTCGCGACCGCGGTGCCACCGGCGGCTTTGATTTCATCGACGACTTTGTCTGCCGCCGACGCTGACTTGCCGTCGCCCTTCGCGCTGCCGCCGAGGTCGTTGACCACCACCTTCGCGCCGCGGCGCCCGTAGAAGAGCGCGTGGCTGCGGCCGAGCCCCCGCCCCATGCATCGTCCTCTTTGCGCCACGCTTTCCCTGCTCGCCGCCCCGTTCCTCCCCCGCCTGATCGACCGGCTCACGCCCCACCTCGATGAAGGCAAGGAAATCGCCCGCGGCAAACAGGCCGTCGCCATCTATTTCGGACTCTCGACAACCTTCGCCCTGGCGACCCCGGTTCTCGGGCTGGCCGGCGCCCTGGCGGCCGGCGCCGTCACCGTCGCGCTGGGCGCGGGCGGTATTCAATTATATATACCCTTTATCCCGGCTTTGAGCTCTTTGCCTGCCCGAATGACTTGTTCAGGCGGGCGTAATTCCTTAGCGCCCTTTGCGGTAAAAAATAACCGCAAAGAAAGTCCTTAATGGTCAAGGTTGTT
>JBEHYH010000253.1:0-9092 GCA_048498275.1 Myxococcota bacterium | reverse complement strand
GAGCGCCCGCGCGGGGCTGCGCGGCGAAGAATTGCAGATCGCTCTCGAGCCGCGTCAGCCGCTCGCGCGCCGAGGCGTCGAGCTCCTGCGCTTCGGCGAGCCGCAGATAGTGCTCGCCCAGACGCGAGAAGCGCTCGAAGAGCCCCTGCAATTCTTCGCCGCGCAGCCCCGCGCGGGCGCTCTCGACGAGCAGGTCACCCGCGAGCAACCCGAGCGCGTCGAGGATCTCGACGTTCACGCGGATGCTGCGATCGGCAGGGCCGGCGCGTTCGAGCTTCTCCGCGGCGCCGGCTGACGGCTTCGGTGCGGGCGCGCTGATCGGCGGCGGCGCGCTCGCCCGCGGTTCGGGAACAGAAGGCGGCGGCGGAGGCGCGGACGCCGCCGGCGCGGGTTTCGGAGCAGGCTTCGCAGAGCCGCTGCGCTGCGGCTTCAGCGGAGGCAACGGCGTGCCCGACATCGCGGCCATCTTGTTCGCGATGTCATTCGACCCGTCGCTGCCCTCCTTCGCGGCCTCGAGATCGTCGAGGAGATCGCTGATCGCGTCGCACGCGTGCAGCAGCAGGTCGGTCGCGGCGCGGGTGTCGACCTTCTTCTCGCGCTCCGCCTTCAGGAGATCTTCGCACGCGTGCGCGAGCTGCCCGATGGCCGCGAGGCCGAGCATGCGCGCCTCGCCCTTCATCGTGTGCAGTTCTCTCGCGACCGCCTCGACGGCGCGATCGGCCTCCGGCTTCTCCAGCTCGAGAATGCCGAGCTGAATCGCCTGGAGGCGGTCCTGCGTCACCTCGACGAACTTGGTGAGCAGTGACTTCTTGAGGGCTTCGGTATCCAAGGGAGGTCAGTCGGCCTTGAAGCGCTTGATGAGATCCGACAGGCGGCTCGCGAGCTGCGTGAGCTCCGCCGCGGCGCTGGTGGCCTGCTTGCTGGCCTGCGTGGTCTGGCGGGTGACGTCTTCGATCTCCGCCATCGAGGCCACGACCTGCTCGGTCGCCGTGCGCTGCTGCTGCGTCGCGAGGTTGATGACGCGGGCGGCGTCGCTGGTCTCCTGAACGCCGGCGAGGATGCCTTCGACGGCGCTCGCGGCGACGGACCCCAGGCGCTCACCCTGCTCCGTCGCGGTGCGCGAAGCATCGGCCGCGCTCGCGGCGGCGGCGGTCGCTTCACGGATCTCGGTGATGAGGTTTTTGATCTCCTTCGTCGAGTCGAGAACGTTCTCGGCGAGGCGGCGCATTTCAGCCGCGACGATCGAGAAGCCCTTGCCCGCTTCACCGGCGCGCGAACCTTCGAGCGCGGCGTTGAGCGCGAGCAGGTCAGAGCGGTCGGCGATCTCGTCGATCACCTCGACGACGGTGCCGATGCGCTCCACGCGGCGGAGCAGCTTGGTGATCGATTCCGACACCGCGATGCCGTCGGCGCGAATCTGCTGCATCGCTTCGATGAACTCCCCGATGGCGCCACGGCCGCTGCGCGCGGAGTTCAAGGTCTCCTCGGCGACGCGCGCCACCGCGCCTGCGTTCTCGGCGATCTGCGCCGACGCGTGCTTCAACTCTTCCATCGTCGCGGTCGTCTCGTGAATCGCGGCGGCCTGTTCGGTCGACGACGACTCATGCTGCGTCGACGCGGCGAGCACTTCATTCGCCGACGACGACAACCGCAGCGCCGCTTCGTTGATCTCACGCACGAAGGTACGCAGCGTGTCGATCACCTTCGAGAAACCATCGAGCAGCGGGTCGACCACCGGGTCGTTGATGGGAGTCCACTGGAACGTGGTCAGGTCACCCTGCGCAACCAACGCCGAGAGCGCGGCCTGCGCCGACTCGAGGAGATGCTGCATCTCTTCGCGGCGCGACGAAGCGTCTTTCTGCTCGGCGGCGAAACGCACCAGGAGTTGATTGACGAGCTGACCCAGCTCCTTGGACTCGCCGGTCAGGCCCTTGACGTCCACGCGGCTGCCGAACTCTCCGGCGGCGGCGTTGCGGAGCACGTCGAGCACGTGACTGCTGCCTCCGGTCGCGAGGGCTTTCTTCTTCTTGGTGGGCGTCGGTTCGTTGCTTTCGGTAGCCATAAGGTCCTCGTTCAGAAAATTTCAGTTGGGAATCATCGAAGGGAGATCGACCAGCAGCACGGTCTCGTCGGCGTCGAGCCACGCACCGATGGCGAAAGATGCCGCGTGCGCCGCGCGCGGCATGCGGCGCAGTGAAGTCAGGGGCACGCGTGAAACGCCGAACACGTGATCGATGGCGAGGCGGCGCTCGACCGCTTCACCCGTAGAGAAGACGAGCGCGCGATTGCCGATGAGCGGCGGGCCCAGCGGCGCGCCGATGCTCTCGTTGGGCTCGTCGATGTCGATGCGGCGAACCTGCGTGAGATCGACCGCGTAGCGCGTGCCGTTCACCGCGAAGACGACGAGATCGATCTGTTCGACGGCCACTTCGCTCATCGCGCCACCGACTTCTGACGCGCCGACTGCACGATGCGCGGGAGGTGCAACAGGCTCAACGAGCCCAGCTCACGCGACTGCACCACCGCGTCGAGGAACTCGGCCGTCGCTCCGCCGCCTGCGGGCGCGGGCATCTTGTCGGTCAGGAAGATGCGGCGCAGCCCGATGACGTGATCGGCGAGGAAGCCGACCACCTGCCCGCCCGACTCGCTGATGAAGAGGCGCGAACGCGTGGTGGGCTTCGATTCGCCCTGCGAGAGAAAGCGGAGGAGATCGACGAGCGGGAACACCGCGCCACGATGGCCGACCACGCCGAGGAGAAAGGAAGGAGAACGGGGCAGCGGCGTGAGCGGGCCCATGCGCGTGACTTCGCGCACGTGCTCCGATTTCACACCGAGCGTCAGCTCGCCGGTGCGGAAGATGAAGAACTCTTCATCGGGGCGCGCGACCTGCGCCGTGGCCCGTTCAGGGGCGTTGACCAGCGCTCGTTGCAACAGTGACGGTTCCACGGGAGGCCGGCATCGTACCCAAACGCGCGTGTCAGCACTCCAGGAAAAGTCTGCTACAAGCCGCGGGCATGGCAGCGCGTGTACTGGTCATCGACGACAGTGAAATGATGGTGCAGCTCATCACGGCCGCTCTCGCGGGTGTGGGCATGGAGGCAGACGCGGCTTCGGACCTCGCGGCGCTCGACCAGCAACTGGCCGCCCACACGTACGACCTCGTGCTCGTCGATGTGAACATGCCGGAGATGTATGGCGATGACGTCGTCGAGTTCCTGAAGGTGCAGCGGCAGATCAAGGCCAAGCTGTTCCTCTACTCCGACATCTCGGAGACCGAGCTCCAGGCCAAGACGAAGGCGGTCGGCGCCGACGGCTACATCACCAAGGCCAGCGGGCTCGAGACCGCGGTCGAGGTGATCCGCAAGGCGGTCGAAGGCGCGCCGAAGCGCCGGGTGCTGGTGGTCGACGACTCCGAAGCGACCGCGCGGCTGCTGGAGGTCGAGCTCACCGGCCAGGGTCACGAGGTGATGACGGCGCACTCGGCCGACGCCGCGACCAAGATCATCCTCAAGAAGAAGACGCGCCCCGACCTCGTGCTGCTCGACCTGCACATGCCGGGCGTCAACGGCGAGGAGTTCTGCCGTTTCATCAAGGGCAACTCGCTCTTCGCGGGCATTCAGGTGGTGTTCTGTTCGGCCGAAGAAGAGAACGAGCTCGCGCGCATCACCGCCTCGGCGGGGGCAGACGGCTACCTCCGCAAAGACTCGCTGATCGCCAGAGAGATCCTCGAATTGCTGACGTGACACTGTCCGTTCCGCGGACGGTGCACGGGTGCTCCATCTGGTACATGGGTGCTCCTTGTGCCCTCGGCTAATTCGCTGAAAATAGGGAACCGACCCGCATGGCGCGGGTTTTGGATGTACCGGGTTTGATGATGTCGGCGCGCATTCCTCCACGTGGAATCATTCGAGCTGCAGAGGTCCCGAAGCCGGCGGCTCCGGTGGCGCAGCCCATCGTGCGCGGCATGACAGGAGCGCGTGTCACCGCGCTGCAGCAGAAGCTGGTCGCCGCCGGGTTCATGACCAGTGACGATTACCGTTCAGGGCCCGGCGTGTTCGGGCCGCGCACGCAGAACGCGGTGCTGCGCCTGCAGTCGCATGCGGGGCTGCCTGAAACCGGTGTGGCTGATGAGAAGACGCTGGCGGCGCTCAATCGTGGAGCGCGATTCAACCGGCCGCTGCCTTCGCTCGATTCGGGTGATGAAGCCACGCAGCCGATGGGCCACGCGATCAAGAAGTGAAGCGCCCCGAATTCCCTCTCCCGAAGGAGAGGGAACGGGTGAGGCAACGCTCAGTACTTGCCCTTGGCCTTGCGGCTGCGCACGCGGCGGCGCTTGAGAGCGGCCTTCTTCGTCTTCGCGCGGTTCTTGAGCTTCTTCTTGCTTCGGTTCGACTTGATGGCGGGCATCGACTTTCTCCAGATGACTGCAGTGGTGAGGCGGAGCCACCTACCTGACTGCGCGTCGAGCGGCAACAACGCTTGTCTTGCGACCTCGTGCGCCGCCGCGTACAGGCCCGCGCGAGATGATCGACAAGCTCGACGATGTCGAACAGCGCTTCGAGCGGCTGACCGCCGAGCTGTCGAGCCCGACGGTGCTCGCCGACTCCGCGAAGTTGCAGAAGGTCTCTCGGGAGCGCGCGTCGATCGAGAAGCTCGTCGAGACGTACCGCGCGTACAAAAAGCTCGTCGCTGAGATCGCCGGCAACGAGGAGCTGCTCAACGGCTCCGATGAAGAGCTGCGCGAGATGGCGAAGCTCGAGCTGCCCGCGCTGCGTGAGAAACGCGCAGCAATGGACGAGGAGCTCAAGCTGCTCCTGCTCCCGAAAGATCCGAACGACGAGAAAGACGTCATGATCGAGATCCGCGCGGCGGCGGGCGGTGATGAAGCCGCGCTCTTCGCTGAAGAAGTGATGCAGATGTACCTGCGCTACGCGCAGCGCCGCGGCTGGCAGGCCGACATCATCGACATGTCGAGCGGCAATCAGGGCGGCATCAAGGACGCGACGCTCACCATGACGGGCGACGCGGTCTACAGCTCGCTCAAGTGGGAATCGGGCGTGCATCGCGTACAGCGCGTGCCGGCCACTGAAACCCAGGGCCGCATTCACACCTCGACCATCACCGTCGCGGTGATGCCTGAAGCCGAAGAAGCCGATGTGGAGCTCAAGGAAAGCGACATCGAGATGCAGGTGATGCGCTCGACGGGTGCCGGCGGTCAGAGCGTGAATACGACCGACTCCGCGGTGCGCCTCATTCACAAACCGACGGGCATCGTCGTGAAGTGCCAGCAGGAAAAATCGCAGCTCAAGAACCGTGCGATGGCGCTCAAGATGTTGCGCGCGCGGCTGTATGAAATGGAGCAGGAGAAGATCCGCTCCGAGCGCGATGCGATGCGCAAAGGGCAGATCGGCAGCGGCGATCGGTCGGAAAAAATCCGCACGTACAACTTCCCTCAAGACCGGCTGACCGATCACCGCATCGGCTACACGCGGCACAACCTGCCCGCGGCGATGGTCGGCGACATCGACGATGTGCTCGGGGCGCTGCGCACGCACTTCCGCGCCGAGGCGCTCAAGCAGCAGGAGCAGCAGTGAGCACCGAAACGTGGACCACCCGTCGCGTGCTCGATTGGACGCGAGGCCATTTCGAAAAGCAGAACGTCGATTCGCCGCGGCTGACGGCGGAGATTCTCCTGGGCCACGTGCTCTCGCTCCCGCGTGTGAAGCTGTACATGGACCTCGAGCGCCCGTTGGCGAAGGAGGAGCTCGCTTCGTACCGCGCGTTGATTCAGCGGCGGCTCGCGGGTGAGCCCACGCAATACCTCGTCGGCTTCAAAGAGTTCTACGGCCGGCGTTTCGCGGTGGATGCGCGCGTGTTGATCCCGCGTTCTGAGACCGAGTTGCTCGTCGAGGCGGCACTGCAGGCGATTCCGAAAGACGCTCCGGTGCGCGTGTTGGATCTCTGCACGGGCAGTGGCTGCATCGCCATCTCCATCGCGGCTGAACGGCCACAGGCCAGCGTGTGGGCGGTCGATGTGTCGCCTGATGCACTCGCGGTTGCGCGCGCGAACGCCGAAAAACTCGGCGTCGATGGCCGCGTGACCTTCTTCGAAGGCGATCTCTTCGCGCCGGTGCCGGCAGACGCGAAGTTCGACGTCATCGTCTCCAACCCGCCCTACGTGAAGCGCACCGAGCTGCCGACGCTGCAGCGTGAAGTGCAGGCCGAACCGAAGCTGGCGCTCGACGGCGGGCTCGATGGGCTCGACCTCGTGAAGCGCGTCATCACCGACGCGATGCCGCGGCTCAAACCCGGCGCGCTCCTTGCTCTGGAGATCGGCGAAGACCAGGGAGACGCCGTGAAACAACTTCTCACGCGGGCCGGCGGCCACGACGCCCGCATCGACAAAGATCTCGAGCGCCACGATCGCATCGCGCTCGCGCGCAAGGAGTCATGAATGGACGCCATCGTCGTCAAGGGCAACGGCCCGCTGAAGGGTGAAACCTACGCCTCGGGTGCGAAGAACGCGGCGTTGCCGATTCTCGCGAGCTCGCTGCTGGCGCACGGCACCAACACCTTCCGCAACGTGCCTGAGCTGGCCGACGTGAAGACGATGCTGCAGGTGCTCGACACCATGGGCTGCTCGTCTGAACGGCTCACCGGCAAGAAGTCTGACGTCGTGAACATCACCGTTCCGTCGAAGGGCATCACTCCGGAGGCGCCGTACGACCTCGTGAAGACGATGCGCGCGTCGGTGCTGGTGCTCGGCCCCCTGCTCGCCCGCTACGGCCGCGCGCGCGTGTCGATGCCGGGCGGTTGCGCGATCGGCGCGCGCCCGATTGATCAGCATCTCAAGGGTCTCGAAGCGCTCGGCGCGGAGATCGAGCTCACCGAGGGCTACGTCGAAGCGCGCGCCAAGCGCCTGCGCGGAGGCACGGTGACCTTCGACCTCATCACCGTCACCGGCACCGAGAACGTGTTGATGGCGGCGGTGCTCGCGAAGGGCCGCACGGTCATCGAGAACGCCGCTCGTGAACCGGAGATCGAAGAGCTCGCGCGCGTGCTGAACAAGATGGGCGCGCAGATCAGCGGCGCGGGTTCAGACATCATCACCGTCGATGGCGTCGACGATCTGAAGCCGGTCGATCACGCGATCATCCCCGACCGCATCGAGGCCGGGACACTGCTCGTCGCTGCCGCGATCACCGGCGGAGACGTGCTGGTCACGCGCACGGCTCCGGAACATCTCGAGCCGGTCATTCAGAAGCTGCGCGAAGCGGGCTGCGTCATCACCGTCGAAGGCGACGGCGTGCGCTGCGTCGCGAAGAACCGGCTCACCGGCGTCGACATCAAGACGCGTGAACACCCCGGCTTCCCCACCGACATGCAGGCGCAGTTGCTGGCGCTGCTGTGCACCGCGAACGGCACGTCGGTCATCACCGAGAACATCTTCGAGAACCGCTTCATGCACGTGGCGGAGCTCCGCCGCATGGGCGCTGACATCACCGTTGATGGTCACACCGCCGTCGTGCGCGGGGTCACGAAGCTGTCCGGCGCTCCGGTGATGGCGACCGACCTGCGCGCGTCGGCGTCGCTGGTGCTCGCGGGCCTCTCGGCAGAAGGCAAGACGACCATCGGCCGCGTGTACCATCTGGATCGCGGGTACGAGCGGCTGGAGAAGAAGCTCAAGGCCCTCGGCGCCGACATCAAGCGCATCAAGGAAACGTGAGTCTCGAAGAACCTCCGCATATCGCCGCGCATGGTCATTCGATTCGCAACCGCGACGAGCTCGGGCGGAGTTTCGCTGGCCGCCTGCTTCGACTGTCTGACGACGTTTTCGCCGTCGAACATCGCGGAATGGCTCGACGAAACGTCGGGCGCACAGACCGCGCTTTGCCCGAAGTGCGTCAACGACACGGTGATCGGCGATGCCTCCGGGTACCCGTTGACGCCCGAGTTCCTCGGAGAAATGCACGCGCACTGGTGCGAGAACGACGAGGAGGAAGAATGACCGCCCGAACAGGCCTGCCGAGATAGTTGCGATGGCCGAGCGAGGCTCCTTGCTTTCGCGTATGTGCCCTCGCTAGCGTTTCACACCCAAACCCTAGAAGGAGCTGAGTCACAAAATGGAGTGCCCGAGCTGCGGCGTCGAGATGGTCGATTTGACTGGAGACGATCAGACGATTCGCAAGTGCAGTGAATGTAGCGGCCTGTGGGTCGACGTTTCAGACCTCAACCGCATGTTGCTGCACCACAACCTTCCCGGCCTGGAGAGCATCGGAGGGAAGGTCGACCCGGAAGCCATGAGCGGCCAGTGTCCTACGTGTCTGGTTGATCTGATCCGCATCGTCGGCGGCGAGAAGACGAGCCCGCTCAGCTACGACACGTGCGAGTCGTGCGGCGGCGTCTTCGTCGAGCCCGAAGTCACGGACATCGCCGACTACAAGGCTGCGAAGACCGTGCTCCTCGATTTCTTCGCGAGCTTCTCACCGAACAAGAAGAAGAAGCCCGCGCTCGCTCACGGCTGAGCGCGCCACACTTTCTTCAGAGGCTCCGGCAGCTCGCCGTCGAAGGTGAGCTTGCCGGCTTCTTTTTTGTAGCTGACCGAGTGCTTCTTGCCCGCGAGTTCGAACATGAGCCGCGAGCCCGACACGTCGTAGCGGCCGGTCAGCACCTCGGGCTTGTTGGTCTTGGTGTCGAACGGCTCGTACGACCAGCGATACGTGCCGTCGTAGTTGAACGACAAGAAGTAATCGGGCGTGCCGTCGTAGCCGGCGAACCAGGTGCCCATCACGTACTGCGTGCCCTTGTCGTACTTGAGCTGCGTGGTGAGCCACGGCCCGTTGAGCGGCTTGCCTTCCTGCATGAAGACCACGTCGGTGAGACAGACCGACGCGTCGAGGTTCTCCTCGGCGTCGTACGCGTCGAGGATCTCGAGGCTGAAGCGCGTGCCCTTGAGCGGAGGCGACACCGAGAAGCTCTGAGCGCCGCGCTTGTCTTCGAGGTTCAGCACGCGCGATTCCTTGCCTGACTTGAGCGTGACCTTCTTCGCGCGCGCGAAGTGTGCGACGTGACGGTCATGGCTGTGAGCGTCC
>JBEHYH010000252.1:0-9127 GCA_048498275.1 Myxococcota bacterium | reverse complement strand
ATCTGGCCGATGTCGCGGATCCAGTCCATCGCGCGGGGGCCGAGGCCCGAGAAGCTCACCGCGAGCACCGGCGGGGCAGGCACGCGGCCGAGCCAGTATTCGAGGATCTCGAACTTCTCCGGCGGGGTGACGGGTTTGAGTCGCTGCACTTCACGCTCGAGCAGCCGTGACAGCACGCCCGGCAGCTTCGCGGCCCAGCGGTTGGTGATCAGCGTCGACCTCCATGACCAGTCGGCGCGCGCGATGCCGTGCTGCGGGCTGTATTGGCCATGCCCTTCGACGGTCAGCACCTGGTCGGGAGGGAACTTCGGCACGGGATCCCACACGCCACAGAGCAGCGTCGCGAGGCCGAGCTCCTTCTTCGGCGCGTTCCAGAAATTGCGGCGGTACTCGGCGGCCAGGCCGTCGTCGGCGTACGGGTACGTCGCGTCGTCGAGCATCAACGCGAGGTGAAAGGTCTCCTCCCACGGGCCGGCGAACCCGATCTGCGGAGACGAGCAGTACCAACCGTCGTGGTCGGGCTGCCATTCGAAGAAGAGCAGCCGGTAGAGCGCCTGATTCCACCGGTCGTCTTCGAGGCCGAAGAAGGTGTCGTGCGCCGAATTGTCGAGCACCAGCTCGAGCAGCACGCGGGTGTCACTGTCAGCGACGAAGTTGAGCAGGTGCTCGAGGGCCGGCGCCGCTTCGACCACTCCGAGCTGAAACGCGGGGAAGACGACCTCCGCGAGAAACCGATCGTTCGAAGGCCGTAAGACAACTTCCATTCGCGGTGCAGCTTACGCGCGGCCGTCTTCCTGCGCGATGAGCGAATAGATGTCGGTCGCGGTGGGAGCGGCGAGGATCGCGTCGCGCAGGCTGTCGCTGCGGAAGAGGCGGCTGACCTTCGAGAGCGCCTTGAGGTGCACGCCCGCGGAGTTCTCCGGCGCGAGCAGCACGAAGAAGAAGTGCGAGGGCTTGCCGTCGCGCGCGTCGAAGTCGACGCCTTCACGCGAGACGCCGAAGCACGCGGTCAGGTTCTGCAACTCGGAGAGCCGGCCATGCGGAATGGCGACGCCTTTTTCCATGCCCGTCGAGCCGACCTTTTCCCGTTCGGTGAGCACTTCGAGGATGCGTGCGGGGCTGATGCTGGGCACCGTCTTCGCGGCGGCGGCGGCCAATTCGGCGATGAGTTCAAACTTGTTCCGCGCCACCAGAGTGGGGATCACTGCTTCGAGTTTGAGAAACTCGGTGATGCGCATCGCGGGCGGCTGACTACCCCAGTGCACTTCGAGCGCGCAAGGCGAGGAAACGGCGGCGCGCACTTTTTGCTGTAGAACCCGAAGCTCATGGCGAGGGGTCTCAAGAGCGCGTGCGTGCTGCTGCTGGCGGTTGCCTGCGCGCACGCGCCCGCGCCGGTGGTGGTGAAGCCGGTCGAAGCGCCGCTCCCGGTCGTCTTGGAGCTGCCGGTGGCCCCCGCGCCGCTCGACGCCGACGCGCTGCTCTCGCGCATGTCGCTCGAAGAAAAGGTCGGCCAGTTGATGATGGTCGGCTTCGCGGGGAAGGCGGTCGACGAGTCGATCACCAGGCTCGTGCGCGGGCATCACGTGGGCGGCGTCTGCGTCTTCAACCGCAACGTGGCCTCGGCGGCGCAGGTCGCGAAGCTCAATGACGACGTGCGCGCGCTGCTGGCCGACTCGATTCCTCCCTTCATCGCGGTCGATCAGGAAGGCGGCAACGTGGTGCGCGTGTCAGACGGCAACCTCGTGCTGCCGGGGAACATGGTGCTGGGCGCCGCGCGCGACCCGAAGCTGGCGTACGAGGCCGGGCTCGCGCAGGGGGAGGATTTGAAGCGCCTCGGCTTCAACATGAACCTCGCGCCCGTGTTGGACGTGAACTCCAACCCGCATAACCCCGTCATCGGCCTGCGGGCGTTCGGTGACGACGTCGAACTGGTGTCGCTGCTGGGCGCGAGCTTCGTGCGCGGGCAGCAAGACGCGCACCTGGTGACGGTGGCGAAGCACTTCCCCGGGCACGGAGCGGTGAATGAGGACTCGCACAAGGCGCTGCCGGTGGTGCGTGCGTCGGAGGCGACGGTGCGCGCGCAGTTGAAGCCCTTCGGTGCGGCCGTGGAGGCCGGGCTCGATGGGTTGATGACCGCGCACATCGTCTCGCCGTCGCTGTCGGGTGATGAAACGCCCGCGACGCTCTCTCCTGAAGTGCTCGGCGGCATTCTGCGCAACGAGCTCAAGTTCGATGGCCTCGTCATCACCGACGAGCTCGAGATGGAGGCGATCGCCGCCACCTGGGGCGTCGGGCCCGCGGCCGTGCTCGCGGTGAACGCCGGCAGCGACATGGTGCTGGTGCCGTGGCGCGTGGAAAAGAAGGAAGAGGTCTACGCGGCGCTCCTGGAGGCGGCGCGGTCGGGCGATCTGCCGCTGGCGCGGCTCAACGAAGCGGTGCGGCGCGTGCTGCGCGTGAAGTTGAAGCGCGGCGTCTTTGAAACTCCGGAGCCGCTGGAGAAGCGCCTGGCGACGCTCGGTGAGAAGCGTGAGCTCGCCGGCCGCATCGCCGCCGCGGGTCTGACGTTGTTGCGTTCGACGCCGGCGCTGTTCCCGGTCGTCGCCGGCAAGAAGGTCGCGGTGATCTCTGCGGAATCGAGCCTCTGCGACGCGGTGACGAAGCGCTTCCCCGACGCGTTGACGATGACGGTGGCCGCGTACCCGTCGCCCGAATCACGCGATGGCCTCAAGAAGCAGGCGAGGGCGCTCGCGGCGAAGGCCGACGTCGTCATCGTCGGCGTGTCGAACTCGCGGCAGCTCGAGCTGGTCACCAACGCGGCGTTGTCGGGCAAGCCGGTGATCGCGGTGGTGCTGGGCGCGCCGTACCTCGCGGGTCAGGCGCACGAAGCGAAGGTGGTGCTGGCGACCTACTCGGTGCGCGAGGCCGCGACCGAAGCCGCCGCCGCCGCGCTCGCCGGAGAGCAGGGCACGCCGGGGAAACTCCCGGTGACCCTGCCCCGGCTCAAGTTCGGGTACGGCATCAACATCGCCGCCCGGCATTGAACTTCAGGTGATCGGCTTCTTCTCGACGGCCGACGCTTCGATGAGCCCGATGGTGCCGTCCTTGCGGTGGTACACGACGTTCATCTCCATCGTGGTGGAGTTGGTGAACACGTAGAAATCGTTGTTCATCAGGTCCATCTGCATGACGGCTTCTTCGACGGCCATCGGGTGCACGAGGAGATCATTGGTTCGCACGATCTTCTGCGCGACGTCCTTCACCTCGGAGTGATCGGCGTGGCCTTCGTAGACGTGGTGCTTCACCTTGAGGCGCTCCACCGTTTCCTGCCGGTGATGCACGCGCTCACGGCCGTGGTGATGCTTCAGCTTCTCCTTGTAGCGCTTGAGCTGTTTCTCGATCTTGTCCATCGCGAGGTCGATCGACGCGTACATGTCTTCGCTCTTCTCGCGGCCGCGGAGCAGGAAGCTCCCCGACTGGATGCTGATGTCTGCGTGATGGAGATGACGCTCGAGCGAGAGCACGACGTGCGCTTCTCCCGCCTTGTCGAGGTACTTGTTCACCCGTTCCACTTTCTCGCGCGTGTAGTTCTTGAGCGAGTCGATGGGGTCCAGCTGACGGAACGTGATGTTGAGCTGCATTCTTCCCTCCTGACTTGGGGTGCAACGGCTACTGCGACTATTCGACGACTTCGGGTGCTGCTTCTGCTCTGCGGACAACCGCCGACGAGGCTACTTCACTCCCGCGCGGCCGACCCACGTGCGGATCATGCCACGCTGCGCTTCTCCGAGGTTCTGGAGACGGACGGAAAAACCTCCGTTGCGCGCGGCGGCGACGCGGCCCGCGGCGTTGAGCTGCATCGCCATGCCTTCGAAGCTGACGACGATCTCCACCGGGGTGTTGGGCACCGCGCGTTCGATCGCGGGGATGAAGATCGAATCGGTGTTCCAATTGTGTTCGACGTCGTGCGTGAACGGGCGCGCTTCGCCGCGATTGAGCGAGAGGCTGACGTGCAGCAGCCCGCCCGGGCGCTGCTGAACCCGCGCCTGGGGCCACGGGTCTTGCGCGGGCAGCGGCGGAGGCGCCGCCTGCGTCGACGCGATGCGGATCTGTTTCTCGACTTCGACCATGCGCTCCGAGAGCGCGAGGAAGGCGTCTTCACACG
Organism: Myxococcota bacterium; assembly: GCA_048498275.1. Taxonomy (GTDB): domain Bacteria; phylum Myxococcota; class Myxococcia; order Myxococcales; family Myxococcaceae; genus Archangium_A. Next base: position 4,965 of record JBEHYH010000252.1, on the reverse strand, counting down.
CGAGGCGGAGCTCGGCCGTGGTGTCGGGCGGCAGACGGCTCGGAGTGTAGCGGTGCACGAGCTGAAAGAACGCCGCCCGCCACGCTTCCTTCGAAGCCCCGGGCGTCACCTTGAAGATCTCATGCGCCGGCGCGTGCTCGATGCTGCGCAACCAGCCGCGGATCTGCGCCGTGGTCTCGGCCTGCGCGCGCTGCGTGTCGGTGAGGTTCACCGGCTGCGAGAGCACCTGCGACAATTCAGGCACGTCACGGAGCGGCACGAAGGTGCGCCCGTCGCGGGAGACCGCGCGCACGTCAGCCAGTTTTCCTCGAGCATGGAGTGAGGTCACGACATCGAGCCCGATGGGCCCCACCACACGCGCCTCACTGTCAGCCAACCAATATTCCTGAGCCATGAAGGGAATCTCTTAGAAGTACTTCTTGCGCTTGCTCGACGGGAGCACGCCCAACACCTCGCGGTATTTGGCGACGGTGCGCCGGGCGATCTCGATGCCCTGCGCCTTCAAAAGTTCGACGATCTTCTGATCTGAATAGGGGTTCTTGGGGTTCTCGGTGCCCACGAGTTGCTTGATGTGATTCTTCACCGCCTCGCTGGCGATGTCTTCACCCGCGGTGCGCGCGATCGACGAATTGAAGAAGTACTTGAGCTCGAAGATGCCCTGCGGCGTGTGCACGTACTTCGCGGTCGTCACGCGGCTCACCGTCGATTCGTGCATGCCGATGTCTTCGGCCACGTCGCGCAGAATGAGCGGCTTCAAGTACGCGATGCCCTTGTCGAAGAACTCGCGTTGGAACTTCACGATGCTCTCGGTCACCTTGTGAATGGTGCGCTGACGCTGCTGAATCGAGCGCAGGAGCCACTGCGCGGAGCGCATCTTCTCCTGCACGAATTCCTTCTGCTTGGGGTTGAGCGCACCGGCCCGCAGCGCGCGGCGGTAGGCGTCGGACACGCGCAGCTTCGAGAGGCCGTCGTCGTTGAGCACCACGTGGTACTCGTCGCCGATCTTGTGAACGAAGACGTCGGGGGTGATGTGCTGCGCGTCGTCGCCCGAGAAGTTGCGGCCCGGCTTGGGGTCGAGCTTCGAGAGCAGGCGGCTGGCGTTCACCACTTCTTCGAGCGACACCGGGCGGCCTTCTGACCTGGTCAGCTCGCGCGCGATCGCCGGGAGGTTCTTCGACTCCAGCAGCTTCATGTGCCGCTTGAGCATCGTCTGGAGCAGTTGCGACTGCGGCTCCTTCATCGCCTGGGTCTGAATCAGCAGGCACTCGAGCAGATCGCGCGAGCCGCAGCCGAGCGGGTCGAGGTGCTGGATCTTCCGCAGCGTGCGCGTGGCGACCGACATCGACACGTCGGCTTCGTTCGCGAGGTGGATGAGCGGGTCGCCCTCGGTCTCCTCGAGCACCAGATAGCCGTCGTCGTTCAGGTTGCCGACGATCAGCTCGGCGATGCGGCGCTCGGCGTCGTTGAGCGTGACGCCCGAGAGCTGTTCGAAGAGGTGATCGTAGAGATCCTCCTTCTTCACCATGCTCGCTTCGAACGACGGGAGATCGTCGAGGTCGACGTTGCCGCGGTTCGACGCCGTGGTCGGCTCGTTGAACTGGTAGCTGTTGAGGTACTGGTCCCAGTCGATGTCGTTGGTGTTGTTCTCCGCCTTCACCTCCTGCGCGGTGTCGGGCGTCTTGGCCTCGAGGTTCTTCGGCGCCTCGAGGTTGTCGGCCTCGAGCGAGGCCTCACCGGGCGCCTTGTCACTCAAGTCACCTTCGATTTCGTCGGGCGATTCGAGGAGGGGGTTGGTCTCCATCTCCTCCCGCACCTGCTCGAGCATTTCCATTCTCGAGAGTTGGAGGAGTTTGATCGCCTGTTGAAGCTGGGGCGTCATCACCAGCGTCTGCGACATCTTCAGGCTCTGCTTCAGCTCCATGGTGCTCGCCGCGTCCCTTTCCGGATATCCAAAAGACGTGCCAAGGCTAGGCCCATCGCGGTCGCGAGGGGAACACCCAAATTGCATGTGGTCTGAAAGTGACCGATTTCACTCACGAAAGAGTGAAATCTGAACCGAGATACATGGAGCGTGCCCGCTCGGAAGAGGCGATGGCCTGCGGCGTGCCTTCTTCGAGGATGCGCCCGGCCGCGATGATGTACGCGCGATCGCAGATGCGGAGCGTGTCGCGCACGTTGTGATCGGTGATGAGCACGCCGAGGCCCCGCTGCTTGAGCTTCGCGATCTCTTTTTGCAACTCGCCGACGTTGATCGGGTCGACGCCCGCGAAGGGTTCGTCGAACAAGATGAAGCGGGGGCTCGGGAGCAGCGAGCGCGCGATTTCAGCGCGGCGGCGTTCACCACCCGAGAGCTGTTCGCCGAGCGACTGCGCGACGTGGGTGAGGCCAAACTCCGCGATGATCTCGTCGGCGCGCTTCTCGCGATCTTTCGCGCCGTGAAGCTCGAGCACCGCGAGCATGTTCTGCCGCACGCTCAGCTTCCGGAAAATCGAGGGCTCCTGCGGCAGGTAACCGAGGCCCGCCCGCGCGCGCAGATGCATCGGGAGGCCCACGAGCTCGCGTTCGCCCAGCTTCACCGAGCCGGCGTTGGGCTGCACGAGCCCGATCACCATCGAGAATGAGGTCGTCTTGCCCGCGCCGTTGGGGCCGAGCAGCCCGACGATTTCGCCCGGGTTCACGGTAAACGAAACGCCATCGACCACGCGGCGGTTTCCGTAGGTTTTCTGCAACCCCTGCGCGACGAGCGAGTCGCTCACGCGGGGTCTCCGTTCAACGCGAGGAGGATTCTCGTTCGGTACACGACGACCGCGTGCACGAACGGCCCGACGAGGACGCCGCCGGAGAGATCCGCGAGCCATGCGCCTTCACGGTGCGCGTAGTCGGAGAAGATGCTCATCGGCATCGCGAACACCAGCCCGAGCATGGTGAGACCGATCAGCGCGGCGAACATCGTGCCGAGCCACACGCCGGCTCCTCGCGAGAGCGTGTCGATGACGCCTCCGAACGCACCGCCGAGGTCGTCGCCGTACACCGTGGCCATGTCTACGAAGGGCAGCAGCCAGACCAGAATGCCGACCAGATAGAACCAGCCGCCGTATTCCATCGCGAGAAACGCGAGCGCGAAGGTGCCGATGGGCAGCAGCGGGCTCGCTTCTTCGACGCCGCCCGACGCTTTGGCCGCGGCGCGCATGTAGAACGCCCAGAGCACGCCTTTGATGATGCCCACGAACACCGGCATCACCGACGCGAGCGAACTGACCCACGCGTCCATCGCGAAGCCGGCGGCGAGGATCACCGACGGCACGGCGAGCAACCACGGCGCGTCCTTCAGCACCGGCGCGACTTCACCACTCGTCTCTTGGAGGATCTCGGAGGCGCTCACTTCTTCTTCCCGCCCTCGATGATGGTCGTGGCGTTCTCGACTTCAAGAAATTCCTGGCCGGTAAAGAAGGTGACGCGCGTGCCTTTGAGCCGGGTGCCGTTCTGCCTCGCTTGCGGGTTGCCCGTGACGACCAGCACGCCTTTCGGCACGTCGTAGTCAGCCTCCCGGCCGCGCGCCCAGCGATCGCCCTCGGTCACTTCGACGCCGCCTCTGGCTTTGATGCGATTCACTTCGCCGTCGGGGCCCCACGTCGCGGTCAGTGTCGGAGCGACCAGCACCGTCTTGTCCTTCACCGCGTGCACGTGCCCGGTCCACACCGCTTCGTTGTCTTTGCTGTGGAGCAGCAACTGATCGGCGTCGATCATCACGCGCTTGTCGACGGGCTCTTTCACGCGCGTGCGCGCTTTCGTCACCGTGAGCAGCTCGGAGCCGGTGACGAAGGTGACGACCTCGCCTTCGACCTCGCGCTCGCCCTGTTTCCCGTGGGGCCTTCCCGTGACCGTGAGCAGCCCGGTCGCGTTTTCGAACACCGCGCGATCGCCCCAGGCCATGCGATCTCCGTCGACGGCTTCGACGTTGCCGCTGGCCACGATGCGGTCGACGTCATTGCGCGGCGAGAAGAAGACCTCGATGGTGTCGCAGGTCAGCGTGAGCGAATCGCGGAGGGCCTTCGCGTGCCCCGAATAGAGCGCGCGATTGTCTTTCTTGAAGATCTCCAGCTTGTCGGCGGAGACCTGCACCGGGCGCGCGAAGACGCCGGCATCAGGAGCGGCCAACAACACGGAGAGCACCAGCGCGGTCACGGCGCGCTGTTGTACCGCAGGTCAGGCCTCGACGATGCGCTGCATCTTCATCGCGCGGTCGGTGAACTCCGAGAGGCGGTACAGCACCGTGCGCCGCGACACGCCGAGCTCTTCGGCGACCTTCGTCTGTTCCATGCCCTGGGCGTGGAACATCACCGCCGGCGCCTTCACGTGCTCAGGCGTGCGCGCCATCAGCCGGCGCGAGAAGTCGCGCGAGATCATCGTCTCCTCGAACTCGTCGTCGACCAGCTCGGGCACCTGCTGCACGGGCTCCGCCTGACGACGGCCATCGCGAATCACGTTGAGGCAGTGGTTGGTGGCGATGCGATGCACCCACGGCAACACCGCGTCGGCGGCCGGCGCCTTTTCAGCGTGACGCAGCACCTTGATGAACACGTCTTGCGTCGCGTCTTCCGCGGCGGCGCTGTTCTTCAGCAGGCGCTTGCAGCGAGAGAAGATGACGGGTCCGTACTTCGCGTAGAGGCTGGCGGTGTCGAGCTGCGTCTGCGTGCGCATAGTGCGGGACAATTTCGGCCGGAAACCGCCCGGGTTGCGGACCCAACGTGCCAATCGGCGGACACCTTGCGCCAACCCGCGTTAAAGGTGCGCAACCCTATGGTCTGGATTGTTCTGGCGGTTCTCACAGGTGCGGTTTCGGGCGTCGGTTTCTTCCGCGGCACGCCCGCGGGAATCATGGCGCAGGCGCTCCCGGGCGCTGCGGGTCTGCTGTTTTTCCGGGCGTAAAAGTTTTGAGCATGCGGCGCTGCAGCATGGAGGTGG
>JBEHYH010000251.1:0-9161 GCA_048498275.1 Myxococcota bacterium | reverse complement strand
ACTCGTTGACCGCCACGAAGGCGTTGACGCCGTATGTGTCCCACGCGTTCTTGCCGCTGCTGTCGCACTTGAGCGTCGCGCCCGGGCCCTTGTCCGTCTGTCCGGTGTCAGTGTTGTCTCCCCCGCCCATCGACCCACACCCGCTACCGACTGCACACGCTGCCGCAACCACCAACGATTTCGCGATGTTGTTCATTTGAAAGTCATCTCCCCACGCAAAGTGATCCCACGGCTCACCATGAGTCGTGGGTTGCGGCGGGAGTACGCGCCACGCGCGAGATCGGATTCATCGCGAGCCGTGAAACCGTTTCGCGGCGTGGCCCGTACGGTCTCTGACGAGCGCTCATGCCTGCCCTTTCCTGTCTCGAAGTCGAAGAGTGGCTGCTGACGCGCGCGTCAGACGGTGACGTGCGGCTCACGCCCGAAGCGGAGCACCATGTCTCCACCTGTCTTCATTGCCGCGAGTTGATGTCGACGCTGACGCGGCTCCGCGGCGCGATGTCGACGGCGCCGATGCTGCCTTCACCCTCGGTGGGCGCGAACCTGTTGGAGCGCATTCGTGGCGAAGACCGCTTCGGCGATCTCGCGCCCGAGGTCGCGCACATGTTCGACCTCCCGGAGCCCGACGCGCGTGCGTTGCTGAGAAAGCTCGGTGACGACTCGGCGTGGATAGAAGGACCCGCGCCGGGCGTCAGGCTCATGCCCATCGAAGGCGGCCCGCGGATCGCCGGTGCCTTCGCGGGCTTCGTCCGCATGGCTCCGGGCGCTGCGTACCCCGCGCACCTCCATCGCGGCACCGAACAGAACCTCGTGCTCCAGGGCGGGTTCCGAGAAGACGACGGAGAAGAGACGTGGGCCGGGGAGTGGTGCGACAAGACCGACGGCAGCCGCCATGGCTTCGTCGCCGTCGAGGGGCCCGACTGCATCGCGGCGGCAGTGGTGTTGGGAGAGGTCGATTTTCTCCCGGAGGGGGGAGACGCGTGAGCGCCTCGGTGCTCAAGAACGTGGTGCGCGGCGACGCCGATCGCGCGCACGAGCTGTTGGTGCGTCGCATCGCGCTGCGCGACGACGGCGCGCTCGAATTGCTCTTCGCGGCGCTGAGCGGGCCGCTCTTCGGGGTCGCGATGCGGTTGCTCGAGCGCCGCGAAGACGCCGAAGAGGTGCTGCAGGAGTGCTTCCTCTTCGTATGGCAGCGCGCGCGAGAATACGAACCGGCCCGCGGAACGGTTTCAGCGTGGATGGCCTCGCGGGTTCGCAGCCGCGCGTTGGACCTGCTGCGGGCGCGCCTCGTCCGCGCGCGCACCATCGACTCCGAGCTGAACCATGAAGCGGTCTCGCCCCCGGAGACACCGCTGGAATCACTCGAGCGCCGCGACAAGTCTGAACACGTGACGCGCGCGCTCGAGGCGTTGCCGAGAGATCAGGTCGTCGCGCTCGATCTCGCGATGCGTGGCGGGCTTTCCCAGAGCGAAATCGCCTCGCTCCTCGACGAGCCGCTGGGCACCATCAAGACGCGCATGCGCCGGGGCATGGCGCAGCTCGCGGTGTTGCTGCGCGAGGTCTGATTCTTCGCTGTTGCAAATTCAGCATCGCGGGTCCAGCTTCGTTCCATGCCCGGAACAGTTGATTTGAACCAGTTGCCGCTCTTCGTGGCGGTGGCGGACGCGGCCAGCATGTCGGAAGCCGCGCGGCGCTTGAACCTGCCGAAGTCGTCGGTGAGCCGCGGCATCTCGGCGTTGGAAGAAGCGCTGGGCGTGCAGTTGTTTCACCGCACCACGCGGCAGGTGAAGCTGACGACGGCCGGCGCGAGCTTCTACGAGAAGACTTCGCCGCTGGTGGCGCTGGTGCGCGACGCGACGCACAGCCTGCCGGAGCAGACCGACGTGCCTTCGGGCGTGCTGCGCGTGACGGCGCCGCCCGACCTCGGGTTCACGTTGTTGCCCGAATTGTTCGCGAAGTTCTGCGCGCGCTACCCGGAGGTGCAGCTCGACGTGCGGTTGTCGAACCGCCTGGAGGATCTCGTCGGCGAGGGGTTCGACGTCGCGCTGCGCATCTCGCAGAAGTTGAAAGACTCGACGCTGGTCGCGCGGAAGTTGTCGTCGCTCGATCTGCGCATGTACGCGGCGCCGAGCTACCTCGCGAAGCGTGGCACTCCGAAGACGATTGAAGAATTACCGGGCCACGACTTCGTGGTGTTCCGCACGCTCGCGAGCGCGTTGCCGGTGAAGCTGAAGACGCTGGTGCAGACCGATGATGTGTTCTTCACGCATCAGGCGACGCTCGCGGGCCTCGGCATCGGCGCGATGGCGTCGTTCCTCGCGAAGAATGACGTCGAGTCGGGCGCGCTGGTTCCGGTGATTCCGAAGTGGAGCAAGGAGGTCGGCTCACTCTTCTTCGTGCACCCGAAGACGCAGCACACGCCGCGCAAGGTGACGGCGCTTCGAGACTTCATCGTCGAACATCTGCGCAATCACCCGCTCTGCCCTGAGCCGGTCTGACGACGCGCTGCGAACTGGGCGACGCTCAACGCTGAAGCGCCGCGGTCTTCGAGCCGGAGGCCGGACACGTGCATCGAAGGCGTGAGCACTCAGGAGGGTGGCCGGCGACGGGCGGGAGCTCCCGGATGGAAAACGTGCTGTACCGGCTTGAGAGGTTCGCGGCGAAATCGAGCGCGCGTTGGCCACGTGCACGACGCAGATGTTGACCTTCGGCGACCGCCGATGCGGCGTTGATGGCGACGCTTCGCCCGACGTTCGCGCCCGAAACGTCGCGCGCTGGCTCTCTGCTTCGAGCAAACGGCACACGCTCGGTTGAGCCCATTTTCGCATCTGGGAGCTCCCGCCTTCGATGCGCAAGTCCGGCCTCCGGCACGACGACCGCGCACCTTCACGCCCAGCTCCATCAAGGCGCGCGCGCTTCGACCAGTTTCCAGACCGACTCGATGAACGCCGGTTCCTGCGCGAGCTTCGGAGCCGGCCGCAGCGCGCCCTCGTAGTAGTAACCGCCACCTTCGACCGAATCGGTGCTCGCGCGCACGTAGCGTTCAGCGGCCTGCTCCGGCGTCGCGCCGAAACGGAACAACTTCGCGAACAGCGGCCCTACCGTCGTGAACGGGTTGAACAGGCCCGTCATGGTGTGACCGAAGCGCGTGGTGGGAATGATGCCGGGGTGCAACGCGATGAAGGTGATGCCGCGCGCGCCGTAACGTTGCTGCTGTGCGCGCGTGAGCGTCAGCAACGCGAGCTTGTTGCGCACGTACCCGAACATGCCGCCCGTCGCCTTCGGGCCATCGAGCTGATCAATCGTCGCTTTGAACCCGTCTTGAATGCCGGTGACGATGTTGATGACGCGCCCCTTCGCCGCGGCGAGCGGCTCGAGCAGCGACTCCGTCAACACGTACGGCGCGGCGACATTCAACGCGAAGGTGCGCTCCAGCCCCTCCCCCGTGGGTTGCCCCGGGCTGAAGACGCCCCCCGCGTTGTTGATCAACAGATCGAGCGACGGAGCGCGTTTCGCGATTTCTCCCGCGAGCCGCTTCACGTCCTTGAGAGAGAAGAGATCCGCCGGGAAGAACTCGGCGCCGTGCCCTGCGCGCTTGATGACGTCGGCGCCACGCGCTTCGTCGCGGCCCACGACGAATACCCGCCAGTCCGACTGCGCCAGCGCCAGTGCGGCTGCTTCTCCGAGCCCGGAGGTGCCTCCGGTGATCACCGCGGTCTTTGATGAGGTCGTCATGGGCACAACGGTGCGCCCCGCGAGGCTCGTAAACAACGCGCCTTCATGAAACTCTTTATCAACCGGGAGTTAACACCATGGAGCTCGATTCGTTTCGCGGAGTGGTGCCGTTCGTCGCGGTCGCGGAGGAGAAGAGCTTTCGCCGCGCCGCGCAGCGTCTGCAGGTGAGCCCCGCCGCCGTCAGCAAAGCCATCGCCACGCTCGAGGAAGACGTCGGCCATGCGCTGTTCACCCGCACCACGCGCGCGGTCGCGCTCACCAGACAGGGCGAGCTGTTCTTCGAGCGCTGTCAGCAGGCGTTGGCGGCGGTACGCGGCGCACGGGAGGCGCTCGCGTCGGCGCACAAGGAACCCAGCGGCCGCCTCGGCATCTCCGTGCCGTTCATCGCGGCGAAGCTGCTCACGCCCGCGCTCGCGTTGCTCTCGTCGCGCTTCCCGAGTCTCACCTTCGACGTGCGCGTGAATGATCAGCTCTCTCGCTTCGCCGAGGAACCGGTCGACGTCGCGGTGCGCATCGGCACGCTCGCGACCTCGTCACTCGTCGCGCGAAAGCTGCAGAAGACGCGGCTGCTCACCATCGCGTCACCCGCGTATCTCGCGAAGCACGGCACGCCCACCAGGCCCGCGCAGTTGAATCAGCACCACTGTCTCGTGATTCGCGGGCCCGACAACAAGCCGCGCGCGTTCTGGTTGTCGTCGGGTGAGCTCGCGTTGCGGCCGACGTTGCTGGTCGATCACGGGCCGACGCTGATTGATGCGGCGCTCGCCGGGCTCGGCATCACGCAAGGCTTCGACTTCATGGTCGATGAGCTGATCCGCGACGGGAAGCTGGTGGAGCTGCTCCCGGAATTTTCTGTTCCCGGCCCCGACATTTTTGCCGTGTGCCCCGCGGGAAGAAGAGCCTCGGCAAATGTGAGAGCCGCATTTGATGCGCTCGCTGAGGTGTTTTGAAAAATGTGCGGCCCTCACCCCGAGCCTCTCCCGAAATCGGGGGAGGGGGTCAGGCCGGAGGCTTCGGCGAGCGAAAGCAGCAACTCGGCTTCGCCCGGCGCGCGCATCGGTTGCGCGTCGTTCAGGAAATCAACGCGGGTGAGCGTGACGACGCCTTCTTCGCGCGTGAACTCCGCGTTGAGCCCGCTCTCGAACGAGATCGACGTCGACGGCCCCGCGAATTCGAGCAACCGCAGAATCACGGGCCAGCTCTCTTCGACCCCCGCATCGAGCAGCGAGAGCCCGAACGTCTCCAACATCGCGAGCCGCGGAAACAGCAGCTCCACTTCATCGCCATGCGCACGCACGTGCAGCACGCGGAGCTTCGGCAAGAACGCGCCCGATGACAGCGCCGACGCGCGCTCCGGCGTCAGCTCGAACGCATGCAACGCGCGGAGTTCACGCAGCGAACCCAACGCGTTCACCGGCAATGACGTCGACCCCAGGGCGCGCAGCGAACGCATCACCGGGTGCGACGAAATCAATTCATCTCCGGGCCCTTTGAGCGCGAACACCGTCGCCCAGAGGGGATGCCCGACGACCTCGGGATGCGCCGCGACCTCGCCGCGCTTCAAACCCGCGCTGTGGAGAAACCCGTGCGCGAACGACTCCGCGTGCACCACCGGAGCCAGCGCACCCAACAACACCTCGCGGTGCTTCTTGATGAACCGCGACTCCGCGCGCTCGTCACGCGAAGGCGAGAACTGCATCCGCAACAAATCACCGCGCGGGTGCGCTTCTTCGAGCAACCGGTCCATCAGCACCTGCCGATGGTCGAGATTCTCCGGCTCGGAGAGCACCGCGTTCAGCAGCGCTTCCGCCTCCGGGCTCAACGCGTCTTCGCCCACTCGAGCAGCGTCTTCTTCTCGGCGTCGGTCAGCTTCGCTTCAGGGTGCATCGGCGCGTAGCCGGCCAGCGGCATCTCACCCGACTCGATCATCTCTTCGGTCTCTTCGAGTTTGTGCGCCTGACGCTTCGGCTCGTACGACTTCCACACCGAGAAGTTGAGCTCGCGGCGGCCTTCGTCGACGTGGTGCGCGACCACCCACGAAACCGGCGCCACGTTCGAGTACCAGGGCCACGTCGTCTCGTTGCTGTGGCAGTCGTAGCAGGCGCGCTTGAGCAGCGACTTCACCTCCGGAGACGTCTCGATGTCACCCGTCACCGGCGGGTTGGTCTTCTCGGGCCGAACCAATTGAATGGCCGCCAGCAGCACCACGACCCCCAGCGCAATCTTCGGCAACAGCTTCTTCATTTCGTCTCTCCTCGTACCTGAAGACAGCGCTCGCCACAGAAACGTCAGAACCTCCTCAAGAAGCGCCGCTGATGCACGGGCGCGGCTGATCCGCTTTCCCGTTGTCTTTTGGGGGCCGTTTGGTACGTGCCGCGCGCTTGAAGGGTGACCCTGATGACGGACTGTCGCCACTCGCCCGGTCGTATCGGGCAGCTGCCCCGTGGCTGGGTGCAGTCTGGCAGTTCGTCGGAGCGGCGCTCTTCGGGGTGGCGGTCGGCTACGGAGTCGACCGGTGGTTGGGGTGCTCTCCGGTGGGGTTACTCATCGGCGGGTTGGGAGGCAGCGCGGTGGGCTTCTACGCCTTCATCCGCACGGCCAACCGCTTGATGGATGAAGGAAAGAAAAAGTGAAGTCGTTGACGACCACCATTCTGCTCTCACTCACGGTCGGCGCGTTCGTCGCCGGCGCGGCGCTTTTGGCGCAGCTCAGTGACGTGCAGGGTTCGTGGTTGCTCGGCTCCATCGTCGCGTCGGTCACCGGGGTCGTCACCCTGGCGCTCAAGTCGACGCTCGCCAACGCGAAGCTCGAAGGTGCGGCGTCGCTCAAGGCGCTGCTCGCGGCGCAGGGCGCGGCGTTCGGCATTCGCCTGCTGGCGGTCGGCGTCGGCGCGTTCGCCGTGAAGGGTTACGACGGTTCGCCGCCGGCGTTCGTCATCTCGTTCTTGATTGTCTCACTCGCGCAGCAGGTCATCGAAGCCCGAAGCCTGCTCGCTGCTCCGAAGGTGTCCACGCCATGAAGCGCTTCGCACTCGCTCTGACTGTCCTCTCGCTGACCGCGTTCGCCACGACGGAGCCGGCGTACGAAGAGGTGAGCCCGCACGCGCAAGAAGAGCAGCACGACGCGCCGTCGTTCATCCTCCACCACATCGCCGTCGGCGATGAGTTCCAGCTCGAACTGCCCTTCCCTCCGTACGAATTGCCGGCGGTGCACGTCGCTGACTGGTTCGGCGATGCGCTCATCTTCGGCAGCAAGGAAGCGTGCGGCGGCCACGCGAGCGCGGCGTTCGCGGCCTTCCCCTCGTTGGAGAAGTGGATTCATGGTTGCTACGACATGCGCCCGACCAAGTCGGTGCTGATGCTGTGGCTGGGCTCGGCGATCCTGTTCGCGGTGCTCTTCCTCGGCCGCAAGCGCGACCAGAACGGCGTGCCGCAGGGCACGCTGGCGCACAGCGTGGAAGCCATCGCCCTCTTCATCCGCGACGAGATCGCGCGCCCGAACATCGGCAAGGAAGAGAGCAAGCGCTACCTCCCGTACCTGTTCACGCTGTTCTTCTTCATTCTGTCGGTGAACTGGCTCTCGCTCTTCCCCGGGTTCTTCGCGGGCACGTCGGTGCTGACGGTGACGGCGGCGCTGGCCATCATCACCTTCATCCTCACGCAGATCGCCGGCATCCGCTCGGCGGGCATCGGCGGCTACCTCGCGCACTTGACGGGCGGCGTGCCCTGGCCGCTGTGGCCCATCATGATTCCGGTCGAAGTGCTCAGCCTCTTCACCAAGCCGTTCGCGCTGCTGGTTCGTCTGTTCGCGAACATGCTCGCCGGCCACATGGTCATCTTCTTCCTGCTGGCGCTCATCTTCATGTGGACGCCCTACGCCGCGGTGCTCTCGCTGCCGATGGCCGTCGCCATCTACTGCCTGGAGATCTTCGTCGGCATCCTGCAGGCGTACATCTTCACGCTGCTCACCTGTCTCTTCATCGGCCAGAGCGTGGCGATGGGTCACCACGCGCACCACGACGAAGCGCACGGCGGCGAGCACCACTGATTTTCAAAGAACCCAGGCCGGTGATTTCAGCCGGTGTGGAGGTAGTCCCTGAAGGGCCATAACGACTCCCCCGATAAGTGAGTCAAACCGAAAGAAAGCAACACCATGAACCTCACCTCTGCAGCTCTCGCGTACCTCGGCGCCGGTCTCGGCGCTGGTCTTGCCATCATCGGCGCCGGCAACGGCATCGGTAAGCTCGCGGCCTCGGGCCTCGAAGGCATCGCCCGCCAGCCGTCGGCGGCCGGCGACATCCGCGGCACGTTGATCGTCGCGGCCGGTCTGATCGAAGGCGCGACGCTCTTCGCGCTCGTGATCACGATCCTCCTCGCGCTCAAGGCGTAATTTTTACCTTCGCTCCCCCTCTCCCGATTTCGGGAGAGGGTCGGGGTGAGGGCCGTACATTTTTCAAAAGAGATACCCATGAACACGCTGCTTCTCGCCTCGAACGCTTTCACCGATGTGAAGCCGGGCCTCATCATCTGGACGTGGATCACCTTCATCGTGGTGGCGGTGCTGCTGCGGAAGTTCGCGTGGGGTCCGTTGCTCTCGTCGGTCGAAGGCCGCGAGAAGTCGATCGTCGACGCCATCGAGAGCGCCAAGCGTGAGCGCGCCGAAGCCGAGAAGCTGCTGGGTGAGCAGAAGACGGCCATCGCGCAGGCCCGCCAGGAAGCCGCCGACGCCGTGCGCAAGACGCAGGCCGACATGGAGAAGTTCCGCGACGAGCTGATGAACAAGGCCCGCAAGGAGGCCGATGCGCTGAAGGCCGACGCGCAGCGCGCCATCGTCGAAGAGCGCACCAAGGCCATCGTCGAAATCAAGGCCGAGGCCGTGAAGCTGTCGATCGCCATTGCCGAGAAGCTGCTCAACGAGAAGCTCGACGACACGAAGCACCAGCAGCTCGCGCAGCAGTTCGTCGCCGACCTGGGCAAGCAGCAGACGCCGACGGCGTAATTCGTTTCGACCCTTCGAAGTTCGCGACGGCGTGCTCTTCACGGAGCGCGCCGTTGTCGTTCGTGCACTCGCCGCTCGCTGTGCCGTGAAAGCCGCTACGGTGTCGCGGTGCGAGCTCCGTGGTGGATTGACCAGGTCACCCGGTTGCTCGCGCCGGGCGGGGTCTCGACGCTGAGTCTGGGTGCCCTGTGGCACCTCCGCGAGCGGCTGCAGTTCGTGCGCGACAATGTCGAACCCGCGCTGCTGGAGCTCGACCTGCGCGCGAACGCGGGCGCGAGCGGCACGTGGGCCGCGTTTGGGGTGCGCGAAGTGGAGGTGCGCACCGCGCTCGCGCTCGTCGGCGGCGCGCTGGCGACGCAGTTGCGCACCGGTGCGTTGCGCGCCGCGGACTTTCAGCACAGGTGGCAGTCAATCGGGTCCATCCGCCA
>JBEHYH010000250.1:0-9187 GCA_048498275.1 Myxococcota bacterium | reverse complement strand
GTCGGGCGGCGCCGGCGCCGAGCCGCAGTCATCGGGCGCGTGGCAGGTCGACATCAACCTCACGCCCAACCTCAAGAACCTCGAGGAGGCGTGGAAGAGCCGCAAGGCCGGCGGCGTGAAGACCGACGCCAAAGACATCAAGACCAAACCCAAGAGCGGCAAGTGGCAGCCCGCGGAAGCCGAACGCGACGGCGTGGCGTTCGTGATCAGCAAGCAGTTGCCGTTCACGCTCGGGCCCTTCCCCTTCGTGCTCGAGATCAGCTTCTCGGTGGGCCTCGGCTTCGGCGCGGCGCTGCACCTCGCCGGCGACTACCAGAGCACCACCAACATGGTGAACCCCAAGTACCCGTGCCTCAAGACGGGCTCCGGCAGGTGCTTCGTGGCCTACACCGACTCGACGAAGAACTACGTCGACGCGCTGAGCGCCTGCCGCTTCAAGGGCGGCACGCTGGCCGAAGTGCGCACCGCCGGTGACGTCGCGTCGGTGAACGCCGCCATCTCCGCGGCAGACCCGGCGACCACCGCGAACAACTTCTGGCTCGGCGGTCAACTCGCCTACCAGTACCAGGACCCCCGCTGCGACACGACGCGCAACGCGCTGTGCGCCGGCACCTCGCGCACGCGCTACGTGTGGCTCACCGGCAACGTGCCCTTCGCGAACCAGACCGCGCAGTCCACCACGCTCAACGACCCCGGCTCGCTGGTGGGCAACCACGGCTTCGGCAGCAACCTGGGCAACCTCGTCTCGCGCGTGCCCGACGACGCGTCAGTGCTCTTCAACAAGACGACCTCGCGCATGGAAACGGCGGTCACCACCAGCACCGCGCCGTACGTCTGCCAGTTCGACCCGGCCAACAGCTACATCGAGGCCTCCATCGGCGTGTCGACCAACGTGGAGCTCTCGATGGGCTTCGGCGCGAAGCTCTGCACGCCCAGCGCCGACATCGGCTTCTGCCTCGGCGTCACCATCAACCTCTTCACCGCGGGCATCGAGGTCAAGGCGACGCGCTCGAGAATCCTGGTGTTCAACAACTCGGGCATCAAGGTGAGCCTGCTGGGCAACTCGGTCATCGAAGGCACCTGGGAGGTCGCCTTCATCACCGGCGCGTTCGAGGCCGAGCTCAACTTCCTGTTCTGGAGCACCTCCTGGGAGATCGCCTCGTACGGCGGTCTCTACAAGCTCGAGGGCGACCTCTTCCCTGCTGTCGAATCTCCGTACGCGAGGACCTACTAAGTGAAAACCCGCATCGTCATCGTCGCGGCCGCCGTCACCGCCGCGCTCGCCGTCGCGCTCTGGTGGCCGCGCACCTCGCCGGTTCAGACTCCCGGGCCGCTCCCGGGCACCACCGCGCTGCCCACCGCCGTCGACGCCGTTCGCGGCGGCGAGGCCTGCCGCTTCACCACCGGCGCCACCTTCTCGTGGGCGTACCGCACCGAGTCGCACTACCGCGTCAACACGCTGCTGCCCGGCGCGCCCGGCCCCGCGCCGCAGAACGGAGACGCCGAGGTGCAGGGCCGCCTCTCGTTCGAGGTGCTCTCGTCGGCACCCGGCACCGCCATGCTGGTGGGCCGGCTCACCGCCGCCAATGAGACCGCGCTGCGAGCGGTGGGCGCGCCGCTCGAGAACAGCTTCCTCGCGCGCGTCGATGAACGCTGCCAGGTGACGGCCTTCGCGCGGCTCAAGACGACGCCGGGCAACGCGGCGCGCGTGCAGCACCTCGCGTTGAGCGACCTGTCGTTCAGCGTCGCGCCGAACGCTCCCGGGGCCGAGCCGCAGTTCTTCACCGCCATGGGCACGCTGCGCGCGCAGGTGACGCAGGGCGATGAGGGCGCGGGGCACTGGCTGCGCAAGCCCGTGGGCTACCTCGCGCGCTGGAGCCCGCGGATGGACACCGTCAACCTGAAGGACGGGTTGCTCGAAGTGCGCCGAGGCAACTCCGCGTGGTTCGACACGCTCCGCGGTGAAGAAGAGGTCGCCGGCGGTGAGGTCGAGTTCTCACGCACCGAGTGGAGCGCCACGCCGCTCCCGCCTGACGCGACGGCGCTGCAGAGCGTCTCTCGCGACGAGGCCGACTACGTGTGGGGCAACGCGCTGGCCGACCTCGAGGTCGCGCGCGGCACGGCGGGCGGCCCCACGCAGGACCACGCCCGTCGCGTGGAGCTCGCGCGCAACACCACGTGGGACGAGGCCATCACCCGCTTCAGCACGCTCATCGCCGCGCGTGCCAACATCAACGAACAGTGGCGCGACATGGCCGCGTACCTCGACGCGCACCCCGACAAGATTGAGGAATACGTCGAAGAGATTACGGCGCGGGAGTTCCCCGCCGGCGCGAAGGCCCCCGCGTTCCTCGCGCTGGGTCAGACGCAGTCACCCATCGCCCGTGACGCGCTGCTGGGCGTGTACCGCAACACCGCCGCGATGTCGGGCGACCGCATCCGCAGCAGCCTTGCGCTCGCCGCCCGCAACGACGTCGGCGCGCCGCTCGCGAAGGAGTTCCACACGCAGGCGATGAGCAAGACCTCAGGCCCGGCCGAAGCTTCGGTGGCGCGGCAGACGATGCTGCACCTCGGCATCCTCGCGGGCACGCACCCCGCGCAGACCGACGTCACTGCCGAGGCGCTGACGATGGTGAAAGAGCTCACCGCGACCGCGAAGACACCCGAAGACTTCTCGGTGCTGTGCGGCACCGTCGGCAACATGGCCGAGCGCTCGCTGCTCCCGCAGATCGCCACCTGGTCGAAGCTGCCCGACGCGTCATTGCGTCAACAGGTGCCGCAGGCGCTGCGCCGCTACGCGGTCGCCGACGTGCACGACCTGATGGTCGAGTGGCTGCAGCGTGAGACGAGCTCCGACGTGAAGCGCGAGCTCTTCAACGTGATGCACCACATGTACGTCGACGCGCATCAGCCCATCGACGCGCCGCTGGTGGCGGAGGCGATGAAGCACCTCCGTGAGAACCCGAAGGTGCTGACGCGGCAGTCGCTGTACCACCTGCTCGCGCCGCACATCGGCACCAACCCCGAGGTGCACGCGCAGCTCAAGCAGCAGCTCAAGTACGAGCTCGACGAGAAGAGCGGCCTCTACTCACTCGTCGCGCAAGACCTGCCGGCGGCCAGCGTGCTGGAGGTGCTCTCGACCATGCCCCAGCTCGCCAACCAGTTCGCGGGCGGGCTCAAGCCTGAAGACACGCACGCCGCACCGCCGCCGGAGTCGACGCCGCTGCCCGACCTCCCCGCGCCCCCGGCGATGGAAGCGGCGATGCGAGGTGCCCCGTGAAGCGCGCGTTCCTCTTCGCCCTGCTGCTCGCCGCCGCGTGCAAACCGGACAACACCGACCCCGACCCTGAAGAAGAGACCGAAGACCCGTACGACGGGCCCACGGAGAACGTCACCATCCCCGTGGTGGACCCCGACACCTTCGACGCCGGCGACGTGGTGGTCGATGCCGGCGAGGTCATCGTCGACACGACGTGCTGCGACTTCACCTTCTCCATCTCCGACGAGGAGCCGGCGGACGCGGTGGGCTTCATCGACGGCGAGCTGCCGCTCTTCGGTGACGGTCTCGCGCTGACCCGCGACGACGGCGGCTGGAGCGCGACGGCGTGCGTGCCCCTCAACGCCGCGACCCGGTACAGCTATCGCTTCTCGTGGGATGGCGGCATCGAAGACGGCGGCTTCACCATGCTCGAAGACGGAGGCATGGAATGGACCGAGGTCGCGGTCACCACCTCGGCGCTGCGCACCAGCGACGCAGAGCCGCAGGTGTCCAACTCCGAAGGCGCGATGAACTATTACGAGGCAAAATCGGTCTGCGGAGGCGATGCGGGCATGCCGTGACGCCGCGCGCAAATTCGCCGCGAATTCGTCACGAAACAACTTCGAGGTCGCGGAGTACGAAGTGGCATGACCAAAACAACCCGAGGCCTTGTCCTGTTGTCTGCAGTTGCCGCTCTCTCCGCGTCTGCCGCCGACAAAGCGGTCGCCAAGGTGAAAGACACCGACAAGGTGAACTGTGAAGGCATCAACGAGTGCAAGGGCAAGGGCGCGTGCGGCGGCGCGGGCCATGAGTGCGCCGGCAAGAACGAGTGCAAGGGCAAGGGCTGGATCGTCGTGACCGCGAAGGAATGCACCGACAAGAAGGGCAAGAACCTCGGCCCCGCGGGCAAGTAAGTTCCCGCGCATGTTCGGAGTCGGCCTCCGCCCGAAGCACTACCGTGAGTTTCTCGAAGGCTCTCCACGCGTCGATTTCGTGGAGGCCATCTCGGAGAACTTCATGGGGCTGGGCGGCAGGCCGATCGCCGTTCTGGAGAAAGTACGGGCTGAGAGGCCCGTCTTTCTTCACGGCGTCTCGTTGGGCATCGCGTCAGTTGAGGCCCTCGACGAGCGCTACCTGAAACTCTGGAAAGCGTTGATCGATCGCATCGACCCGAGCGTGGTGAGCGATCACCTGTGCTGGGGCCGCGCGCATCAACGCTATTCGCATGATCTGCTCCCGTTCCCCTTCACGCAGGAAGCGCTGGAGCTCTGCGTGTCTCGCGTGCAGCAGGTGCAGGAATTCCTCGGGCGGCGCATCGCGCTCGAGAACGTGTCGAGCTACCTGACGTACGCGCGCAACGACTTCACGGAGTGGGATTTTCTCGCCGAGCTCGTTCGCCGGAGCGGCTGCGGCGTGCTGCTCGACGTGAACAACATCTACGTGTCCGCGCAGAATCACGGCTTCGACGCCGACGCGTTTCTCGCGGCGGTTCCGCGCGACAGCGTGCTGCAATTTCATCTCGCAGGGCATCAGCGCCGGCCCGACATCATCATCGACACGCACGACGGCCCGGTGAGCGACGAAGTGTGGGCGCTCTACCAGCGCGCGCGCGAACGCTTCGGTGACGTGCCCACGCTCATCGAGTGGGACGACGCGGTGCCGGAGCTCGAGGTGCTGCTCGCCGAAGCGGAAAAAGCGCGCGCGATGACGGTGAAGCATGTGCCGACGGTTGATGCCGTCGCACCGCCGCCTGCCGCATCACCGGGAGTGAACGTGCCAGCGGTGCAGCTCACGATGTTCTCCGCCATCTGCGAGCCGGAGCCGGTGAGCGCCTCCGCTGCGCAACTCGTGCAGCAACACGGCGAACTCACCAACACGCAGCGCATCGAGATCTACGCGGAGATGTACTGGCTGCGGATGCGGGACACGCTGCGCTCGACGTTCGAGAAGACGCACGCCGCGGTCGGTGATGAGCGCTTCGATGGGTTCGTCGCTGACTTTCTCCGCGAGCACCCGTCGACGCATTTCTCGCTCGATCGGCTCGGTGCAAAGTTCGCGCAGACGTTGCCTGATGAACTTCGTGGGCCGGCGGAGCTCGAATGGGCGCGCACCGAATCGTTCCTCGCGGTCGATGCGCCGGTGATTCCCTTCAGTGAATTGCAATCGCGCCCGCCGGAGTCGTGGGGAGAGCTCGCGCTCGAGTTGCATCCCTCCGTGCGAGTCGTGAGCGAAGGCCCGACCGTCGTGTGGCGCATCGGGTTCGCGGTGCAGCTCTCGAAGATTTCCGAAGCAGAAATGGCTGCGCTTCAGGCAGCGCAACGAGGCGCATCGCTCGCGGAAGTGCTCGAGCCGTTCGGCGATGACGCCCAGGCCGCGCTCGACGCGCTCGCGAGTTGGTTCAGCGAGTCGATGGTCTCGCGATTAACGTTGGCGCATGGCTGACATCCACCCCGACCTTCGGAGCGCAGCGCGATTTCTCCCGCGGAGTCTTCCCGGCTTCGTCGTGACGCTGACGCGGTGGTTGCCGAAGCCGCCGGCGCGCACCATCCCCGGAGTGGCGCTGCGTGAGCTGTGCGCGGGGTCGGTGCCGGTGTTGATCTTCACACCCGAGAAGGGAACCGCTCCGCGCCCCGCGCTGCTGTGGATTCACGGCGGCGGCTACATGATCGGCAGCGCCTCGCAGGACTCGATTCTCTGCGCTCGTTTCGCGAAGGCGCTCGGCGCCGTCGTCATCTCCGTCGACTACCGGCTCGCGCCTGAGAATCCGTATCCCGCTCCGCTCGATGATTGCCTCGAGGCGTACGACTTCGTGCATCGCGAAGCGGCGTCACTCGGCATCGACGCGTCGCGGGTGATCATCGGCGGCGCAAGTGCGGGTGGAGGGCTCACCGCCGCGCTCGCCTTGCGCATTCACGACACCAGACGTCCCGCGCCGATTCTTCAACTGCTCACGTACCCGATGGTCGACGACCGCACCGTGCTCCGCACGTACGACGACACGAACTTCAGGTTGTGGGCTCCGAAGACCAATCGCATCGGCTGGCGCGCGTACCTTCATCGCGAACCGGGAGAAGACGGCGTGCCCGACCACGCCGCACCCGCGCGTCGCACCGATTTCCAGGGTCTGCCTCCCGCGTGGGTCGGCGTCGGCTCCAACGATCTCTTTCACGACGAAGACCTCGCGTACGAAAAAGCGCTCCGCGAAGCCGGCGTTCGCACCGAGCTCAAAATCGTCGACGGCGCGTTTCACGGGTTCGATCTCGTGCTCCCGAAACGCCCCGTCAGCCTCGACTTCTTTAACGCGCAGGTCGACGCGATGCGCCGCGCGCTTTAAGTCGCCGCGCCTATGGCCAACATCCTCGTGGTGGGAGCATCGAAGGGCACCGGAGCGCTCGCGGTCAAAGCCGCGCTCGCGAAAGGGCACACCGTCACCGCGTTCGCGCGCTCCCCGGACAAGCTCGGCATCACCGACCCGAAGTTGAAGCTCTTCAAGGGCGACTTCTTCGACGTCGAGTCGGTCGCCAAAGCGATGCCGGGTCACGACGCCGTCATCGTCACCGCGTCGGTCGGCAAGATCTCTGACTTCAAGAACGACCCGACGTACTTCTCGCGCGGCACGAAGAACGTCATCGACGCGATGAAGCGCCACGGGCTCAAGCGCCTCGTCATCTTGAGCGCGATGGGCACCGGCGAGAGCGCGAAGCTGCTCCCGTGGTTGATGCAGAAGCTGCTCGTCGGCTGGCTGCTCAAGCTGCCGTTCATCGATCACCTCGCGCAGGAAAAGCTGGTGCGTGAGAGCGGCCTCGAGTTCGTCATCGCGCGCCCCGGCCGCCTCACCGATGGCCCCGCGAACTTGAAGTACGTGAAGACCGCGAAGCTGGAGCGCGTGCCGAGCGCCATCTCGCGCGCCGACGTCGCCGACTTCCTCGTCGAGTCGTGCGTGCAGCCGGAGTTCGTCGGCAACGCCGTTCACATCGGCGGCTGAGCCCAAAAGAAAACGCTCCGGCGCAGTTGCGCACCGGAGCGTTCTTCACTGCTTCACGCTTACTGGCAGACGGCGTTGTTGGTCGGGTTGATCAACGCGCACGCGCCGCCGTCGGGGCTCGGGCCGCTGAGGCCGCCGTCGGGGCCCTGCGTGCAGGAACCCGTGCTCGTGCAGATGGTGCACGCGGTGACGCCGGCGTCGCCACAGTCAGGGTCGACCACGCCACAACCGCAGTTGCAGTTCAGGCCGTTGCCGTAGACGAAATCGGAGCAGGTCCACGCCGCGGGGATCGGGAGACACGCGGTGTTGTTCGACGGGTTGCAGTAGCCGCCGTCGGTGCTGCACTCGCAGACGTCGCACGTACCGACGCCCGTGGTGCTGGAGCAGTCGAGGTCTTGACCGCCGCAGCCGCAGTTGCACTCGAAGCCATCGCCGAAGGAGGCGGCGTCGCAGGTCCACGGAACGAAGGTGCTCGCGGTGCACGCGGTGGTGTTCGTCGAGTTACAGGTGCTCGAATTGAAGCCGCCGTCGGTCGGGGTGGTCGCGCAACCGCAGGCCTGGCACTCGCTGATGTCGGTGGTGCTGGTGCAGTCGGGGTCCTGAACGCCACAACCGCAGTCGCACTCGTTGCCATCGCTGTAGAGCTGCGAGGGGCACGTCCACCCGCTGGGGGCCGGCAGGCACGCGTTGGTGTTCGTCGGGTTGCAGTACGAGCCGTCGGCGCAGCCGCAATCGCTGCACGTCGTGTTGTCATTCACCGAGCCGAACGGCGTGCAGTCGACATCGCGCACGCCGCAGCCACAGTCGCAGTAGTCGCCATCGGCGTACCAGTCGGCGTCACAGGTCCACCCGGTGAGCGGCACGCACTGCGTGCTGTCGGTCGCGCCGCACATCACCGGGCTGCCAGACTGATCGCAATCGCAGTACTCGCAGGTCGCGATGTCGGCGTCGTCGCAATCGGGGTCGACGATGCCGCAGCCGCAATCGCAACCATCGTCCGTGCCGTACCAGTCGGCGTCGCAGGTCCAGCCGGCTCCGCCGTCGGTCGTCGTGCCCGTGCCGCCGCCCGTCATCGTGCCCGTGCCGCCGCCCGTCGTCGTGCCGGTGCCGCCACCCGTCGTCGTGCCGGTGCCGCCGCCCGTCGTCGTGCCGGTGCCGCCGCCCGTCGTCGTGCCCGTGCCGCCGCCCGTCGTCGTGCCCGTACCGCCGCCCGTCGTGGTGCCAGTACCGCCGCCCGTCGTGGTGCCGGTACCACCGCCCGTCGTCGTGCCAGTGCCACCGCCCGTCGTTCCATGACCGCCGCCGGTCGTAGAGCCGGTGCCGCCGCCCGTGGTCGTCCCGCTACCGCCGCCGGTCGCGCCGGAGCCACCACCGGTACCGCCGCCGCCGCCACCGGGGCAGCCCATGAAGGCGAACGCGAGCGCCGCCGAGAAGAACATCATTCGTGAGGGTGTGAGGGTCATGCGAGGCATGTTGCCGTCGTGTGACCGCCTCACCAAGGGGAACGAGGCCCCGTCAGAAAAACCTCACGCGCCAAGAAAAACGGGCCACGGCAAAGCGCCGTGACCCGTTCTCACTTCAGTAATTGTGCGTCGGCTTACGGCGTACCGGCGTCGGTGCCGCCATCGACTTCAGGCGTACCGGAGTCGACCGTGCCCGCGTCGACTTCAGGCGTGCCCGAGTCGACCGTACCGGCGTCGACCGTGCCGGCGTCGACGACAGGCAGCGGCTGGCAGGTCGCGTTGTTGGTGGGCTCGATGTAGCCACAGCCGCGCGGCAACACGCCGCCGTCGGCCGCGGGCGTACCCGGCGCGACGCCCGCGTCGTTGAACGCCAGCGTGCAGGAGCCTTCATCGTTGCACCACTCGCAGGCGCCGATGCCCGCGTCGGCGCAGTCGGTGTCGACGAGGCCGCAACCGCAGTCGCACGAGTTGTCGCCGTAG
>JBEHYH010000249.1:0-9192 GCA_048498275.1 Myxococcota bacterium | reverse complement strand
TCGTCGTAGAGGTCGGTGAGCCCGAGGATGTGCCCGAACTCGTGCACCATCACGTACTTGTCTGAATCGCCGGCGATCGCGAGGTGACCGATCTTGATGCCGTCGAAGATGATGGGCGTCTTGTCGTTGAAGTACGCGTAGGGGAAGCCGATGCCGCCGAACGGCGTGTTGGTGAGGATCATCACGCCGTCGGCCCACTTGTCGGGCGTGCCGTTCTTCCCGCTCACGTCGAACTGCGTGAAGTCCATGCCTGCTTCGTCGACTTTGGTGAGCACTTCCTTCATCAGGTTCATGCCGGCGGTGACCGCCGACAGATCTCCGCGACCGATGGCGCACCCGGGGAACGTGGAGGCCGGCAGCGGGCACTGATCGTAGTGCACCGTCGGCGCGACCGTGACCTGCGGGTTGTACCGGCCGATGGAAGCGGTCTGGTAATAGCGAACGAACCCGCCGGAATGATCGGCCGAGAAGAACGACTCCAGCGCCGCGCGATCGAACGCGGGGAAGCCGGCGACCTCGACGGGGATCAGCAGGACCTTCACGTTGCCGACGTACGGCGCTTTGTGCACGCCCACGTCATCGCGGAGGACGAAGTGGTCCATGTAGTCCGCGTGGGTCAGGGCTGCGGAGCACACGATGGAGAGAGCCAGAACGCGCGTCATGTGCGCTTCTTAGAGCGATGGTGGGACTGCTTTCGAGCCCCAGATCGTTCTTCGATTCGTTGCACGCCGGGGGGCGCTGTGGTGTCAGCCATCGCGATGAAAAACACCCCACTCCTCATGGGTCTACTGCTCGGCTTCGTCGTGTCGTCGTGCGGCGAAACGGCCACGAAATGTGATGCGACGACCTGTGGTGACGGGTGCTGTGACGGCTCCGGCCAGTGCATCACCGCGCAGAGCAACCTCAAGTGCGGCAGCCTCGGCGCGACGTGCTCGTCGTGCGGCTTCGACCAGTCGTGCCTGGCGGGCTCGTGCGTGGCCACGAACCCGGGCGCTGGTGGCGGAACCGGGGCTGGCGGTGGCGCTGCGACCGGAGGTGGTTCCGCGACGGGCGGCGGCTCCGCGACAGGCGGCGGCTCCGCGACAGGCGGCGGCTCCGCGACAGGCGGCGGCTCCGCGACAGGCGGCGGCTCCGCGACAGGCGGCGGCTTCGCGGCAGGCGGCGGCGGCGGCGATGATCCGACCTGCGGCGGTACGCTCAAGCGCTGCAGCGGCGTCTGCACTGACACGCTCGCCGATGAGAACAACTGTGGCGCGTGCGGCAACCCGTGCGCGTCAGGCCGCGTCTGCAATCGGGGGAGCTGCGTCGCTCTGCCCAACGACTGCGTCACCGGCGGCTCGTGCGCGCCCGGCTTCTCCTGCGACCCCGTGTCGAAGCAGTGCTCAGCGGGCTGCCGCATCAACTCCGAGTGCCCGAGCGGCGGCACGTGCAACACCGGCAACGACACCTGTGAATGTGGAGGCAACGCTCACGCGTGCGGTCAGGCCTGCGTGCCCAACGACATCACCGCGTGCGGCGCTTCGTGCGAGGTGTGCCCGGCGATCGCGAACGGAGCTCCGACGTGCGATGGCACGAGCTGCGACTTCACCTGCGCCAACGGGTTCGTGAAGCAGGGCAACGCGTGCGTCGACCTCGACGAGTGCGCGACCGACAACGGAGGCTGCGCTGCGGCAGCGAACGGCGGCGTGTGCACCAACTCGGCCGGCGGCTTCGCGTGCTCGTGCGCGACGGGCTTCACCGGCAACGGCACGACGTGCACCGACGTGAACGAGTGCGCGACCAACAACGGCGGCTGCGCGGCGGCCGGCGGCGTCTGTACGAATACACCGGGCTCCCGCACCTGCGCGTGCGCTTCGGGTTACTCCGGCGACGGCGTGACGTGCGCCGACGTCGACGAGTGCGCGACCAACAACGGCGGCTGCGCGGCGACGTCGAGCGGCGGCGTCTGCACGAATACTCCCGGCGCGCGCACCTGCGCGTGCGCTTCGGGTTACTCCGGCAATGGCACGACGTGCGCCGACATCAACGAGTGCGCGACCAACAACGGCGGCTGCGCGCCGGTGTCCAGCGGTGGCGTCTGCACGAATACTCCCGGCGCGCGCACCTGCGCGTGCACCACCGGCTACACGGGCGACGGCCAGACCTGCACCGATGTGAATGAGTGCCTCACCAACAATGGAGGCTGCGCGGCGACGTCCGCTGGCGGCGTGTGCACGAATACTCCCGGCTCGCGCGCCTGCTCGTGCGCTTCGGGTTATTCAGGCAACGGCACCACCTGCGCCGACGTGAACGAATGCCTGACGAACAACGGGGGCTGCGCGGCGACGGGCGGCGTCTGCACCAACACCGTCGGCAGTCGCACCTGCGCCTGCGCCACCGGCTTCAGCGGCAACGGCGTCAACTGCTCCCCCACCGGCGACGTGTGCGCCGGAGCGATCGACCTCGCCCCCGCGGCGACGGTCTCCAATGACACCCGAGGGCTCGGCGACGACTTCAGCGGCGCGCTCTCATCGTTGTGCGGCGGCGACACGCTGGCGGGCCCTGACCTCGTGTACCGCTTCACCGCTCCCGCGTATGGCACCTACCGCGTGGCGACGGGTGTGCCCGGCCTCGACTGGACCCCGCGCGTCTGGGTGTCGACCACCTGTGGCTCGCCGCCGACGTGCAGCGCGGCCGATCCCGCCAACTCGTCTTCCACGCGCGGGTTCAGCTTCTACGCCGCGGCCAATCAGGTCGTGTTCATTCACGTCGGCAGCACCGTCGGGCCCGGTGGCGCCTTCGACATTCGCGTCGATCAGGTGACCGACGTGCCGGGCGACGCCTGCTCGATTCCCAGATCGCTCCAACTCAACACGCCCGCCACGGTCAACATCACCAACGCGGTGCAAGACCTCAACGCGTGTGGCGACACCGGCCACGCCCCCGACGTCTTCTTCTCGTTCACGCCATCGGCCACCGGCCCGTATTCGTTCGTCGAGACCAGCAGCACCCCGGTCAATCTCTGGCTCTCCGGCTCGTGCGCGTTCTCGTCGTGTCTCGCGCAGGCCACGGGCATGGAGGCGCTGACCGCGTCGTTGACCGGAGGCACCACGTACTACCTGATGCTCGAGCCTGATCAACCGGGTGCGAGCGCGTCAGTGACGGTGACCGTCTCTCCAGTGAGCACGCCGTTCAACGACACGTGCGCCGCGCCGACGAACCTCGCGCTGGCGACGCCCGTCAACGGCACCACCATCGGCGCGGCCGACGACTCCGCGGGCGCGCTCTCCGCGTGGTGCGGTGGCGCGACGACTCAGGGGCCCGACGTGGTGTACCGCTTCGTGCCTCCGACGACCCGCGTGTACCGCGTGACCACCAGCTCGGGCGGCAACGCTTCGGTCTGGGAAAGCCCGACCTGCGGTGACCCGTCGACGTGCGACATGCGCAACCCGGCGTACAGCGCCGACTGGCCGTTCGCCTTCCGCGGTACCCAGAACGTGCCCGTGTTCCTTCACGTCGATGTCGCGGCGCCCGGCTTCCCGTTCACCATCAGGGTCGACAACGCCGCGGCGGCCGATGGAGATCAGTGCGCCAACGCGGTGCCGCTCACCCTCGGTATTCCGGCGACGAGCAACAACGCCTTCAACGCCGTGCAGGACGTGCTGGCGTGCTTCCCGACCCGCTACAACGGTGAGGTGTTCTTCTCGTTCACGCCAGCGACCACCGGCTCGTACACCTTCGTCGAAGACAGCGGCGTGGCCGTCGATCTCGCGTTGTCGACGTCGTGCAGTTTCTCGACGTGCTTCGCCGGGTCGAACGGCGCGTCACGCTTCACCGCGACGCTCACCGCGGGCACCACGTACTACTTGATGGACTCGTTCCGCGCCGCGGGAGCGGCGGCCAACTCGCGCGTCACCGTCACCTCGCCCTGATTCAGAAGCCTTCGAGCTTGGAGATGATCTCCTTCATGATCTCCGAGGTGCCACCGCCGATGGTGAGCAGGCGCACGTCACGCCACGCGCGCGCCATGTGCGTCTCCTCGACGTAGCCCATGCCGCCGTAGAACTGCTGGCAGTCGTACGCCACCTGCTGCGCGAGATCGCAGGCGAACAACTTCGCCATGGAGATCTCCTTCACGGGGTCCTGCTTCTGATCGAAGAGCTCGACCGCGTGGTACGTGAGCCGGCGCGCCGCTTCGATGCGCGCGAGGTGGTCGACGAACTTGTGGCGCCACACCTGGTACTTCATCAGCGGGCGGCCGAAGGCGGAGCGCTCGTTGCCGTAGTTCACCGCGTCGCGCACCATCTGCTCCATACCCGCCACCGCGACGATCGCCGCGGTCAGGCGCTCGCCCTGGAAGTTGGTCATCACGTGGTAGAAACCTTCGTTTTCCTGCCCGAGCAGGAAGCGCGCCGGCACCTTGCAGTCTTCGAAGTACAGCACCGCGGTGTCTGACGAGAGGTTGCCGACCTTGTCGAGCTTCTTGCTGACCGAGAAGCCCTTCACATCGGTGGGGAAGGTCATCAGCGAGACGCCCGCGTAGCCGGGCTCGCCGGTGCGCACCGCGAGAGTGATGAAGTCGGCGCGGGTGCCGTTGGTGATCCACATCTTGCTGCCGTTGATGACGAAGTCGTCGCCCACGCGGCGCGCGGTGGTCTTCAGGTTCGCCACGTCACTGCCGACCGAAGGCTCGCTCACGCCGAGCGCGGCGATCTTCTCGCCCTTGAGCGCCGGCTCGAGGAAGAGCCGCTTCTGCTCGTCGGTGCCGATCTCGTTGATGATCGGCGTCGCCATCTGACTCTGCACCATCAGCGCCATGCCCACGCCGGCGTTGTGGCTGCGCACCAGCTCTTCGATGAACGCGGTGACGTACCAGTAGTCGAGGCCCGAACCGCCGAAGTTCACGTCATGGTTGATGCCGAGAAACCCCAGCTCACCCGCCTGCTTGAAGATCTCCCTGGGGAAGATTCCGGCCCGGTCCCACTCCAGCGCGTGCGGGGTGAGTTCTTTTTCCACCCAACCGCGCACTGACCTGCGGAACGCCTCGTGCTCCGGCGTGAAGTAATTCGGCATGACGGTCTCCTTGAAAGCGTGAGGGGGTTGCGAAAATTGATTCTGGAATCAACAACGGAACAAAAAGAGAGGCAACGCGCAAAACACACGCGCCGCCTCTCGTGAGACTTCAGTTGCTGGGGTGGCAGTAGCCGATGCCGGCAGGCCCGTTGGGGATCTGCTCGCAGATGCGCGCGATGTCCTGCAGGCAGCCGCTCTGCCCCGCCGCGACGTCACAGTACGCGCGGCAGATGCCCGTCTGGCCGAGCGCCAGGCCGAGGCAGTGCAGCGAGTGCGGGCTCGGCATGTCGTCGAAGCAGGCCGTCGCGGTGGTGCAGTTGTCTTCGTCGTGGCGGGTGCCGGTGGGCGCCGCGCAGTACGAGGCCGAAGGCGCCGCCGACGAGTCGTAGTAGCAGAACGTGCCATCAGCGCACGCCGGGTCGGTCACCTTGCACGGGCGACGGCAGGCGAGCTGCACCGGGTTGCTCACACAGATCTCCGCGGGCGCGAGCTGCACGCCGGCGTCATCGAACTGCACCGGAGCGCACACCAAGCCTCCGCGGCCACCGCACTTGCAGACCCCGTCTTCGGGGTCGCAGCTCGTACCGCTCGCGCACAGCTTGGCGCCGCCGTCGGGGTACGCGCACTGTTCGCCACCCGAGCACTGCGGCGGAGGCCCGAGGTTGCAGATCTGATTCGCCGCGCACGCCGGGCCACCGGGGCCGCCGCACTTGCACTGACCATCGGCCGGGTCACACGTCGTGCCGTTGTTGCAGGTCACGCTCGTGCAGAGGTTGCTCGTGCGGCAGGCCAGCTCCGTCGCCGCGCAACCGCCGTCGTTCTTGGAGGGGCAGGAGCACGCCTGCCCGCTCTGACACACCAACCCGTTGCACTTGCAGAGGCCATCGGCGCCATCGCAGGTCGCCGCGCCGGTGCAGGCCACGCCGGTGCAGTTGTCGGGCACGCACACCCTGCCGGCGTCGCCGTTGGAGCACGTCTCGGTGGGGTTGCACTGTGAATCTCCACAGACGCAGCGACCGGTCGACGTGTCGCACGTCTGGTTGCGCGGGCACGCCACCTGGTTGCAGTCGGCCTGCGCCTCGCACACGCGCGAGTTGGGGTTGCAGAGCTCACCGTCAGCGCACACCGAGCCGCCGGTGCCGCCGCACTTGCACTGACCGTCGTGCACGTCACAGCTGGTGCCGAAGCCGCCGTCTCTCGCGCCGCAGTCGACGTTCTTGCAGAGGTTCGACAGGCAGGTGTTGCTCGACGGGTCGCAGACCTCGCTGTCGGAACACAACACGCCACCACGGCCGCCGCACTTGCACACGCCGTCGCTGGGGTCGCAGATGTAACCGGCTGCCGAGCAGCGCACGTTCTTGTCAGCGCAGACGTTGACGGGGCCGGTGGAGCACGCGGCGCCCACCACGGCCATGACGAAGGCGGAGCAGGCCGCCACCATGAAGTTCTTCCACATGACTTAGAGGGTCTCTCGGTTGAGGGAGGAAGCGCGGCGCCGCCACAGACCAAGCAGCGTCAACACCGTGAGCCACGCCAGCATCGGCGCCGCCGTCGTGCTGCAACCGCTCTTCTTCGCCGCGAAGTCAGGCTGCACGCGAATCGCGGCGGCACGAACATCTTGCCGCCCCGTGGCGTCGGTCACCCTGACGAGGAAGGTGTAGACGCCCGGCTCCGCCGACGGCGCGCCCGACAGGCTGCCATCGGCCGCGAGCGTGAGGCCGGAGGGGAGCTGCTGCAGCGGCTCGACGTCGGCGCACTTGAACTCGCCCGGCCGCACCACCTGCTCCACGCAGGCCAGTGAGAACGCGATGCCTTCGACCCCGGCGCCGCCGTTGTGCGAGAGCTTCGCGGTGTACTGCTGGTTGACGAACGCGTCGGGCAGCGTGGTGGTCACGATGGCCAGCGCGTCGCGGTAGGTGACGTGCAGCAACACGTTGGCGGTGTCGGTGATGCTCTGCGACGCCGAGGTGCCGGAGCTGTCCTGCACCTCGAACGTGAGCAGGAACAGGCCCGCCTGCACCGGCGTACCGCTGAAGTAGTCGGTCGCCGTGCGATCGTCGATCGAGAGACCGAGGCCATCGAGCGCCGCGTCGATGTCGGCAGGCTCCGTCAACGCCGGGCCCGGCACATCGGTCGCGAGCTCCGCGAGCTTCTGGAAGCGAACCACCGTCCACGTGTAGGGGGCGAGACCGCCGATGGCGACCAGCGGCTGCAGGTACGCAGCACCGAGCGTCGCGGGCTTCACGCTGACCGTGCCCACCGACAACGAGATGGGCGTCACCACGCTCAGCGTCAGCGCGCGATCGGCCGTCGCGCCGTCGGCGTCGGTGACGCGCACGGTGAAGTCGTAGTCGCCCTGCGCCTGACCACGGCCTTCGAGCAGACCATCGCTCGACAACCCGATGCCCGGCGGCAAGGGAGCCGCTTCGGCATCGAGCAGGCTCCACACGTACGGCGGCTTGCCACCGACGGCGACCAGCGCGGTGTTGTAGATGCGCCCGGCCTCCGCTGCGGTGAGCGACTGCGGCACCACCGCGAGCGGCAACCCACCGGCGGTGACGCTGATCGAGAGCGATTTCGTGTCGGTGCTCGCGCCGGAGGTCACCGTGACCTCGAAGCTGAACGAGCCCGCGGTCGAGGGAGAGCCGGTGAGATCGCCGGACGCGTTGAGCGACAGACCGGGAGGCAGCGCGCCTCCCGAGAGCGCCCAGGTGTACGAGCCCGAGCCGCCCGTCGCGGCGAGCCGCAAACCGTACGGCGAGAACTGCGTCGCCCCGGGCAGCGCCGCGCTCGAGATGGCCACGTTGCCCGACGAGACGGTGATGGCCTGCGTGCGGGTGAAGCAGTCGTTGACGATGCTGATCTCCTCTCCACCGAACTGACCGGTGCTGGAGTCGTAGTTGACGCACACACCAAGCCAGTAGCGACCCGGCGCCAGCTCCGCGGGGAGCACCAGCGATTCGGTCACCATCTGCGTCTGATGCGCGACGATGGCAGAAAGGCTGCCCACGCCGAGCGCGCGATCGCCGACGCTGACCGACGCGTTGTCGGAAAGGAACCAGCTGTAGCTGGTGGCGAGCGAATCGGCGTTGCCCGCGTTCGAGAACACGGCCGACACCTCGATCGAAGCGCCGGGCGCGCCGGCGTCGGGCGCAGAGAGGCTGCTGACCGTGAGGTCGGGGGCCGGGTCGCCGATGGTGATCATCGTCGCGAGCGACGTGTTGTTCACCTCCGAAGCCTCCGGGGTGAGCCCGTCAGGGTCGACCACCGCGAACACGTACCAGGTCGAACCCGGCGTCAGCGTCGAGGGCAGCGCGGCCGTCGACGTCGCCTGCCCCGTACCCGGCGCGTTCAGTGTCGGCACGAATGCGTCGCCGATGGGCGTGTCGGTCGAGGTGTCGAGCGCCTGATCAGCCGACAGGAAGAAGCGCACGGGCACCGACGTCGCGTCACGCCCGCCGCTGTTGCGCACCGTCGCCGTCGCCAGGAAGGAAACGCCCGCGTACCCCACCTGGCTCGAGGAGATGGACACCAGCTCGAAGTCGGGAGGGCGGAAGAAGTCGATCGCCTGACCCGCGGGGTAGCCGGGGTTGCTGTTGCACGACGGCGTGCACGACGCGCCGGAGATGCCGAGCCCCAGGTCACCCTGAAGGCCGACCGACGCGCTCACGCCCACCGCGGGGAGCGCGTTCGAATACACGAAGCGGATGCGGCCCGTCGCTTCGTAGAGCTGCACCTGAAACGAGATCTTGTTGGTCGAGACGTTGGCGGCGACCTGATTCCACTCGAAGGTCATCACGCGGTTCGGCGTGCTCCCGGTGAGCTGGTAGCGGTAACCGTTCGCCGAGCTCGCCGCCGCGCCGAGCTGGTCCCACCAGGGAGCGATGAAGGCCTTGGGGCCCGTCGTCGAGCTGTTCGGGATCGCGAGGTTGCCGCTCACGCCCGACGTCGACGCCGCGACCGCGAGGTAGCCGTACGCCGACATCTGCACCGGCTGGTTGGCCGGCAGCACGGTGTTGAAGAACTTGAAGTCGAACGGCACGGGGATCGACGCGCCCGTGGTGACGGGCGTGCCATTGGTCAACGGCGCATACGCCGCGGCGCTCGAGCTCGACGAGTACTGCGCCTTCGCCGCGAACG
>JBEHYH010000248.1:0-9253 GCA_048498275.1 Myxococcota bacterium | reverse complement strand
GCAGATGTCGATGGCCGAGGGCCCCTCCGCCGTCGCGCGCGACACGCTGGCGGCGCTGCCGCGTGGAGGCACGGTGCGACCGGGGCTCCTCTCGAAGCTGCTGGAGTGGTCGCTCGCCTTCTTGCCGCGGTGGGGTCGCGTCCGCGTGATGTCGCGGGTGATGGGCGGCATGACGCGCCACCAGCGCACCCGTGCGTAGCGCGGTCTCGGCCCACCAGGGGAGGCGCGAACGCCTTACCCTTGAACGGTTTTCGTCAGCGATTTGGGGATGCGGAACTTCGCTTCCTTGCCTTCACGTTCAGCGAAGACCACGCCTTCCATGAACGCGTGCGTCGCCCAGGCGATGAAGCGATTGCCGAGGTCTTTGTTGTCGCCGTGCGGCAGCCACTCGTCGAGTTCGGTGCCGAGCTCGATGAGGTGCCGTGTCCAATCAGACTTCGGCAAGCCGAGCAGGTCACCGCACACGTCGCCGGCGAGGTAGCGAATCAGCGCGTTCGGCAGACCATCGAGCGGCGTGCCGGGGAAGTACGACTCCATCAGGCCAACCAGCGGCTTGATGAGGTCCTTGCCGTCTTGCGACTCGCACCACTGACGGTCACGAATGGCCTCCATCAATTCCTGCCCGTCGAGCAGGTCGCGCGGCAGCAGCGCATCGTCGATGCCCAGCAGCGTGCCGACGACCTTCCACGTGTGGAGCCACGCGTTCGCTTCTTCAGGCGAGAACGGCACACCCAGCGTGCGCAGGCCATCGAGCGTGACGATGGAGAACGTCATCAACGTACCGGCGAGGTCCTCCTGATTGATGGGCAGCCCGAGCTTCTCCGCGTCCCACTTCGGGTCGTTGTGGTTGAGGAGCATGTACCGGACGGTCGCGTGCATCAGCCGCACCTTCTGCACCGTGCGCACGCCGCGGCCTGAAGGCTTGAGCGCGCCTTCGTCCATCACGTCGAAGAGGAACTGCGCGGTCTCGAAGATGCGCTGCTTCACGTGCTTCGTGAGGCCCTGCGTCTGCGCGATGACGTGCGCACCGCGAGCGCACGCGTACGCCTGCGGCAGTGAGCTGCAGAACAACCCCATCGCGATCTGCCAGCCGGTGCGGGTGAAGAGCTGCTCCGCGATTTGAATCTGCTTCGGGTCGGCCCACGCGGGGAGCGCGACGTTCTTGAAGTACGCCTCCGCTTCGTCAGGCATCTCCGGAGGGATGGGCTGATCAGTGCGGAAGATGTCGCTCATCAACTTGTTCACGGCCTTGCGGTCGCCGCGCGCGAAGACCTTCGCGATGACGTCGTCGGCCACCGGGTCCATCACCTGGCGGTAGCGATCGAGCATCTCGTTGCTCCAGCGCTGCGTCGGAGGCGGCGTGTGCTTCTTGAACGTGAGGTACCGGCCCAGCGCCTCCGCCGGGTAGAAGCGCGCGGCTTCGGGGTACACGTAGAACGTGTCAGGCGGGATGTTGGTGTGCAGGTATTCGCCGTTCGACCACGTGCCGTCAGCGCGCTGCGAGTGCACGAGCAAGGCGACGGCCTTCTCGACTTCAGGCGAATTGCCCGCGCCGGCCGCGACGAGGCCCTGAACCACCAGGCCCGTGAGCGGGAGCATCGTCGGGCCTTTGCCCGCGTCATTGATGGTCTTGTACGAGCTCGGGCCTTCACCCCAGCCGCCGTCTTCGTTCTGCTTCGAGCGCACCCAGTTCGCCGCGCGCTGAACCCAGTCTTGCTTCATGTCGACGCCGACGGCCTCGAGGCCGATGAGCACGAACGACGTGGCCGACAGATAGTTCACCACCCAGCGGCCCCACCACGGGCCGAGCGGCGTCTGCTGCTTCTTCAAGAACGCGACCGCGCGCTGCACCTGCGGCGATGAATTGAACTTCTCACCGACCTGCGCGAGGCCATGGAGCACGCGTGAGGTCACGTCTTCGGTCGCGGGGTCTTGAACGAACGGAGGCGGCGAGATGACGAGCGGAATCATCGCCAGTTGGCTCGCGAGGTCGACCTTCACCTGCTTTTCCATGATGGGCCCGGGCGGCTTGGTGCCGAGCTCCCACACGAACGCGCCCCAGCCGCCGTCTTCGTTCTGCATGTCGAAGAGCCAACGTTTGGCGAGCTCGACACTGCGCGAGAGTTTGTTGCGCAGCGCGGGGTCGAGGTTCGGGTCGTCGAGCGCCATGCCGATGGCGCTCAAGGTGACGCCCGCGTCGTCGTTGTCGGGCATCGACTGATTCGTCTTCTGAAAACCCCAGCCGCCGACACGAATCGCGTTCGGTTTGCGGTTGTTGAACGTGGGCTGCGGGCGCGTGAGCAGCTGGGCATCGGCCATCCACGTCAACGCGCGCCCGAGGTCGTGGTCGGTCGCGCTCACTCCGCCGGCGAGCATCGCGCGGGTGACGAACGCGGTGCTCCACACGTCGGTGCCATAGCCGGGGAAGTGCAGGCCCGAATCATCACGAATCGCCTGCTTCTCGAGCCACGCGAGCGCGCGCGTGAACATGGTGCGCGACTCGGCGGTGTCGATGGCCTTGAGCATCGGCAGCGCCATCGCGGTGATGCTCGAGGCGCCGTTGATGCTGCCTTCGTCGTTCTGGAACTCGCGGAAAACGCCGAGCGCGGTGCGGCCCTTGATGGAGTCGATGAGGCCGCTCCAGTCGCCGCGCAGGTATTGGATGGTGATGTCGGCCTGCAGCGCGCCCATTAAGATGCCGGCGTGGAAGCGCGACGCCATGAAGTCGAGCACCCCGGGGAGGCTCATCGCCGTGGTGTTGGGGCACGGCAGTTGCTCCGCGTCGACGAGGCCCGCCATCGCCAGGAAGAGCGCGCCGAAGTCGCCTTCGCTCATCTTCTCGATGACCGCGGGAATTCCTCCGCGCGCGTTCACCCACGCCTTCGCGCTGTTGGCTGCTTCGGTCGAACCGCACAGGTGCAGCGCCGCCCAGCCGCACGCCGTGGTGCCGAGGTCGCCTTCACGCGCGTACGGCTGAATGGTGAACGAGCCGTCGCCGCGCTGCTGACCGATGAGCCATTTCTCAGCGAGCTTCGTGTCAGAAGGGCTCAGGCGTTTGAGGTGCAGCAGCACCGTCACCGTCTGCGACGTCACCCAGGAGCCGATGTCTGCAGGCACGTCCCACGAACCGTCGGCGCGTTGCTTTTCCCACATCGCGCGCTGCGCGCGCTTCATCGCAAGCTGCACCTCGTCCAACGTTGGCGTCG
The DNA here is from genome assembly GCA_048498275.1 of Myxococcota bacterium. Taxonomy (GTDB): domain Bacteria; phylum Myxococcota; class Myxococcia; order Myxococcales; family Myxococcaceae; genus Archangium_A. Next base: position 6,047 of record JBEHYH010000248.1, on the reverse strand, counting down.
CCATATTTCCCCCTGCCGGTGATGTGTGTGGAGTGAAGCCTCAGCGCGTGAAGGTCAGCGAGTAGGTGCAGCTCGCTCCGTCGCGGTGCTTGATGTCGATGTGGTTGGGCCAGCCTTCAATCTTGCCGGCGCCCGCCGAGAGAATGCCCGCGTAGAAGCCGGGCACGTCGGTGACGTCGTTGAGCCACAGTTCGTACGCGTCGGGCCCGGTGATGGTGAAGCGGGTCTCGATGAAGTTGGCGCCGCTGCGGAGGTTGTGGCTCAGACGTTCCAGCGTGCGCCGTGCGCCGAACAACCGCGCGGCCGAGAACATCGCCTTGCCCAGCACGCCCTCGGTGAACTGCTGCACGGTGCTCAAGCCGAGCGTGCGGTGCTGCTCGTCGGCCGGGAGGTTGGGGAACAGGTCGGCGCTGATGATCTTCACCGCGCTCGCCCAGTTTTCAGAAGGGTACGCCGGCTCGAGCTTGTGCGGCGGGCCGAGGCGCAACGCACCCAGCTTCTGTTTCGCCGCGGGCTGCAGCCGCTCCCACGAAACCTTGATCAAGGGCTCTACAGAACTGCTGAAGATGAGTTTCGACGAGCTCACGGCCATGGTGCGTCACGAACGCTACCCGAAGTCCGCGACGGCGTTGCGATTCTCGACGCCCGCCTCCGGGAGAATGTGACGCCCATGACACGAAGGCATTGAACCCCGCCCGCTTGCATCAGCGCACCGCATGAGCGAACTGCTGTGCATGCGCCTCCTGCTCGTCGCTGCGTTGTCGTTCACCGCGTGTCACACGACCCCACCGCCGCCGCTGAATCTGTCCGCGAGCTGCCAGCCGTTGCTGGGAGGCGCCGACTGTCTCCTGCCGTACCCTTCCGACTTCCACACGCAGGCCGCGCCCACCGCGACGGGGCTGCGCATCCACCTCGGGCCCGACGCGCGCCTCAAGGCCGTCGGCGGCGTGAGCGCCGACCCGAACCTCGCGTTCCCCAGCGACGGTTTTTCGCCGGTGAACCCCATCGTCGCGCTGCTCGGCGTGGAGCTGACTGACGAGGGCTTCGTGCACCTCGCCGACGACCCCGAGAGGTCTTTGAGCGCGACGACCTCGCATACGTTGATCGTCGCTCCCGACGGCACGCCGGTGGCGCACTTCGCCGACCTCGACCCGCGCGCGACCGACCTGACGAAGCATGCGCTGGTGCTGCACCCCATCGTGCCGCTCGCTGATCAAACCCGGTATTCGGTGTTCATCTTCGGCGTGAAGTCGAAGGGTGCGCTGGCGGCGACGCCCGAGGGCTTCAAGCGCATCCGCGATGACGCGACGGGCGGCGAAGCGGCGCTCGCGCCCCAGTTGAACGCGTGGAAGACGCGGCTCTCGCCGCTGGCGAAGAAGCTGGGCATCGAGACCTCGCAACTGCAGCTCGCGTGGGAATTCACGACGGGCTCTCAAGCCTCGGCCGCGGGCGACACGCTGCGGGTTCGCGAGCTGACCCTCGCGTGGCTCTCGACGCACACGCCGGCGGTGACGGTCACCTCGGTAGACGACGCGCCGTACGACAACACGTGGAAGGTCATCCGCGGCACCGTGTCGATGCCGTTGTTCGTCGACAGCGTGAACGTCGGCGCGTCGCTGGCGCGCGATGCCGACGGCGTCGTCACCCAGCGCGGGGAGGCCACGTTCCCCTTCATCGCGGTGGTCCCCAACGCTGTGCGCGACGCGACCGGTGCGCGGGGCACGCTCCTCTACGGTCATGGGTTCTTCGGCGGGTTCGACGAGCTCACCGGAGGCTCGGCCCGCGCGCTCGCGCAGGGCACCGGCCGCACGCTCGTCGCCGCGGAGTGGTGGGGCATGGCGACGCCTGACGCGGTGGCCGTCGGCGCAGCGCTGATCAGCGAGCCCTCGCAGGTGATGCAGTTCACCGAGCGCGTGCCGCAGGGCATGGCGAACTTCATCGTGCTCAGCGACGCCATCGAGCGCGTCTTCCCCTCGCTGCCGGCGTTTCAACGTGGCGACGGCACCGCGTTCGTCGACGGAGATGCGTCGAGCTACCTCGGCATCTCGCAGGGCACGATCCTCGGGGTGTGCATGGTCGGTATGAACCCGTACGTCGAGAAGGCGGGCATGGAGGTCGGCGGCTCGGCCTTCACCGCGATGATGTTCCGCGCCATCCCCTTCAAGGACTTCCTGGGCTTCCTCGAAATGTCGCTCCCCGACCCGCTGGACCAACAGAAGTACGTGGCGCTCATGCAGCGCAGCTTCGATCGCATCGACCCGAACACCTACGCGCGGTACCTGAAGAAGGAGCCGCTGCCGGCCTCGCCCTCCCGAAAAGTGCTGTTGCAGATCGGTCTGGGCGACGGGGAGGTCCCCAACTTCGCGAGCTGGCTGCTGGCCCGCGCGATTGGCGTCGAACAATTGCAGCCGACGCCTTCAGACATCTGGGGCATCACCCCGGCGGGCGCGTCACCGTCGTTCGCGATGGAGGTCTACGACTTCGGCATCGACGTCGTGGCGCTGTACGCACGCGCCGAGCCGGGTGACACCGACACCCCGGTGCACGAGGGCATTCGCACGCTGGGGAAGACCGTCGAGCAACTGAAGGAGCTCTACGACCAGGGCACCATCAGTCATCACTGCGACGGGCCCTGCGACCCGGAGTGAAGAATCGAAGCTGACGAGCTCCGCGATGCACCGATGCTCAACAGCTCCCAGGCGAACATCGTGACGCCGGTGCCGTCGTCGATCGCGCTGCGGTGGCCGAGCTCGCCGAAAGAGAACGGGCCAGCATCGGCGTAGAAAGCTGCGAGCAATACGCCGGTCGGCGGCGGAAGGCGTCACGCGGCGCCGCATCGAGAATCTCGAGGTCCCACCGACGCCCGGTGCACGGAAACAAAAAAGCCGGCCTCCGTGAAGGAGACCGGCTTCTTTCACTCAAGCGCCGCGCGCCTCAGTAATTCTCGTGCGCCAGCGATTCTTCGAGGCGCGGGTCGTTGATGGCGACGACCTTGTTCTTGTTGAGGAACCAGCCGTACACCGCGATGAGCGCGCCGAAGACGCCGATGACTGCCGTGAAGTCGAGGTAGCTCGGGTCGAAGTGCGCTTCGTGGTGACCTTCACCGTGCGTGCCGTAGTTCGGCATGATCAACCAGTAGAAGTCGAGCAGGTGGAGCAGCAGCGTCCACACGGCTCCGAACGCCAGCGCCGCGCGGCTGCGCTTCACGTGACGCGACACCAGGTACAGGAACGGCACGAAGAAGTGCAGCAGCGGCAGCAGGTACGAAACCGTCGCCCAGCCGCCCTCGAGGCGCACCATGAAGAACTCGGTCTCTTCCGGAATGTTCGCGTACCAGATGAGCACGAACTGGCTGAACGCGATGTACGCCCAGAAGATGGTGAAGCCGAACATGTACTTGCCGAGGTCGTGGAAGTGCTCGGTGGTGATGGCGTGCTTGAGCACCCCCGCCGCCTGCAGCATCTGCGACGACAGCACCATGAACGCGTAGAACGCGAGCACGCCGGCCGCGAAGAAGTACACGCCGAAGATGGTCGAGTACCAGTGCGGCTGGAGCGACATCATCCAGTCGATCGCGCCGCCCGACATCGTCAGACCCCAGAGGAAGATGCCCGCCGCGCCGACCTTACGGGTCAGGTGAATCGCCTTCTCACGCGCCGCCGCGTCGTCGGTCGAGTCCTGCTTCAGCGAGCCGCGGTAGATGAACAGGCCCAGGCCCGTCCACACCACGAAGTAGATCGCCGCGCGGAGGTACCAGAAGCCCGACGTGAGGAACCAACGCTTCTTCTCGAGGATCGCGTCGGTCTCGTGGCTCCAGGGGAACAGCTCGTGGAAGCCGATGAACCCGATGGGGATCCACAGGACGATGAAGAGCGGCATCGAACCGAGCAGCGTCTCCATCTGCCGGCGGATGACGACGTTCCACCCCGTGCGCACCGCGTGGTCGATCAGCACCGCGCCCATGCCGCCGAGCACGATGGCCAGCGCGGCCTCGAACGCCCAGAGGTAGCTGAACATCGCGCGCGCCTTGTGCTCGCCGAACGCGCTGCCCAGCGTCGCGCCGAGGCCGGCCACCGCCAGAATGCCGCCCAGCATCGGCAGCTTCGCGACGAAGCTCGAGCTGGGGATGACGATGTCTTCAGGCTTCTTGATCTCGTGGTGACTCACTTCAGCGTCTCCATGTAGAGCGCGATGCTCTTGATTTCGAGTTCCGAGAGCTGCTGCGGAGGCATCGCCGGCGGGTAGCCATCAGCGATCTTCGCCATCGGGTTGAGGATCGACTCAGTGACGTACGCGAGGTCGACGGTCACGTCGCCAGCCGAGGTCTTCTCCGTCTTGCCCCACAGGCCCTTCCACGTCGGGCCGACGACCTTCGTGCCGTCGATGGAGTGACACGCGTTGCAGCCCTTCGCCTTGTAGAGCTTCTCGCCCGTGGCCGCGTCGGCAGTGGTGACGACGACCGGCGCGAGACCACCCGGCTCTTGCGGAACCGAGGAGTCCTTCTTCATCTGCTCCGCCTTCACGTAGGCCACGATGGCCCAGCGATCAGCGACGGGGATCTGCGCGGCGTAGCTCGGCATGTTCCCGTCGTTCACGCCGTTGCGGATCGCCGAGTACATCTTGCCGACGACCATTTCCTTCGAGACGCGCTCGAGGTGCAGGTTCGCCGGCGCGACCTTCAGGCGCGGGCCGCCGTCGAACGCCTTCTGCGCGACGAGACCCTGACCATCGAGGTTCGGGCCGTGACAGGGCGTACAGTAGATCTGGTAGCGGTTCTTGCCGCGCGCGACCTGCTCGTCCCAGTTGTCCTTCACGACCGCGGGGAACGCCTTGGTCGGCTCCAGCGCGCCGCCGTCGATCGACTCGAGACCCTCTTCCCACTGGTCGTCTTCGCCGAGCTGACCCTGCGCGACGGTGCCTTCCACCGGGGCGCGCATCATGCGGCCATCGGCGAACAGACCCGTGGTGTCACGCCGGTAGGCCTTGCCCTTCTCCTGCGTGTCCATGTTCTTGATGATGTGAATGGGGCGCTCTTCGGTCTCTCCACCGCGGCAACCCATCAGGCCCATCACCGCGCTGAACGCAGCGACCTTGAAATGACTCTTCACGGCTCCAACTCCTCGACCAGCGTCGCACCGGCTCCGGTGAGCAGCGCCTTGGTCTTTTCCAGATCGAACTTGGGGTCGCTGGCCTCGACGAGAATGAAGAACTTGTCGTCGGTGGCGCGCTCGAACGCCTTGCTCGCGAACGCCGGGTGATGCGGGCGCGGCAGACCGTTCAGAATCCAGTTCCCCAGGAACGCGGTGACGCAGCTCGAGAGAACCGTGAGCTCGTACCAGACGGGCACGAACGCCGGCAGCGAGAACAGCGGCTTGCCGCCGACGATCATCGGGTACGCCTCGCCCATCGCCCACGTCTCGAACAGCAACGCGAGTGACGAGCCGATGATGCCGACGCTCAGCACGATCCACGGCAGCTTCGACGGCTTGATACCCATCGCCTTGTCGAGACCGTGCACCGCGAACGGCGTGCAGGCGTCCCAATTTTCGTAACCGGCATCACGAACCTGCTCGCAGGCTTTGTAGATGGCGTGCGGGTTCTCGTACTGGGCCAGCACTCCCCAGAGCTTGGTGTCGCTCATAATCAGTGCGCCCCTTCCTTCTCGTAGCCTTCCCAGTGCGGGTTGGCCTGCGGCATCACCGACTTCACTTCGCCGATCGCGATGACCGGGAAGAAGCGGATGAACAGGAGGAACAGCGTGAAGAACAGGCCGAAGGTGCCCAGCAGGTAGAACACTTCGGTGACGGGCACGAAGTAGTCCCAGCTCGAGACCAGCGCGTCGCGGTGGAGCGAGGTGATGGTGATGACGAAGCGCTCGAACCACATGCCGATGTTGACGAAGAACGCGAGGATCCAGCTCCAGGTCGGCGACGTGCGGATCTTGCGGAACCAGAAGAGCTGCGGCGTCAGCACGTTGCAGCTGATCATGATCCAGTACGACCACCAGTACGGGCCGCCCATGCGGTTCAGGAACGTGAAGCCTTCGT
>JBEHYH010000247.1:0-9271 GCA_048498275.1 Myxococcota bacterium | reverse complement strand
GCGAGCATCAGGCACATCATCACGCCCGCGGCGTAGACGTCGGCACGCGCGTCGACCACGCCACCTGACGCCTGCTCCGGAGACATGCTGGTCGGCGTGCCGATGATGGCGCCATCCATCGTCGAGACGGTGGGCGCGGCGCTCGTGGGCTGCGTCAGCTTGGCGACACCGAAGTCGAGCACCTTCACGTAGTCGGAGTCGCCGTGCTTGGTGATGAGGAAGACGTTGTCGGTCTTCACGTCGCGATGCACCACGCCGAGCGCGTGCGCGGCGGCGAGCGCGGAGATGATCTGCTTGCTGATGTGCACCGCGCGGTCGACCGACATCGGGCCCTTCGCGAGCCGGTCGGTCAACGTGTGGCCCTGCAGCAGCTCCATCACGAAGTACACCGCGACCGGGCGGCCGTCGGGCCCGTTCTCCTGACCGAAGTCGGAGATTTCGACGATGTGCTCGTGGTTGATCTGATTCACCGCGCGCGCTTCCTGGAAGAAGCGTTGGATCAGGTCGTCTCGTTGGTACTGCTCCGGGCGCAGCACCTTGATGGCAGCCGAGCGGCCCAGCAGGTTGTGCTTCGCGAGGAACACCTGACCCATCGCGCCTTCGCCGAGCAGCTTTTCCAACTGCCAGGGCCCCAGCGTGCGCAGGCCGATGCCGCTGCGCTTGTTGAGGTCGGTGGGGTTGACCACGGAGCCCGACGAGACGCGCGTGCGGTTCGCGTTGGCCAGCGCGGCTTCGAATTCAGCGATGGAACGGTAGCGATTCTGCGGGTCGTACCCGAGCGCGCGGGCGATCACCGGCCCCAGATGCATCGCGCTGGGAGGCAGCGTCGCCACGTTCCCACCCGGGCGCTGCAGCGTCAGCATCTCGTGCAGCAACGCCGCGAGCGCCGCGATGTCACCGGCGATGGTGGGCCGCGGGCCGCCTGCGTACGCGGGCAACATGCCGAGGCCGAAACCGGCCACCTTCACCTTCGAGCCTTCAGGCGTCGGCAGCAGCGTCACCCACTGCGCGTTGAAGTCGCCGTGCAGCACGTTCTTGCCGTGCGCGGCCGCGAGCGCTTCACCTGCCGCGGAGATGATGGCCACCGCTTCATCGGGCAGCAGCACGCCGCGCTGACGCAGAAACTCGTCGAGGCGATGTCCATCGAAGCGCTCCCACGCGACGGCCCAGCGCATCGGCCCCGCGGCGTTCACCCCCAGCGTCGCGGCGACATTCGGGTGCGTGACGGCCATCGCGGCGCGCACCGCTTCCGCGAAGGAATTGGCGCGTTCCCAATCGGTGAAGAGCCCCGCATGGGTGACACCCACCGACACCGGCTTGCCCTGTGCGACGCCCGAGAGTTCTTCGAAGTCTTTTCGCGTGCGTACGGGCGTGAGCCCTTCAACCGCCAGCGTCGTTACCGTTGATGCCACGCCGGGCAGCCTAGCGCGTGAAGTTGCGGAGGCCAGCGCGCAGCGCCACAGTCGCGCGCATGACTTCCAAGCAGCTTCTGACGCTCGCCACGTTTCTCGTGCTCTCGGCGTGCCCTCGACCGGCAGAGACCTGTGAAGAAGCCGGCAACTGCACCGGCGGAGGCAGTGGCGGCGCGGCGGGTGGCGGGAGCGGCGGCGGAGGCAGCGGCTCCGACGCGGGCACCGGCGGAGGGGCGCCCAGCCTGTGTGGCAACGGCAGCCTCGACGTCGGCGAATCGTGTGACGACCGCAACGCGACCGCGGGTGATGGCTGCGGCGCGACGTGCCTCACCGAGCCCGGCTGGGTCTGCGTGCCCGTCGGCGCGGGGTGCACGGCCGAAGCGTGCGGCGACGGCATCGTCGCGGGCCTCGAAGAATGCGACGACGACGGCGCGCAGAACGGCGATGGCTGTTCCTCGACGTGTCAGATTGAACAGGGCTGGGCCTGCGATGGCGGCGCCTGCACGCGCACCACCTGCGGCAACGGCGTCGTCGAAGGCATCGAGCAATGCGACGACGGCAACAACTCGCTGGGCGACGGCTGCGACACGCTCTGCCACCAGGAGCCGCGCTGCACCAACGGCGTCTGCGTGGCGATGTGCGGCGACGGCGTGTGGGCCGAGAGCGAAGCCTGCGACGACGGCAATCAGCGCGACGGTGACGGGTGCAGCCACACCTGCCAACGCGAGACGGGCTTCGACTGCACGCCACAATTGCCGGCCGCCGCGCAGTCGCTCGACATTCCCGTGGTGTACCGCGACTTTCTGCCGGGCGTGTTCAACGGCGACGGAGGCACGGGTCACCCCGACTTCGACTGGCAGGGCATCGCAGGGCAGACCGGTGACGACCGCGGCATCACCGAAGACCTCGCGTCGATCGACGGCAAACCCGTCTACGCGCACGGAGATGCGGGAACCCAGACCACGCACGGCCCGACGGCGTTCAGTCAGTGGTACCGCGACACGCCGGGCATCAACCGCACGGTGCCCGACACGCTGACGGTCACGCGGCAGGGCAACGGGAGCTACGTCTTCGAAGACACCACGTTCTTCCCGCTCGACGGGCGCGGCTGGCAGGACACCGACGCCGGCTTCGTCGAACGCAGTCGCCGCGCGTCGAATGGCGGCGCGACCTGCAATCAGCCCAACAGCTTCGCCGACTGCCACAACTTCAACTTCACCAGCGAGCTCCGGTACTGGTTCACGTTCTCAGGCGGCGAGCGGCTCGAGTTCTTCGGCGACGACGACGTGTTCGTATTCATCAACGGGCACCTCGCGGTCGACATCGGCGGCATCCACAATCAGGAAGACGGCAACGTCACGCTCGACGCGCAGCACGCGACCGACTTCGGGCTCGCCGATGGCGGGGTCTACGAAGCGGTGGTGTTCCAGGCGGAGCGCCACGTGACGGGCTCCAACTACAAGCTGACGCTGCAGGGCTTCAACGCGCCGCGCGCGGTGTGCGTCTCGACGTGCGGTGACGGCATCGTGACGCGCGACGAAGCGTGTGACGACGGCCCGGGAGGCAACGACGGCGGCTACGGCCAGTGCGGAGCCGACTGCAAGACGCGCGGTGGTTACTGCGGTGACGGCACCGTGCAGGCGGGCTTCGAGCAGTGCGACCCGGCGGCTCCTGACGCGGGCGCGTGCGGGCCGACCTGTCACACGAGCGGCTGCGGCGACGGCTTCGTGCAGGACGGCGAAGAGTGCGACGACGGCAACACCCTCTCGCAAGACGGCTGCAGTTCGACCTGTCACGTCGAGATCGGCTGAGTCACTTCTTCTTCGGCTTCTTCTTAGACGCGGGTTCGGCCTTCTCGGGTTTCGGCTTCGGCGAAGCGACGCGCGTGAGCTCCAGCGTCGAACGCTCGATGCGCACCGTCGCGAACCACGGCTGCTGACCCGGCGTGTTGCCTCCCTGGTAGACGTCGACCTCCACGCCGGTGCCGCTGTCGCGCGCGTTCGCGAACCACACCGTACCGCAGTTGGTATGACCCAGGAGTTTTCGCTCCTCAGCGGTCAACGCGGGGAAGATGTCGACCTCCTTCGACTGGCCTTTCTCGTCGAAGAGAATCACCACGCCCTGCTCCGGGTCGGCGAACCGGGCGATGTCGCGCGCGGCCACCACCCAACTGCCGTCGTCGCTCACCGCGTAGCCGGCGATGTGTTGCTGCATGCCCGCCGTCCAGCGGACGCCCTGGGGGAGCACGCCGCGCTCGAGCGGCGGCTGATCACCCTCGAGCAGCGTCAACCTCCCGAAGTTCACATCGAGCGTGAACGTCTTCTTCGGGCTGGTGACGTGCGCTTGACCATCATCGGCACTGAGACACGAGAGCGTCAGCGACAGCAGCGTGGCGAGCATCCGCTGATCATCGCACGGCCTGCATCAGTTCGGCTGCGGAGGCGGAGGACCTCCAGGACCGCCAGGCGGCGGCATTCCCGGCGGAGGTGGACCGAAACCCGGCCCGCGCTCATCGCGGCGCTTCTTGATCTCCTCGAACTTCGCGCGCTGCGCTTCGTCGAGCACCGGCACCATCTCCGCGTCCATCTCCGCGCGGAGCGCCTGCAGCTTCGGCGCGTTCTCTTTGAAGATCGCTTCGAAGCGCGGGTTGTACTTCTCGACGATGGCTTCGATGGCAGTGCGCTGATCAGCCTTCAAATCGAGCGCGTCGAGAAACGGAGGCAGATGTTTGCGCCCGTCATGCCCGCCCGGCGGGTGCCGGTGCGGCCGGCCGAACGACGCGTACAAACCAGCGCCCGTACCCGCGCCCGCGAGGAACGCGGCGAGCACCACGAGCACCGACGCGGTGGGAATTTTACCAGCCATGCGCGACCTCGAGCATCGCCGTCGCGTCGCCCGACTGCGCGTACTGCATCAGCGCGACACCGGGCTCCTGCGCGCTCTGCGTCGTCGCATCAGCGTGCGTCAGCGCGGGCAGCCACGACACGGCGGCGAGCGCGGCCATCGCCAGCACGGCGGCGCGCAGGTTCGCGATCGAGGTCCACGGTGAAGGCGGAGCCACCACGGGGAGCCGCTCCAGCGCGCCCGCCACCATCGCCTCGAGACGCTTCGCGCTCGGCGCCAGCGCCGAAAAATCAATGCGTTCGTCATCCATGTGCGGTCTCTCCATTTTCCATCTCCAGCAACTTCGCGCGCAGCGACTTTCTCGCGACCGACAAGACCTGCCGCGAATTCACCTCGGTGATGCCCAACGCCTCTGCAATCTCCTGATGCGTCCACGACTCCAGGTCGTGGAGCAGCACCACCTCACGCTCGCGGGCCGACAGCACCTCGAGCGCCGCGTTCAACTGCGCGCGCAACATCACGCGGTCGGTGCTGCCGCCGCCTTCGTCGAGGCGCTCGGCCGAGGCGTGGCGCTCACGCACCTGCCGCGCCGACAACTGATTGAGCGCCCGGTTTCGAACCTGCGTCAGCAGCCAGCCGGCGAACCGCTCCGGCTCCCGGCACGCCTGTATGTTCCCCACCGCCATCGCCATCGACTCCTGCGCCAGGTCCTCCGCCTCCGCGGGGATGCGCACCACCGAGAGCGCCACGGCGTACGCAGGCCGCATGAAGCGGCGTACCAGTGCCTCCAGCGCAGCTTTTTCGCCCCGCTGAGCGCGCTGCACGCAATCGCGTACGTCCGGCGTCTCCATTCGCTCTCGGGCATGTGACAGTTTGTCAGCGCGAAACGTGAGACTTTTTGTGCCGCGTCTCACTCTGCGTTGGCGGATCTCCAACGGCCGCTCCGCTGTAGCGGAGGGCTCCCTTCACCGACGCACACCCGCTCAACGGTTACGCGTATATCCGCCGCCGTGAGCACCACTCTCCTCGACCTCATCGGCAACACGCCTCTCGTCAAAGTCACCAAGCTCGACACGGGTCCGTGTGAGTTGTTCCTGAAGTTGGAAAGCCACAACCCCGGAGGCTCCATCAAGGACCGCATCGGCCGGTCGATGATTGCGCAGGCCGAGAAAGACGGCCTGGTCGGACCGCACCAGAAGAAGCTCATCGAGGCGACCGCCGGCAACACGGGTCTGGGTCTGGCGCTCGTCGCGCGGCTCAAGGGCTATGAGCTCACGCTCGTCATCCCCGACAAGATGAGCAACGAGAAGGTCACGCATCTTCGCGCGTTGGGCGTGAAGGTGCTGATGACGCGCTCCGATGTCGGCAAGGGTCACCCTCAGTATTACCAGGACGTCGCCGAGCGCATCGCGAAGGAGACCGGCGCGTTCTACGTGAATCAGTTCAACAACCCGGCGAACCCGCGCGCGCACGAAGAAGAGACCGGCCCTGAGATTCTCAAGCAGATGGACGGGAAGTTGGACGCGTTCGTGCTCGGCGTCGGCAGCGGCGGCACGTTGACGGGCTTGTCGAAGTGCTTCGCGAAGCACTCGCCGAACACCGAGATGGTGCTCGCCGACCCGAAGGGGTCGATCCTCACCGAGTACGTCGCGTCCGGAAAACTCGGTCAGGCCGGGAGCTGGCTCGTCGAAGGCATCGGTGAAGACTTCATCCCTGGCGTGTGTGACCTGTCGCGCGTGAAGAAGGCGTACACGATTGATGACGCCACCTCGTTCGCGACCGCGCGAGAGCTGTTGTCGACCGAGGGCATCTTCGGCGGGAGCTCGACCGGCACGCTGGTCGCCGCGGCGCTCAAGTACTGCCGCGAGCAGACGACGCCCAAGCGCGTGGTCACCTTCGTGTGCGACTCCGGCAACAAGTACCTGTCGAAGATGTTCAACGACTTCTGGCTCGCTGATCACGGCTTCATGGCGCGCCCGCGCACCGGCGATTTGCGCGACGTCATCACGCGCCGCTTCTCTGACGGGCACGTCGTCACGGTGGCGCCGAGCGACACCATGCTCATCGCGCTCACGCGCATGCGCCTGTACGAAATCTCGCAGTTGCCGGTGCTCGAGAACGGCAAGGTGGTCGGCATGCTCGACGAAGGCGACGTGCTGCTCGCGAGCGTGGAAGACCAGTCGAAGCTGAAGCAGCCGGTGTCGTCGGTGATGACCACGCGCCTCGAGACGGTCGACGTGAAGACCAGCATCAAGGCGCTGCTGCCGATGTTCGACCGAGGCATCGTGCCGCTGGTGTTCGATGGCCCCGAATTCGTCGGTCTGCTCACGCGGATGGACGTGCTGGGTCACCTCCGCCGTCAGTTGTGAAGACGTTCGTCTTCGCGGCGCCCGTTCGATTGGAAGACGCGCTGACCATGAACCTCAGCTGCGACGACGGGGCCATCGAGGTCACCGTCTCGCGTGGAAACGCCGTGACGGTCGACTCCTACGGCCCGTGATGCGTCGTTGGCGCTAGAAGCGGTGAATGGCGCAGACCCATTTCAAACGGCTCGATGACGAAGGCCGCGCGCTCCACGACAACTGGGACGACATCGCGCGGTTGGTGCTGCTCGTCGGTCTGCTCGCGGTGCTGGTGTGGGGCGCGTGCACGGCGCTGCGTGAACTGGTGCACCTCGCGCTGCACGGGCTCTTTCACGTCACCGAGACCAAAGACCTCGCGGGCGCACTGACGTTGCTCGGCATTCTCGGCGTCGGAGGCGCGCTGCGCGGCGTGTTGCTGCGGCGTGAAGCGTGGCTCCCGGTGGCGGGCGACGGCATCGACCTCGCGCTCGCGAACTACCACGTGACCTACGAGCACGCCGGCGATGACCCGCAGCCGCGCTACGACAAACCGGCCTTCACGCTCGCCGCGCGCAAGTTCGTCGCCACGTTGCTGACGCTGGGCACCGGCGGCTCTGGAGGGCTCGAAGCGCCGGTGGTGCTCATCTCCGAAGGCCTCGCCGCCGGGTTCTCGCGCGTGCTCCGCGTGCGTTCTGAGTACGAGCTGCGCACGTATCAACTGGCCGCCATCGCCGCCGCGGTCGCCACGTTGCTCGGAGCGCCCTTCACCGCCGCGCTCTTCGCGACGGAAATCGCGTACGGCGACCGCATCATCTACCGCAAGCTCGCGTACGCGCTGTGGGCGGGCGTGCTGGCGTTCTGGCTCAACACGCAGCTCCACGGGTACCGGCCGCTGTTCGTCGGGCCGGCGCATTCACCGGTCTACAGCGGCGCGGAATACGCGGCGGCGGCGCTGGTCGCGGTGGCGATCTCGGTGCCGGTCGCGCTCGGATTCGGCCTCGGCATGAGCCAACTGCAGGAGCTGGTGAAGAAGCTCCGGCCCGCGTGGCATGCGGTGGTGACGTCGCTCGCCGCCGGCGCGCTCGCGTTGCTGTTGTGGTGGTCGGTCTCGCTGCGGCCGAGTCACGTGCTGGGCACCGGTGAAGAGACGCTCAAGCTCATCTTCGATGACGGCCCGGAGCTCGCCGCGTGGTGGCTGCTCGTGATTCTGCTGGTGGGCAAGATGACGACCACCGCGTTGACGCTGGGCGGCGGCGGCTCCGCGGGTCTGTTGATTCCCTCGATGTACCTGGGCGGCGTCGCGGGTGCGTTGGTGGCGAGATTGGTGAACCTGACCGGCCTCGTGCAGCTCGACCCGGCGCTGTTCGCGGTGGTGGGCATCGGCAGCTCGCTGGTGGCGGTCGTCGGAGTTCCACTCGCCGCCATCGCACTGGTGTTCGAGGTCTTCGGCAAAGCGTACGGGCCGCCGGCGATCCTCGCGTGCGGCATCACGTACCTCGTGACGTTGAAGTTCAAGATCTACAAACAACAGCGCATGTCCGACGACCCCGAGGCCGACGAGACGAGCCGGCAGAACGCACCGGAGAAGACATGAACCAGCGCTTGAACTTCGTGACCCTCGTCGTCGACGATGTCGAACGTTCGCGGCGTTTCTATCTCGAGGGGCTCGGGTGGAAGGCGGCGCTCGAGGCTCCGGGCGAAGTGGTGATGCTTCACGTCGGCGAGAAGCTGGTGCTCTCGCTGTGGGCCGAGTCGGCGGCGAAGGCTGAAATCGGTGAGGTCACGCGTGGAGGCACGTTGCCCTTCACGCTCGCGCACAACGTCGCGACGCCCGCTGAAGTCGATGTCGTGCTCGCAACCGCCGCGAAAGCCGGAGCGACCGTTCACGCCGCCGTGCAGCGCGATTGGGGCGGCTACAGCGGTTACTTCACCGACCCCGACGGTTTCCGCTGGGAGGTGGCGTTCAACCCCCACCCCATCGGCGGTATCACGCTGCCCTGATCAGATTTCAGAATCTTCCGCGTCGACCGGCACGCCGATGCGGCCGGGCTCCTCGGCCTCGACCTGCGCACCGATGCGACCGCTCTCTTTCGAAACCACGTACCACTGCCGGCCCTGCTGAACGCGCTGACACAACCCTTCGCGCTCGGCGGCCTCCAGCATCCGGCTCAACGACGAGAACCCATGGTCGCGCTCGTCGAAGTCGGGCTCGCGGCGCACGATGGTCTCCTTGATGAACGACGGGTTGAGCGGGCCGGTCGCGCGCTCCAGCAGGCTCTGGAGCACGTCCTTCACGGTCTGCGGCAGCACACCGCGCGTCGGCTTCGCGGACTCACCACGCGCCGGCTTTTCACTCTTCTCGCTCTTCTCCTTCTTGTCCCTCTTCTCTTCTTTCTTCTCGGGCGGCGCGCGGCGTTCGGTGCGCAGGTAGATGAACTCGTCGCACGCCTTGACGAACACCGGGCTGGTCGCCTGCTTCACGCCGAGGCCGATGACGAATTTGTCGTTCTCACGCAGCTTGTTCGCGAGCGGCACGAAGTCGGAGTCGCCTGACGCGATGACGAAGGTGTCGATGTGTTCACGCGCGTAGCAGAGCTCGAGCGCGTCGATGACCAGCCGCATGTCGGCGCCGGGACGCCCGTCCGTGCTTCAAAATGTCGTCCCAATATGGGT
>JBEHYH010000246.1:0-9353 GCA_048498275.1 Myxococcota bacterium | reverse complement strand
CACCGAGACGGTCGCCCCTCCTTGTGCGAGGGGGTTGCCGCTCTTGAAGGCAACCCCCTCGAGTGGATCAAGGGTCTCGCGCACGCGGGCGAGGTCATCAGCAAGAACTCGCCCGACCTCGCGGTCGGCTTCCTCGACACGTTGGCCAAGCTGCCGGGTTCGGTCGGCGCCTTCTTCGGCGACCACGAGCTCAACAAGGCCATCGTCGAATCGGGCTCGCTCACGCACGTGTTCACCGCGGTCGAGAAGCTCACCGACGGCGACCTCCTCGGCGCGGTCAAGGAGCTCGGCGGAGCCTTCGCGGCGCTCATCGGTCAGGGCGACAAGGTGCACATCCCCGGCGTCACCATCCACGGCCCGTTCGGCATCGACAAGACGCTCTGGGGCGGAGCCGATCTGCCCTTCAGTGTGCAGGGGCTCGAGAACATCGGCCGCCTCATGGGCCGGCTGGTCGAGGCGCTGCCGCCGAAGGTCAAACAGTTCCTCACCGAGAAGGCCGCGAGCGCGGTGGCGAAGACGGGCTTCCGTTCGATCCCCGTGGTTGGCCCGGTCGTCGGTCTGGTGGAAGACGGCGTCGACCTCGCGCAGGACATCGGCGATGGCCGCGACGGTCTCACCATCGGCCTCGACATCGCGAACCTGGTGGTCGGTGGTGTCGACCTCATCCCCGGCGTCGGTCAGGGCATCGCGACTCCGCTGAAGATGCTGCTCGGCGTCGCGAACGGCATCGACGATGCGCGCGTGATGATCGGCGACATGCAGGACTTCGGTCAGCAGATGACCGGCATGGCGGCGTAATCATCGAAAGGGCACGGGCGCGTGAAAGCGCGCTCCGTGCTCGTCACTGGCGGGCCTGGCCGTGACGGCAGCTTCTGATTCGCGGGGCCGCCACCCGAGGTCGTCTTGGGCAGGTGAAGTGCGAAGCTCCACGCTTGATGGAGCTTTTCCGCATGACGTGAAACTTCAAGCGCTGATCAGCTGATCACCCCGCGCTTGCGCAGGAACTCGAGCGACGCGTCGATCTTCTGCTGCGCGTTCAGCCCGAGCGGGAGCTCCAGGTACTTCTCCGCCGGGAGGAACTTCTTCTGACGCGCGCGCACGAACTCGTACGAGGTCTTCTTGAACTGGTCATACGAGAAGCGCTCCGGGCCGGTCTTGGTCGTCGTCGCCAGCTTCTCGACTTCAGACCAGTCGACGATGCACGCGGTGATGTTCGGCACGTACACCAGCCACGCCGTTCCCCAGAGCCCGAGCTTCGGGTCTGACGCGTGCAGCTTCTCGAACACGCGGCGGTAGTGCGGCGCCAGCTTCTCGGCTTCCATCACCGCGTTGCCCGCCTTCATCAGCGCGTCACGGGCCGCGTCGTCTTTGCCCATCGCATCGGCGACCGCGTCATTCGACACGATTTTCAAACCGGCCTTCACGAACACCTGCGTCGCCCACGCGGCGTCTTCGAGAGGAGGGACGTCAATCACCACGAGCTGTTGAGCCATTGCGCGACTCTAGCTCCAGTTCGCCACGCACACGCCTGTCGCATTTCGCGTGTCGCCTTCAGGTTGACGCGGGCATCGCGCGTAGCGACAAGGCGCATCGGTATGAAGAAGTACGCGTGGCTCCTGGTGGTTTCATTCGCGGTGCTGGTGGTCGATCAGCTCGCGAAGCTCTGGGCGCACGCGCGGTTGGTGGGCGACCGCATCATCTTCGAAGGCGACTTCCTCCAGCTCGGCTACGCGGAAAATCGCGCCGCGGCGCTCGGGCTCTTCAGCAACGTGCCCGAGAACTTCCGCGTGCCGCTCTTCCACCTCGTGTCCTTCGGCGCGGTGGTGCTGGTGATGTTCTATGCGTCGCGGCTCAGCGGCGCGGCGAATGAACGCTTCGTGAAGTGGGGTCTGCCGCTCGTGCTCGGTGGCGCGCTCGGGAACGAAGTCGACCGGCTCTTCCGCGGCTACGTCATCGACTTCATCGATTTCCACCCGGGAGGCTGGCAGTGGCCGGCCTTCAACCTCGCCGACGCGGCCATCGTCACCGGCATGGTGCTGCTCATCATCGACAGTCTGCTTCGCCCGGCGAAGGGGCCGTAGCCCTGGGGTCGCGGCTTCATCTGCGTTCGCATTTCAGAGACCGGGTTGGTGCATGAATCGCAGACCTTCGGTGCATGACGTCGCGTACGAGCTCTCTTCGCCGCACCCGGGAAGGTCTCTACGCCAGCCGGTCGACGTGCCGCAGCGCAGGCAGTTGTTCCCGTCGGGGACGCACGCGTGAGCAGTCAGGTCTTGCTGGTCTTCCGTGGTGTCGCAGTTGAAGTCGAAGCCGCCGCAGCCCACGCGCGCCGTCGAGAAGTACGGTCTGGCCGCGAGCTCGTCTTTCTAGAAATTGCACAGACCCTGAAAGCAGTACGAAGCACCGGTCGGGCACGGAGCGCACATGCCGCTGTTGCCGCACGCTTCGAATTCGCTGCTGTTGTTCAGGCAGTGCGGCACCGTCAGTCGCCCGTCACAGCACCCGTTGATGCACGAGCTCGCGTCGCACTTGCAGACGCCCTCGATGCACTGATCATTCCCAAAACAGATGTCGCAGAGCCCGCCGCCGACGCCGCACGACGTGTTGAGGGAGCCCGGCTTGCAGACGTTGCCGTCGCAGCAGCCATCGGGGCACGAGGTCGCGTCGCAGATGCACGCGTTCGCGCTGCAGCGCTGGCCCGCCGAGCACGCCGCGGCGCCGCCGCACCCGCACGTTCCATCGCTCTTGCAGGTGTTCGAGGTGCCGGTGCAACTCGTGCACGCCGCACCATGAAGCCCGCACGTACTCGCGCTCGGCGTCGCGCACGCGCCACCGTTCGTGCAGCAGCCGTTGTCGCACGTGGTGGAGTCGCACACGCATTGGTCATTCACGCAGTGCAGGCCCGCACCGCAGGCCGCGCCGGCGCCGCAATGACAGCTCCCGCCGTTGCAGTTGTTGGCCTTGAGCGGGTCACACGCGCCGCACGCGTTCGCGCCGGTGCCGCACTGACTCACGGTCGTCGCGGTGACGCAGGCGTTGCCGTTGCAGCACCCGGTGGAGCAGTTCGAGCTGTTGCAGCCCTGGCAGCTCTGTGACGTGCACTGCTGCGCGCCGCAGTTGTTGCAGAGGCTGCCGCCGCCTCCGCACTGCGCGGTGCTGGTGCCCGCCTGACAGTGGCCGTTGATGGTCGCGTCGCAGCAGCCGCTCGCGCACGAGGTGCCGTCGCAGACGCATTGGCCGCCGACGCAGTGTTGATCCGCCGCGCACGGCGAGCCGCCGGGGCCGCACGAACACGCGCCGTTCACGCAGCGGTCAGCGCGCGCGTCATTGCAGTCGACGCACGCTCCGCTCGCGGGAGCGCCGCAGGCGTCCTTGTCCTGACTCCCCGGCGCGACGCAGGTGTTCCCGTTGCAGCAGCCGCCGGGGCACGACGTCGCGTTGCACACGCACGCGCCTCCAGCGCACGCCTGACCCGCCCCGCACGCCGCGCCGCCGGTTCCACAGGAGCAACCGCCGTTCAGGCATCGGTCTGCGTTGGCTCCACAGGCTCCGCACGTCGCGCCGGCGGCTCCGCATTGGGTCGTCGACGTCGGAGTGCACACGCCCGACGCGCAGCACCCGGTCGTGCAGCCGGTCGGGTCGCAGACGCATTGACCGCTGACGCAGTGGAGCCCGGCCCCGCAGGGATCATTCGCGCCGCACTTGCAGCCTCCGTTCGCGCACGAATCGGCCTTCACCGCGTCACACATCACGCACGCGTTGCCGCCGCTCCCGCACGCGGCCGGGCCGGGCGTCACGCACTGGCCGCTCGCGTTGCAGCAGCCGGAAGGGCACGTCGCCGAATTGCACACGCATGAGGTGCCGTTGCACTGCTGACCCGACGCGCACGCCGGCCCGCTCCCGCATGTGCACGCGCCATTCACACAAGCGTTCGCGCGGGTGGCGTCACAGACGCCGCAGGCCGCCCCCGCGCCACACTGCGCCGTGGTTTGACTGCCGGCCGCGACGCACGCGCCGTTCGCACAGCAATCGGTCGGCCCGCAGTTTTCACACCCGCCGCACACGCCGCCGTCGCAGCCGTTCGCGCAGCTCTGACACGAACCGCCGCCGAGCCCGCAGGCCGCCGCGCCTCCGTCGGTGACGCATTCGCCGGCCGCGCTGCAGCAGCCGAGGCACGAGCCCGGCATGCATTCGCATTGGCCGCTGACGCACACCTGACCGTCGTGACACGGCTTGCCGGCGCCGCATTGGCACTGGCCGTCAGCGCAGCGATCTCCGGTGTCGCCGCATGCGAAGCACTCCAGACCGCCGCCTCCGCATGTCGCGGCGCTCGGCGTGACGCAGTTGTCTTTGAAGCAACAGCCGCTGCACGACGCGGGGTTGCACTTGCACTCGCCGTTGACGCACTGCTGGCCGGTGGTGCACGCGGGCCCCGCGCCGCAGCCGCACACGCCTGAATGGCATTGATCAGTCGTGAACGTGACGCACGAGTTGCAGACCTGCCCGCCGGTGCCGCATTGCGTGGCGCTGGTGCCCTGGCACACGCCGTTGAAGCAGCAACCAGAAGGGCAGGTGGTGCTGTCGCAGCCGGTGCAGCTCCCGCCGATGCACGCGGAGTTCGATGGGCAGGTCTGACACGCGGCTCCGCCGAGCCCGCACGCGGCCGGGTCGCCGGAGGGAATGCACTGCCCGTTGCGGCAACACCCGGTGCACGTGCTCGGGCCGCACACGCCGCCATCGAGGCCCGCGTCGGTCTTCCCGCCGTCGGTCACGCCCGCGTCGAAGCCGGCGTCCAACTCCGCGAAGGAGCGGCACACGTTTTCGACGCACGTCTCATCGACGGTGCAGTCGGCGTTCGACGCGCACGCGAAGTGCGTGTCGGGCACTTTGACGCACAGACACCCGGCCGAACCGAGCAGGAAGAACAGCGCAAGACGAAGACGCATAGAGAGTGAGGGGAACCCCGCCTCACTTCTTAGTCGTAGCTCTCGAGGTGGAGGTGCTGACGTTCGACGCCGTTGCTTTTCAAGACATCACGCACGTCGAGCAGCATCTTTTTGACGCCGCAGATGTACGCGTGCGGCGTGCCGTGCGCGGCGAGTTCCCTCCAGAGCTCCAGCACGTGTTTCTGCACGTACCCCACGCGGCCGTTCCACCCGGCATCGGGGCGCGACATCGTCAGCTCGAAGCGCACGTTCGGGTGTCTGCGCGCCAGTTCTTCGAACTCTTCCTTGTACATCGCGTCGGCCAGCGAGCGGACGCCGAAGAGAATCCACAGCGGCTCTCCACGGCCTGCGGCGAGCGCGTCATTCAACATGCCGCGGAAGGGCGCGACGCCGGTGCCGGTGGCGATGAAGAGCGACGGGCCGACGTCAGCGGGGCGGAGGAACAGGCCCTGCGGCGCTTTCACTTCGAGCTCGGTGCCGACCTTCGCGTCATGCAACCACGTGCTGCACACGCCGCCATCGACTCTGGTGACGACCAGCTCGAAGCGCGATGAATCAGCGCGCGGCACCGACGCGATGGAATAGCTGCGCCGCAGCGGCCGGCCTTTTTCGTCGTTGAGCGGCAACACGAGGCTCGCCCACTGACCGCTTTGAAAAGTGAAGGGCCCGTCTTGCCGCTCGAAGATCAGCTCCTTCACGCGGGGCGTGAGATCGCGCGACGAGACGAGCGTGGCCTTGAACGTCTGGGGAGGTGGCGGCCGCGTCATCGTGTGCGCGCACATAACGCAACGGTGCTACGAGCGCTCTCCATGCTGCCGGTTCTCTACCGTTTCGTTTTCACGTCAGGCGCGGGCCACATCGCGCTGTACCTCCTCGCGCTGGGCCTCGTGATCTACGCCGCCCGCAACGGTTGGAACACGGCGGCCGGCCCGGACGACAAGAACGGTAAACCGACGCCTCCGACCAAGGGCGACCGGCAGACGCGCGCCATCACCTTCGGCGCCATCGGCGTCGCGCTGGCCATCGCCGGCATGTACTACGCGCTGCCTGAAGTTCCGATTCTCGGGTGGCACGGCAAGGGTGAAGGCATCCCGCTCCACACCTACGGCATCATGATCGGCCTCGGCTTCATCACCGCGGTCACGGTGGCGGCGATGCTGGCGACGCGTGAATGGCCGGGCAAGCTCGGGCTCGAGCGGCGAGATCAGATCTTCGACCTCGCGTTCTACGCCTTCGTGGGCGGCATCGCGGGCTCGCGCATCCTCTTCGTGATGGTGAACTGGAAGCAGTACGCCAACGACCCGATGTCGATGTTCAGCCTCGGCGGCGGCCTCGTCTTCTACGGCGGGCTCATCGGCGCGACGCTGCTCTCGGTGTGGTTCGCGCGCTCACGCGGCATCGAATTCATGCGGCTGGCTGACCTCTGCATTCCCACCGTGTCGCTCGGGCAGGCCTTCGGGCGCCTCGGGTGTTTCTCGGCGGGCTGCTGCTGGGGCGACGTCACCACGCACGAGAAGGCGCCGTTCGCGGTCGAGTTCCCCGGGCCCAACGTGCAGGACCTCTTCGGTCACGCCGGCGGCACGCCGAGCCTCGCGTTCTCGTCGATGGCCGACCGCATGACCGAGACCCGCTGGGTCATCGAGAAGACGGGCGAGGTGTTCCCCAACGCGGTCGACGGAGCGGTGCGCATTTCAGACTGGGCCGCGTCGCATGGCCACACGCTGCCGGTGCACCCCACGCAGCTCTATGAATCGTTCGGCCAGATGGTGCTCTTCGCGCTGCTGATGACCGCGCGCCGCTGGCGCCGGTTCCACGGGCAGATCTTCGCGATGTGGCTCATGTGCTACGCGGTGCTCCGCACGTCGGTGGAGCTCTTCCGCGGCGACCTCGAGCGCGGCACCATTCACGGCCTCATCGACAGCATCCCCACGGGCGCCTGGTACAACATCTCCACCAGCCAGTTCATCTCGCTCGTCATGTTCAGCTTCGGCGCGTACCTGCTGGGTAAGAATCTGCGCACCGTCAACGCGCGACCGGCCATCGATGTGTCAGCGCTGACGGCGGCGTGAAGCAAAAGTAGAGTGCGCCGCTGTGCCAGCACGTGCTGAGGCCGTAGCCGGAGCTCAAAAGGGTTCCGAAGAGCAGATGCAGGAACTCAATGAGCTCGAAGCCGAGCTCGCGGAGCTGCGTGCGGCCTACGAGCAGTACTTCCTGGGCAACGAGCGGTTGCCTCCGCTGAAGAAGCACGACGCGTTCAAGAAGCAGTACCTGCGCATGAAGGGCAGCTCGGTGCGGCAGACGGCGGTGAAGTTCCGCCTCGAGAGCATCGGGCAGAAGCTGCTGACCTTCGAGCGGCTGTGGGAGCGCACGCTCAAGGAGATCGAGAACGGTACGTACAAGCGCGACCTCGCGCGCCTGAAGCGTCACCAGCACGGCGGCCCGAAGAAGAAGGACGCTGACTTCGACGTCGATGAAGATCTCGACCTCTCCGACCTCGACGAGGCCGAAGATGATCTCTCGTCGGTGATCGCCGCGGCTGAGAAAGCGGTCGATGCCGTGGCCATCGCGAAGCCGGTGTCGGCGCCGCTGCCGTCCATCAAACCCGTGACGGGGACGCTGCCGGCGATTCCTCCGGTGACGCCATCGGGAGGCGTGAAGCCGGCGGTGACGGCTCCGGTCGCGGGGCTCAAGCCCATCACCAACCCGTTCGCGCAAGCAGCCGCGCCCGTCGGTTCGCCGAAGATCACGTCGGGTTCCTTCCCGGCCATCACACCGGCGCGGACCACGGGTTCTCTGCCGGCGCCTTCGGCGGGAGCTCCGCCGAAGATCACCTCGGGTTCGTTCCCCGCGGCCGCACGGCCCGCCGCGCCTGTGTCGGCTGCGCCGCGCGCGCCTTCGGGCGACGGCGGTCTCTCGGAGCAGAAGATCAAAGCCATCTACGACGCGTACGTGATGGCGAAGAAGCGCACCGGTGAAGACACGCGCTCGCTCACGCTCGATTCGGTGGCGTCGTCGCTCAAGAAGCAGGTGCCGGAGTTGATGAAGCAGCACAACGCGAAGAGCGTCGAGTTCAAGGTCGTCATCAAGGACGGCAAGGCGATTCTGCGCGCGCTCCCGAAGGAGTGACGCGCCTCGAGCTCGCGGGGCGTTGGCCTCTCACGCGCGGACGTTCTCGAAGACGCGATGGCGAAGCCACGAGCGGCAGCTCCGCGTCAGTGAAATCAGTTCTGCCGCAGCTTGAGCTGTCGGCGCGAAGTGGAGAGGCCAGCTCGACTTGAGCAACGGCGCGCCCGAAAAGAAAAGCCCGGCCACCACACGGTGACCGGGCTTCGTACTTCGAAGCGCTCAGCCGCTTACGGCCCGAAGCAGGTCTGCGTGTACTGGAACTCCAGCGTCTGGCCCGGAGGCGGCGCCATGTTGAACGTCACCGAGTTCGTCTGCGGGCTGTACGTGTAGCAGGTGGGCGTCGCCGGGCAGACCGGCACCACGTTGCCATTCAAGCGCACCACGATGGCCGACGAGCTGGGCTGGTTCTCCAGGTAGAACTGCGTGCGGTAACCGAACGCCGTCTGCCCGAGGTTCTGCAGCGTGGTCGCCCAGTTGTTGTTGCAGATTTCGGCGGTGACGCCCGAGGTCGCGCTGGTGATGGGGTCGTAGCGCGTCGAATCGGCGCCGGCTTCGTCGTACGCGCAGTTGCTCGTGCCGCCCATGCCGTTGCGCGGCGAGATGGCGCTGAACGTGAAGTACGACAGGCGCTGCTGGCCCTTCACGTTGATCAGCAGATCTTCGTAGTACGCGACCGGCTGCGGCGATTGATCAGACGCGTCGGTGACGACCACCACCGCGAGGTTCGCTTCGTCACGGAGGAAGCCGAGGTTCTCGTTCGCGATCACCGGCGGCACCAGCGCCTTCACGGCGGCGGCGAGCGGCAGCTCGTTGGTCGGGCTGTCGGTGCCGACGTTCACCATGCGGCTGAAGACCTGCGCGACCGCGGGCGTCTGCGGCGTCACCCACTTGAGCTGGGTGGGCCCGTCGATCCACAACTTGCCGTTGGAGCCGTTGTCGTTGGTGTTGCCGCAGCCGAACGGAATGCCGGGCGGGCACGCTTCATCGACCGTCGTGGTCACCACGCCGATGCGGTAGTCGACGTTCGCCGCGGTCGCGTAGGTGATGAACGAGGCGAAGTTGTTCGACAGCAGGGTCTGCTTGTCTTGCATCGAGCAGGAGTTGTCGACGACCCAGAGGACGTCGACCTCGGGCTTCGTGACCTGGACGATGCGGTCGGTCTTGGTGGGCGTGGTGAGATCACCGCCTTCCTTCGGACCCGCGCCAGGGACGTCCGGGTAGATGTTCGATGGCCTGCAAAGCTGGTGCATAATCTTTAAACTTCTCCCTGCCTACATTCCA